>CAYZZG010000009.1:0-20287 GCA_964482825.1 uncultured Gammaproteobacteria bacterium
AAGTCTATCTTCATATTTATATTATCTCATATAACGTCAATTGCCGTCATGCCTTAATTATACCACGCTTCGTATTGACTTTCTCAAAATTAACTCTTTATACTAAAAAAGCATGAAAAAGTTATTTCTTTCAACCTACAGCTTACTTTTAGCAACCTCTTTCCTGTATGTCCTAAAGATTATTTCACGTATTAGACTTCAACCCCCACAAGTTAATGAAACTTATCAATTAGGACTTCCTCTGTCTTACTATATAGAACATGGAGGATTTACTGGATTAATTACTTTCCATATTATTCCATTCTTATTTGACCTTCTCTTCTTGTACATTATAATTTTTTTTGTCTTAAAAACCTACTTTAAACAACATAAAAAGCTTGAAAAATACTTAAAAAGTAAAATCCTTCTATATAGTTCAGTTGTCATAGTTGTATTTCTATTCTACCTGCTTTTATATTCTCATTATTCTTATTTTAATAGTCCTTATTCTCTCCTTAGAATTAGGCTTTTCTACTAAAAATTTCATATGTTAACACTAGAGCCTTTCCCATCAAAAATCCCGCCAACGGCAGGAGTCTTATTATCTGATTACACCCCGAGGGTGGGTTACGTTTACACCTGCGGAGCCATTACAATCTGTGCACTCACCTTGTGTGGTAGATAGACACGTAAGGATTAAATTGCTCTGCAAGTCTATTGAGGTTGAGACAGAGAAAATTCTATGGGAAGAGAAGCTGCGTTTTTCCCTTTTGGTAACTTTACATAAAGTTTTTCAAAACCAATCACTTCTCCTCTTTTATCTTTCGAAAGAATTACTCCATCTCCTACTTCTTCACTAGAAACCTCTTTTTTAGGATCATCAAACCAAACACTTACTGTTTCACCCTTAGAATCATAATATATTTTAAGTTTTGACATATATTTGCTCTCCTTCTTTAATTCTGTCTGTTAGGTACGACGTTATGATATATCCTTCATCTGTCGTAACATGATCTGTTACAACACAAACATACAATTTCCCTATTTTTTTATAGTACAAATGAACTCTTTGATCTTGCTTGCTTTCTCTGATTTCGTCTGGATTTTTTAGCGCTTCTTGAACTTGTTTTTTGTACTTTTTAATACTTGGATGTTTTTCTCTAATAATCTTTAGCCAATAGGTTTTTGTCGTCCGAATGGTTATGCCCTGTGGGGTCTTAATAGAAAAATAAACACCCTCAACCACAGTTTTACTATAACATAGTAATAAATTATTTACAATCTATCGCTAGGGCACTAGCCGTCATGCCTCAATTATACCATGAGTTGACTTCACGCATTTATGTTGCTATAATTCCTGTTTATGTCACCAGATATTCGACGAGTTTGGCCTGAAGTACCAACTACAAAAGCACAAATGTTTGTTATTAATTTAGCTTATGGCCAACCATTTGACCCAGAAGCATTTGCGGCAGAAATTGATCAATTGCCTTTAGATCCAAATATGGGAAAAATCTTTAAGTGGATTGTGCGTGGAGATGATATGATTATATTTCCTAACAGTCAAAGGCATAGCGTTGTAAATTATGCTATAGAACAAAATGGTTATACAGGAGAGTTAAGCGCAGCCGGGTCATTATTATATAGTGAATTTTCGGGGTGGACAATCTACGGAGAGTCAAGGACTTTAGATCGGATTCTCCCTGTAAAAGATTCTAACGCGTATAAACAAGGTCCTCTCAGAGAAAAATTAGGGGATTTCTTCAAATTCTCTCCTGACCTCACCTAACTATACCTCCGATTACACGATTACACCCCAAGGGTGGGTTACGTTTACACCTGCGGAGTAAAGCTAAGTTTCTATAAAAAAATCCCGCCTGTTAAGCGGGGAGTCTTTGTCAATTTGTCAACTGTTAATTGTTAATATCCCATATCTCCCATACCACCGGGTGGCATGGCGGGAGCTTCTTTCTTTTCTGGTATATCGGTAATAAGCGCCTCTGTCGTAAGTACCATCATACCCACACTAACTGCATTTTGCACAGCAGAGCGAGTTACTTTGGCTGGATCTACAATGCCGGCCGCAATCATCGAACCAAATTCAAGCGTTAGCGCATTAAATCCGTAATCTGCTTCTTTTCCTGTATATTCCTCTACAGTTCGTACCACCCATCCTTCATCAACACCGGTATTTTTGGCAATCCCTCTCATTGGTTCAGACAGCGCTTTGTATAAAATTTCCACCCCTGTTTTTTCATCATCAGAAGCCATCGCATCCTTTAATTTAACAAGCACTTGTCTAGCTTTTAGAAGCGCCACGCCGCCGCCTGGTACAATTCCTTCCTCAAGCGCTGCCTTTGTTGCGGCCACTGCATCATTAACTCGCTCTTTTTTCTCCTTAAGCTCTATCTCTGTGGCCGCTCCAACATTAATTACCGCCACGCCGCCGGAAAGTTTTGCCAGTCGCTCTTGCAGTTTTTCTTTATCAAAATCCGAGGTGGTAGTATCAATTGAACGTCTAATTTGCGCAATTCGCGCTTTTAATTTTGCCGGATCACCCTTACCACCAATAAGCCGAGCGTTTTCCTTATCTGCCCAGACTTTATCTGCCCGTCCGCAATCCTCAAGTGTTACACTTTCAAACTTTCGACCAGTATCTTCGGAAATTACCGTACCGCCTGTTAAAATGGCAATATCCTCAAGCATTTCTTTTCGTCTGTCGCCAAATCCAGGAGCTTTAATTGCCAAGGTATTGAATGTGCCGCGGAGTTTGTTAACTACCAATGTTGCCAATGCCTCACCTTCGATATCATCGGCAATAATCACCAGGTTTTTGGAAACTTTTACTAAATTCTCCAGGAATGGAAGTAATTCATTGAGTGCCGAAATTTTTTTATCGGTAATTAAGATGTAAGGATCTTCTATTTCTGCTTCCATTTTATCGGCATTGGTGACAAAGTATGGAGAAGCATAGCCTTTATCAAACTCCATTCCTTCTTTATAGTCTATAGACATCTCCAGACCCCGACCTTCTTCAACCGTTACCACCCCGTCTTTTCCTACTCTTGCTAATGCTTCGGCAATGAGTGTTCCTATTTTTTCGTCCTGCGCCGAGATAGTGGCCACCTTGGTAACATCTGCTTCTTTAACAGTCTTTGACATTTTTTTGATTTCCGAAACCACCGCCTCTGCGGCTTTTTCGATACCCACTTTGATAATCATCGGGTTTGCACCGGCTGTAACATTTTTAAAACCTGTATTTATAATCGCCTGAGCTAAGAGGGTTGCTGTAGTTGTACCATCACCGGCGACATCGTTGGTTTTGCTGGCTGCTTCTTTTACCAGTTGCGCTCCCATGTTTTCAAATGGATCGGGAAGTTCTACTTCTTTGGCAACAGTTACGCCATCATGAACCACATTTGGCGCTCCCCATTTTTTATCCAGCGCCACATTTCTTCCCTTTGGGCCAAGAGTAGTAACCACAGCGTTTGCCAGCTTGTTTACGCCTTCTATTAATGATTGTCGAGCATCTGCTCCGTATTTAATTTGTTTTGCCATACTTAACAACAATTAACTATTTACAATTAACAATTAACAGTTAACATTCAACAACTTGTTTTCTTAGAGTTAATTGTCAAATGTCAATTGTTAACTGTTCACAATCGCAAGGATATCATCTTGGCTGATAATTGTCCATTCTTCATTATTTACTTTTACTTCGTTTCCTCCCCATTTTTTATACATCACCTTTTTTTTTACCTTAACAACCATAGGGTGTTTCTCTCCTTTTGGTCCAACTTTTCCAGGGCCTATTGCCATGATCTCTCCAATCTGTGGTTTTTCTTTTGCGCTGTCAGGCAAGATAATGCCGCTGGCTGTTTTTGTTTCTGCTTCAAGTGGTCTGATAAGCACATTGTCAAAAAGTGGTCTAATGTTTATTTTTGTCTTCATGCTAAATTTCTTATAAAAAACTGCCTATCGGCAGGCGAGTATCACTCTGTCAAAGTGATTGCTAAATATATACAATATAGTTTTTATCTTGTCAATAACCTATAGTTTTAATTGCTTTTTCTTTCGGTACTTGACACATACTCTATTTGTTCTATACGATAAGTTAGTCCCCCTTTATTGGGGGCTGCCTTATGTCTTTACTTTCAGGAAAAAGACTGATTGTTGTAGGAATCGTTGTTGTACTGCTTGCAGCAATTCCCCTTGTTCTTTGGCAAGTTTCGCAACAACAACAATCCCAAAGCAGTGCAGCCCCGGCAACAATTCTTTCTTTCCAACCTGCTGCTGTTACAACAACCGTTGATCAAACATTTAATGTAGATGTTTATCTTGACCCAGGCACCAATAATGTATTATCGTCAAACTTTACTATTGTATATGATCCTACCAAACTTGCTACAGATGGTGCTGGACTTACGCCGGTTCTTAGCGTTAGCGCAGATACGCCGGGTTTTCCTGGTGTTGTTGAAGGACCAATCTATACCAATGGAGGAATTTTTATTAATTTTTCTGTTGGCACCAACGCCACAAAAGCAATTGCCACCAAAGTAAAAATTGCAACTATTACCTTTAAAGCAAAAGCCGCCTCAACCACTCCTGCACAAATTAGTTTTTCCAACCCTTACGCCAGCTCAATTGTAGGACTTGAACAGGGAGAAGATAATGTTATTTCTGCTGCAAACCCCGCAACGGTTACTATTAATCCTGCGCAATCAATAATAACTCCTACTGCTACTCCTTCTGCAACTTTAACTCCCACACCTGCAGCAGTAGCACAAGCCCAACCGCCGGTTTGCACAGGTCTTTCTGTGGATAGAGCAACTACCGGTCCTGTACCTTTATCCATTACCTTTACCGCCATTGGCAATCACCCAAATGGAACAATTAGCAAAGTTACCTTTAATTTTGGTGACGGACCGGTGCAGGATGTTACGCAAGCCGGAGGAATCGGCACAAATTCGGTCAATACCCAAGTTTCTCACACTTATAATAATCCGGGCACCTTTAACGCCTCGGCAATTCTTACCGACAGTAAAGGAGTTACCAGCAGCGTTGGTACTTGCACGCAAGTAATTACAGTAACTCAAGCGGTAGCGGCGACTCCTAGCGCAGGAATAGGAGCACCAGTAGCACCCACAGCTACCTCTATACCTACAGATACACCCATTCCAACCCGCGCACCAATCGCCCCGCCCGGACCAGGAAATGCATTGATAGGAATTGGCATGGCAGGTGCAGTTTTGTCGATTATCGGAGCTGTGGTCTTCTTTATCCTCTAAACTACTTTGCTTTCATTAATGAGTAGAGTGCTTCTTGAGGAATATGAATTTTTCCTGTTTGAATCATTCTAGCTTTTCCCTTTTTTTGTTTTTTTAGTAATTTATCTTTTCGCGTTCTATCTCCTCCGGACATTTTTTGTAATACATCTTTTCTAAACGGTGATATCTCCTCCCGCGCGAGAATATTTCCATTGACTACTCCTTGAATTATCTGTCTAAATTGTTGGCGAGGAAGTGATTCTTTAAGCTTTTCAGCTTTTTCGCGGGCCAATGAAATCGCCTCGTCTCTGTAGGCTAGCTCTGACAATACATCAATAGACTCATCGTTAATACGAATTTCTAATTGAATTAAGTCTGCTTCCCGATAGTCACTTAGCTCGTAATCAATGCTCGCAAATCCTGAAGACACTGATTTTATTTCGGCAGATAATCCACGGATAAACATGCTATATGGAAGATCGTACGTTAAAACAGCATATGTTTCGCGATACGTTACGTCCAAAAGCTTACCTTTGCGCTTCTGACACACGGTCATTAATGAACCGACATATTTGGAAGGAGTATAAATAGTAAGTTTCATATATGGTTCCAGGTAAGTTTCATTGTTAAGTTTTTGATAGAGCACTTGCGGCATGGTCAGAAGCATTTCAAGACCAAATTCTTGCTTAAGCCGCTCCTTCACAATTTCTGCATGTAAAAGTCCTAAAAAACCAACTCTGAAACCACTTCCTAAATATGATGAATATTCCTCTGTATATGTTAATGATGTATCGTTGAGAGCTAACTTACCAAGCGATTCTTTAAGCAAAACAAAATCATCTGTTGTCTTTGGATACATGCCAAAAAATACCATCGGCTTTGGAGTTTGATATCCCGGCAAAGGCGTAATTTTTGATATTTGATTTTTGATATTTGATATTGTTATGGTGTCGCCAACGCGAGCTTTCTTTAAATCTTTAATGCCGGTAATAACATATCCTATCTCTCCCGTTTCCAACAGATCCGAAGATACGAGCGACGGAGTAAAATATCCCACATCGGTTACTTCTGTTTGGGTACCACTTTGAAAAAGCGAAATCTTGTCGTGAACCCGAAGTTCTCCATCAATTATTCGAACATATGCTACGACTCCCCGATATTCGTCGTAAACAGCATCAAAAATAAGGGCGCGAAGAGGTTCACTTTCCTTACCCTTTGGAGGAGGTAATCGGTGAATAATTGCGTCAAGAAGTTGTGTAGCATTTTCTCCGGTCTTGGCGGAGATACGAATAATTTCTTCTTTGTCAAACCCAAACGTTTGCACCAGTTCTTTTTCTACTGCTTCTGTTTGAGCGTTGGATAGATCTATTTTATTAATCACCGGAATCATAATTAGATTTTCTTTTTTCGCCGAAAAATAATGCGAAACTGTTTGCGCCTGAATTCCCTGTGTTGCATCAACCAAAAGTACTGCGCCTTCACAGGCAGCAAGGGTTCGGGAAACTTCATACGAAAAATCAACATGGCCGGGAGTATCTATCAGGTTTAGCGTATAGTTAATAGCGTCTAGCGTATAGTTCATACGAACAGGGGCTAACTTGATCGTTATTCCTCGCTCTCTACTGATCGGATTTTGGTCAAGGTATTGCTCCCGCATTTTTTCTTTGGGAATGGTATTGGTAATCTCCAACAACCTATCCGACAGCGTCGACTTGCCATGATCCACATGGGCAATAATGGCAAAATTTCGAATATTCCCTTGATTCATAGGGAGATTATAGCAAACAAATCGTTTAACAGTTTGTCTAAGGCATGATAGAATACTCTCCATGACTAAAGAAAACCAATCAGGCGGCCCAATAGTTCCAGTTCCGCTACTTTGTTCCAAAACCAAATCTACCTTTCCCTCAAGAATTGTTACAGCAGTAAAAAGCCAAACACTGCGGTACAAGCTCACGCTATAGCGTAGTGTTATGCCTGCTTGGGAAAACTAGATAAAACTTTAATACTTCCAAGTATTGAAGTTTTTACTGATTTTTGATCTGCAATGAATCTCAAGTATGAGTGTTCTTTCTTGTGCTATACTGGTGATATGACGTGGCAAGAGTGGGTGTTAACGGTTGGACAAATTATTTTTGTGTTTGCGCTTTTGCCTACAATTTTGGGGAAAGACAAACCTGCGTTTTCGACAAGTATTATTAACGGCACCATATTGGCTATTTTTGCCTTTACTTACTTACAGCTTCTCCTTCCGTTTGCGGGAACCCTTTCAGCAACTCTCAGTGTTTGCTGGTATATTTTAGCGATTCAAAAGAAGCAAATTGACAAAAAGCATTAAGGATGAACTCTGGTAGGATTGGCGACGACTTCATCACTTTCTTTAAGAATATCCCTCCAGTTACCTATTTTTTGAAACATCAACAAAAATGTTTTTGCTTCTTCTACGTTGAAAAACCAGGTTAAAAACAGATATAACGAAAGCCCTACTAAGCTTGATATGCCAGTAAGCATCAAAAGATTAATTGTTCTGGTGGTATCGAAAACCAACTGATCTAAAAGCTTTAGAGGAATATAAAGTGCAAAACCGGTAAAAAATGTTGCGGTAAAAATTTTTACCATCGGCAAGGCAAGTTTTGTCCAAGAAAATCCACCAATTCGGGTATATAAAATACTAAGAGACAATAATAAATTGAGAATACTTGCAATAGAATAAGCAGCTGCAATACTCTCTACACCCAGCTGATAGGACAAAACAAATACTGCACCAATAACAATCATAAGCACAGTTGTTATCCCGCCAATAACAAGCGGTGTTTTGGTATCATGCAGTGCGTAAAATCCTCGCGCCACCAGATAGCTTAATGCTTGGGCAAAAATAGAGAGGGAAAAAAAGGCCAGCGTGTTACCGGTTGCTACAGTTGCTTCCCAGTCAAAAAGGCCTGCTCCAAAAACTAATCTCACCACAGGAATACGTAACACAAGAAGCAGTGCTGAAATAGGCAAAACTAAATAGAGCATTTGGCTAAAGCTTGTCAGAAAAAGTGCCCGAAAGTTTTCAAGATTTCTTCGCTCGCGTGAAAGTACGGGGAAAGCCGCCTGGGCAATGGTTTGCCCAAAAAGACCAACTGGAGCAAACGCAAGGGTTTGCGCATAATCAAAAATAACATAGTTGCGTCCTGCTTGAGAAAGAAATGACACCAGAGCAACAATAGCTAATGTGCCAAGCTGAAAGATTGCCAATGAAATAGTTCTTGGCCACATCAGCGAAAATACTTCTTTTACTCCAGGTGCTTGCAGGGAAAGCGAAGGGCGGAAAGGAAACCCAACTTTTCGTATCATGGGAACTTGGGCTATGATAAAAAATGCTGCACCCAATATCACTCCATAGGCTGGAGCAGCAATACCAACGAAAGGGGAAAGAACAATAATACCAATAATAATTCCCAAGTTATAGAGAGCTGCTGCAATCCCGGGAACAAAAAAATGATTATAAGATTGCAGCAATGCAGAAAAAAAGGTACCAACAATAAAAAATAATTGACCAATAATAATAATGCGCATCAGTGATGCCATGAGGTGAATTTGCGAAGAAGAAAATCCTGCTCCCAGATTCATAAACTGTAGAAAAAATTCCGCAAAAGCAAAAAGTATAATGGAAAATATTGCAAAAATAATCATGCCAAACGTAAGAAGGGTTGAAGCCATCCGATGTGCACTTTTATCTTCGCCTTTGGCAAGAAATTCCGAGAAAATTGGTATAAATGCGGAGGAAAGTGCGCCAGCAACAATAAGTTGGAAAAGGAAATCAGGTAGCCTCGCGCTTGCTAGATATACTCCCAAATCATTTGAGGCGCCAAAAATAGCAACCAGCATTCGCTGTCTTACAAGGCCTAATATTTGGGCCAAAATAACGGTGGCCATAATAATCAGTGCTGCAGAAAGAATGTTGGTCTGTCTACGTAGAAGAAGACTTATCCCTTTTTGAAAAAATTTGTACGGCATTGTTTTTTATAGTATAACATGCTAAAATGCCACCATGCCAGTTATAAAATCAGCTAAGAAAAAACTGCGACAAGATAAAAAAAGAACAATAGAGAATAAAAAAGTTCTCACTATTACCAAAAAGCTTATAAAAAAGGCCAGGAAGGAAGTGTCTAAAAAGATAAT
This sequence comes from uncultured Gammaproteobacteria bacterium, assembly GCA_964482825.1. Taxonomy (GTDB): domain Bacteria; phylum Patescibacteriota; class Microgenomatia; order Levybacterales; family UBA12049; genus CAYZZG01. The sequence goes on from CAYZZG010000009.1 coordinate 9,414, forward strand.
TCTTGAGGCAGTAAAATCTATAGATAAAGCCGTAAAAAAAGGCATATTCCATAAAAATAAAGCAGCAAGGCTTAAATCCCAACTTGCAAAATTAGTAAAAGTCGCTCCTGAAAAGAAAACTATAAGTAAGAAATCTAAACAGTCAAAAAAGTAGCCTCAAAATAACTCTCTTCTCTTTGACAAACCCATAAAAAACTCTTAGACTAAATCTATGCCTTCTTTTTGAAGGTTTGATTCTTATGGTGAAGAGAAAAAAAATCCCCTCTATTAATCTTGCTCATAAACGAGGCTCTTTTATTGACCGCTTTGTTATTTGGGCACTAACTCTAGGGCGTCTTATTATCATGGTAACCTTTCTGATTGGTCTTTCCGCCTTTGGATATCGTATTTCTCTTGATTGGAAACTTATTGACCTTAAAGATAAGATTAAACAAAAACAAGCTATCGTTGCATTACTTAAAGAGGATGAAAAAAAGTACCGTAACCTTCAGGATAGATTAACAATTATTAATCAGTTATATAACAAAGCAGGAGATAGTGTCGCGACGCTAAAGGATATTTTATCTCTTGCTCCTTCCGATATTATTTTTGACAATCTCACTCTTAATAACAACAGAATACAAATTGATGTGCGTGCTCGATCAGTTGCGCCTTTAGCGAGTTTTGTATCCGCACTTCGTAAATATCCTTTATTACAGTCTATTCAAATAAATAAGATTGAAAATAAGACATCAACGGCAACTATTATTGTAGGCATTACCGTAATCTTAAAAGAAAGATAGGAAATAGTATGACAAGAGAAGCAATATTCAAGTCAATAAAAGCGCAAAAATACAAAGAACTTCTTCCAGATTTTCAGGAAGAAAAAACTCAGGCATTTACTACACTTATTCTTAGCATCATTTCTCTCTCTATTTTTGGTTTGTTTGCTATACAACCAACAGTTTCTAAGATTACAGAACTTCATAAACAGTTGGAAGACGATTTATTTACAGAAGAGAGGCTAACAGAAAAAATAAATAACCTTGGCCAGCTTTACCAAAAATATAATGAGCTTTCTTCAGATCTTCCTATAGTATATGCAGCTATTCCGCAAAACCCTGATGCCGCATCACTGCTTGGTCAATTACAAGCAATCGGAAAAAGGGATAATGTAATAATTCTTAAGTTACAAACATCCCAAGTAGAACTTTCTAAGGAAGAAGAAGCTGGCAGTAAGTATTCATCCTTCGCTTTTTCCCTTGATACCGAAGGGTCTTATGAGCAACTTCTTTCGTTTATTGAATCCTTAGCTAAGTTTGAACGAATCATCTCTATCGATGCAATCTCTATAAATACGAGCACCGAGCAAGAAGGGTCGCTTGGACTAAACATACGGGGAAAGGCATATTTTAAAAAGTGAATTTATGAAAAGAAAAGATATTATTTTATTCCTTAGTGCAATTTGCATTCTGGTCTTTTCCTGGATCGGCTTTACTCTTTATCACATAAATGTTACTTCTACCATCGAGGAGCCGCTCGCTATTCAAATTGCTGGCATTAAACCGACATTTGATACCAAAACTATAGAGAAATTAAAAAAACGGGAAAAGGTTACACCACTTTTAGAAAACTCTGAATCAACCGCCACTCCTTCAGGAACGCCTGTTGTTTCCAAAGCGCCAACTATTACCCCAACACCAACCGTCGTAGTAACACAAACTAACATCACAACTCCTTCTGCAACGCCCACGCTTATTTTGCAAGAAGGTAATGCCAATAGCTTATGAATAATACTGTTGCTAACAGAAAAATTCCCACTGTGCTGGCTGTTTTTGTGATTGGTATTGGCATTGCCTTTCTCTCTTATCTTGTTAATACCGGTGCTATTTTTATTGGACGCGCTAGTCCCGGCTATAAGCCAGAGAATATTCGAATTAGCAATATTACCGATACTTCATTTACCATTTCCTATATTACGGTAGATCCGGTATTGGGATCAGTAGCATTTGGTACAAATAACACCCTAGGAAATGTTGCCCTGGATGACAGGGACCAACAATCAGGAATACCAGCACAACACCAGCTTCATTATATTACCGTTAGCAATTTAAAACCCAACACCCGTTATTTTTATACTCTTACTTCGGCTACAGCAAACTTTCAAAATGAAAATAAACCTTTTGAAGTTACCATTGCGCCAGAAATTACAACCTCTCCATCAACACAAACTCCTCTGGTAGGAAAAATTTTAAAAACAGACGGCACTTCTCCAAAAGAAGCAGTCGTTTACCTTAAAACGGACAAGGCAACAGTTGCATCAACTCTTGTTAAAGCCGATGGAACCTACATATTGCCTTTAAACTTTCTTCGCAATGAACAGCTTTCCTCTCTTGTAACTCTGACACCGGAAACTGCATTACAATTACTTATAAAATCCCCTTCTGAGGAATCAAACGCCGTTATTTTGGCAAAACAAGATAGCGTTCCCCCTATTACCCTTTCTCAAAATTATGATTTTAGTGTCCAAACATCTCCAATTGCAACTGCTGCGGCAGCGCTTATTGGGTTTCCTTCTTTTTCGGCTTCCCCCATTAGTACTGGAGAAGCAAAAATTATTTCACCTAAAAAAGAAGAAGAGTTTACCGATCAAAAACCATTATTTAAAGGAACTGCTACTCCGGGAGCATCAGTGAAAATTACTATTAATTCAGAAACAATCGAAGCGCAAGTACAAGCTGACAGTAAGGGAAATTGGGTTTATCGTCCAACTCAGGGAATTAGTCCGGGAAAACACACTATTACAATTACTACCCAAGATAAATCTGGAATTATCAAAACTATTTCTCAAGTTTTTACCGTCCATGCGGCCGGCACTCAGTTGGCAGCAGGAAATGTGCCAACTTCTCCCACCCCCACACCATCCATTCGCCTAAGTCCAACCACTACCTCTACTCCTACTCCACTTCCAAGCAGCACTCCTACACCTACCACTACCCCAACCCCCACTATAACTCCTACCGCAATCCCTACCATAACTATAGTGGCGTCAACTCCAACACCAACAATATACCTATCTCCTACACCTACCCCAACGCCTCTGCCAACAAAAATTCCGCCTCAAACAAAGGGCGAAGTACCTGCGCCAGGTAATACATCCTTTTTAGGGATAGCTATTCCGGGCTTTATTGTTACCACAGTTGGAATAGTTTTATTTATGGCGACTCGTGGTACTATACGTCTATGAAAATAGCTATTATCGGTGGAGGTTTTACGGGCATTGGCGCTGCCAATGAATTAGTAAAAAAAGGACATACTATTACTATTTTTGAAAAAGACAGTCTCCCAGGAGGATTAGCCATAGGATTTAGCGACCAAAAATGGGAGTGGACGCTGGAGAAACATTATCATCATTGGTTTACCTCTGACACTCATGCGCTAGCCTTGGCTAAAGAAATTGGTTACGACGTGATAATTTCACGTCCCAAAACATCTGTCTACGTAGATAATGCATTTTATCAATTGGATTCACCAAAAAGCATTCTGTTGTTTCCAAAATTATCAATTATTGAGCGATTTCGTATGGCTTTTGTATTAGGACTTCTTCGCTTTAATCCAATTTGGAAACCGCTTGAGAGAGTTTATGCCGCGCCATTTTTAAAAAAATGGATGGGGAAGAAAACATACGAAATGCTTTGGGAACCACAGTTAATAAACAAATTTGGAAAATATTCATCCGAAGTGTCGCTAGCCTGGTTTTGGGCTAGAATCAGTAAGAGAACATCAAATCTTGCATACCCCAAAAAAGGCTTTCTTCCGTTTGCCCAAGCTGTGGTGGAAAATTTACGAAAACAAGGAACCACCATGCTTTTTAATACTGAGGTAATAAATATTACCAATAATACTGATATAACGATAAAAGTCTTATCTTCAGGAAAACAAAAAACATACCATTTTGATAAAGTAATTGTTACCCTGCCATCATTTTTCTTTCTTAAAATCGTCCCACAGCTTCCGAGTGAGTATCAAAAGAAACTTGGCGCATTAAAAGGACTTGGCGCGGTAAATCTGGTCTTGCGTCTTAAGAAGCAATTTCTGACAGATGGAACCTATTGGCTAAGTATTTGTCAGAAAAATGCTCCTATAATGGCTATTGTTGAACATACCAATTTTATGGATAAAAAATTCTATAACAACGAACATATTGTTTACTTAGGAAACTATCTTCCCACAAATCATCCATATCATACGATGACTAAAGAAAAATTACTTGAAGCCTATAATCCTTTTCTAAGACAGATTAACCCAGACTATAAAAAGAATCTTATCGATTCCGAAAAATTCGCTGTTGCTTTTGCCCAACCTATTATTCCCGTGGGATATTCGCGAATTATTCCTTCTTTTGAAACACCAATAAAAAATATTTATTTAGCTAATATACAACAGGTATATCCGTGGGACAGAGGAACAAATTACGCTCTTGGCATTGGCAAAACTATAGCAAATCTCATTGATAAAAACGGAAAAGAGTAATGGAAATCTCCTTAAAAAAAATCCTCTCTATTCTTATTTTTACAAGTTTTATCATTGGATTGTTTCTTCGTATATTCAATCTTAACTGGGGAGCGCCATTCTACTTTCATCCGGATGAACGCAACATTGCCAGTGCCATCTCGCAATTACGATTTCCAGAACAACTCAATCCGCATTTTTTTGCTTATGGCTCTTTTCCCATCTATACCATTTATTTTCTTGGAGTTCTATGGAACAGTATCCAATCACTAATTACCAATAACCAATCACCAATAACTGTTGTCTCTTTTGAGCAAGCCATTTTAGCTTCTCGAATTTTTTCTGCATTACTTAGTACGCTACTTATTCCCTTACTTTATGTGCTTGGGACAAAAATAAAAAACAAACAAACCGGCCTATTTGCTAGCTTTCTGGCCACACTAAGCGTGGGGTTTATCCAATATGCTCATTTTGGCACCTTCGAAATGTGGCTGACTTTTTTTGGGACATTACTTTTCTATTTTTGTTTATCTTTTATTAAAGATGGAAAAACTAAAAATCTTGTTTTGATGGGTATAGTTTCTGGACTGCTGGTTGCCATAAAAGTCTCAAGTCTTGTCCTCTTGGCAATTCCACTACTGATAATTGCTTTTAAGATTTTCTCGCAAACAAAAGCAAAACACTTTTGTGTCAAGTATGGATGCATACTGGTTTTTACTAAACAAGCACTAATTATTACCGTTGTATCTTTTATTATATTTGCGATCACTTCACCATTCGTGTTTTTAGATTTTTCTTCTTTTAGGGGAAGCATGGATTATGAATCTGGGGTTGCTTTTGGTACGCTACCGGTTTTTTACACCGGTGATTTCTTTGATACCACACCGATTCTTTACCAATTTACCCATATCTATCCATTTCTCCTAAATCCTTTTGTCGCTTTGCTTTTTATTCCCGCCCTGTTCTACATAACTTACCTTGGGTTAAAACAAAAAAACTCTTTTTACTTTTTACTATTAACTATTTACTACTTACTATTCCTATCGCAAGCATTTTTATTTGCCAAGTGGTCAAGATATATTGTACCTACCTTACCATTTGTTTATCTCATCATCGGAGTCGCATTTTTCGAACTGACAATCTTTCTTAAAAAGATTCTATCGCTTCGCCTGCCTCTGGCGCGGCTACGCTCCAGAATGACAACTACCAAAATCTTGTTAGCAATCTGTTTAATCGTTGTAAACACTGTTTTCTCGTTATCGTATTTTCTGGCCGTACAGATAAAACCTGACACCAGAATTGCCGCTGCTTTATGGGCCAAAGATCATATTCCCCCAAACGCAGCTATTTTAAGTGAGGTATATGACTTGGGCATTCTCCCATTTAACCAACTTTCTTCCCGCATTACTCTTTTTAACTTTTATGACCTTGACGAATTATCAAATAAAAAAAATGAACTGTATTTTCGACTATCACAATATGATTATATTATTCTTCCCAGCCCTCGCATTGTAAAATCACGCCTCACCAAACCCCAACGATTTCCCAAAGGAAACGCTTTTTATCAAGCACTGTTTGATGAAAAACTGGGATTTGAAAAAGTATATGAAACACCCTGTGGCCTATCCTGTGCAATACTTTATATGGGAGACCCTGTATTTCGTTTTGAACAAACAGTAAATATCTTTGATAGACCGACAGTGTACATCTTTAAACGAATCATGAATGATGAATCAGGAATTATGGAAAATAATAAAAATCCTTAATTCATGCTTCATAATTCATAATTCGAACCTATGAACAAGCAACACTTTTTTCTAATAGGCATCTTGCTCTTGGGAGCCTTGTTCCGTTTTTATGGATTGAATTGGGATCAAGGATTTCATCTCCACCCCGATGAACGGGCAATTGTAATGTTTACTACCTCTTTGCATCTACCAACTAGCATTGCCGAGTTTTTCTCGTCGGAAAGCTCCTGGAACCCTCATTTTTTTGCCTACGGGTCTTTTCCTCTTTATCTATTAAAAATAGTCAGCAGTATTTTTGGAATATTTGATCCTCGACTTACCGAATATAGTTATATTAATCTGCTTGGCCGTGTTATTTCTGCATTTGTAGATACAGCGACTGTTTTGCTTGTCTATTTTTTTGGCAAAAAACTGTTTTCAAAACATGTCGGGATACTTGCTGCATTTTTTTATGCCATAAGTGTTTTTCCAATACAAGCTGCTCATTTCTATGCTGTCGACGCATTATTAACATTCTTTATTATGCTTAATTTATTTTCGCTTCTTCGGTTTTACCAAAACCCAACTATAAAAAATGCCCTGTTTACCGGTATGATATTTGGTTTTGCGCTGGCCACAAAGATTAGCGCCACTGTTTTACTTGCTTCTATCGGCACAGCGCTATTTATTGATTTTGTTCTTATTTTTCTTAAAAATCCTCATCGTCCTCATGTTTGGTTTCCTCATTTGCCAAAATTGGCAAGACGGCTTATGGTAGAAGGGCTGATTATAATAATTATAACAATTATAACTTTTATAATCCTAGAACCCTATGCAATAATTGACTTCCGCACATTTTGGGAGCACAACCTTTTGCAATCCCAAATGACTCATAATGCTTTTATTTTTCCTTACACGCTACAGTATGTTGGAAAGATACCTTATTTTTATGAACTCAAAAATGTTTTTCTCTTTGGTCTTGGACCAGTCATCGCCCTACTTTCCTTTTTAGGAACACTATACCTCACGTTTAAAACAATGAAACAATCCAACAATGGAACAATAATAATATTAGTCTTCTTCTGGATCTATTTTTTTACCGCAGGAAGGTTTGCTGTTGGCTGGATGCGGTACATGCTACCTCTTTATCCGTTTTTCTGTCTCTTTGCCGCAATGCTCTTCTTTCAGTTTTTTAGGAGATTTTCTCCCTCTTGGCGCAAACTATTTACTATTAACTATTTACTATTAACTATCATGTGGCCAATAGCCTTTATGAACATTCATACCAAGTCTAACACCCGTGTCACTGCTTCTGAGTGGATTAACAAAAACATACCGCCTGGAAAAACATTGGCAATAGAACATTGGGATGACGGATTACCGCTTTTTGGTCAACAACGATACAAAATGGTCACCTTGCCGCTGTATGATCCTGATACCTATGCAAAATGGCAAACGATCAATCAGCAATTAGCCACAACAGACTATATAATTTTGGCATCAAATCGACTGTACGTACCACTTATGAAGTTGACTGACTGTAAAAAGTTACCTGTTGGAAGGTGTTACATGCAAACTGCAGAGTACTATAAAAGACTATTTTCCGGTCAAAATGTCATTCTGAGCACATTCGATAAACTCAGTGTAAACTCCGCGAAGAATCCCATCCGCTTTCAAAAAGTTGCCGAGTTCACAGTTAGTCCGACTATTCCACTATTAACTATTCCTATCGATGATCAACCAGCAGACGAGTCATTCACCGTCTACGATCATCCGAAAGTTATCATTTTTAAACGTGAATAAACCATCTCTTCACATTATTTTACTTATTTTTATCATAATCTTGGGTTTTATTATTCGTGTCTATCGTCTTTCGGAAATCCCGCCAGGCTTTTTTGCCGATGAGGCATCGATTGGCTACAACGCATACACATTACTTACCCATGGAACGGATGAGTATGGTAATCGCTTTCCTATCTTTTTTCGGGCGTTAGGTGAATATAAAAGCCCTATTCAAATATATACTACTGTTCCATTCATTGCCGTATTTGGCCTACATGAATTTGCTGTCCGCTTGACATCAGTATTTTGGGGAATTGTAAGCATTATTGGCGTATATCTTCTCATTAGAACTATATTTCAACGATTTGTATTCGCAGATACAACAGGTATTGCTGCTGCTTTTCTTCTGGCGATATCGCCATGGCATATCCATTTAAGTCGTATTGCTTTTGAATTAATGCCCTACGTAACATTTACAACATTGGGTACATACTTTTTTCTTCGATCTAAAGAAAAGCCTTATTTTCTCTTTCCTGCAACGCTTTGTTTCACTTTGGCAATATATAGTTATTTTCCTGCTCGTCTTTTCATCCCCTGTTTTGCCGTAATTTTGTTTTTTATTTATGTTTCAATGCTTATAAAGCATAAAAGAATACTTATTTTAAATTTTCTCTTAGCGTTACTCCTACTGCTTCCTCTGCTTATCCATATGTTTTCTATGCAAGGTCTTTCACGCTGGAAACAAGTAAGTATTTTTACCAACCCTCCCAATGAAACGTCAATTCCTCTTCATGTTGTTAAAAATTATATAAGCCATTTCTCTTTGAACTTTTTGTTTATAACAGGAGATGCTGGAATGCCAGGTCAAACAATTACCCGTCATTCCCTTCTGGATATGGGAGAACTCTATATGTTTCAGCTATTACTAATGATTTTCGGCATTATTTTTCTTATTATCCACAGAAAAACACAAAAGAAAACGCTCTCTTTATTATTATCATGGCTAACATTATATCCGCTTGGAAGTATGCTTACTATTGATACCAGTGCTCAGGCTACTCGTTCTATAATCGGGGTTATCCCTTTTACTATCCTTTCTGCTTTAGGACTTGTATTTCTTTTGCATCTTGCAAATTCGCTACGGAGATTTATTACATATACCTTTATCATAATTCTTTTCTCTACAATTGCTTTTTCTTTTTTTTCTTTAGGCTATGCCTATTTTTTACGATATCCTCTCTATTCTTCTAATTATTGGGGATGGCAATACGGATTTAGACCAATTATGCAGTACTTCAAACAGCAAGGACACCTAAACGATCAATTACTTATTACTCACCGTTTTAATGCCGCAGAAGCGTTATTGAAGTTTTATAATGTTACCTATCACTGTACTAAATGTGCAATCATGGCAAATCCTATTGTTGTTGATACTTTAAAAAAACAGCTCTTTGCATTACGAAAAGAAGATGTAGAAGAAGCAAAACTACTGTATCCAAATCTTAAATTTATTACTCAAGAAGTTATCTATTTACCAAATAAACAATCAGAATTCTTCATTGGTATTTTTGAATAAAAGCTTGCTTTTTTTTGCTTGAGAAATTAGAATAAATCCTATGCCAAAAAGGGTACTAATTATTGGGGGGACAGGGTTTTTAGGATGTCATCTTGCAAGAAAACTCCTTGAAGAAAAATACCACGTCACACTTTTTGATATTGCAGATTTAGATGCGAAGGACTTGATAAGCAAGGTAACTGTTATAAAAGGAGATGTGCGGGATAAAAAAGCTGTTGTTGCTGGGATAAAACATCAAGACTATGTTATTCATGCAGCAGCAGCCCTGCCAATTCAACGGACAAAACAAGCAATTTATAGTGTTAATATTGATGGCACAAAAAACGTTCTTGCTGCTTCATTAAAACACAAAGTAAAACGTCTAATATTTATTTCCACCACCGCGGTCTATGGAGTGCCAAAACATCTTCCGGAAACTGAGGAAAATCCTCTTGATCCCATTGGATACTACGGAGAATCAAAAGTAGTGGCAGAAAAACATTGTCTTGAATATGAAAAAAAGGGTCTGCAAGTAAATATTTTGCGACCAAAATCTTTTTTAGGACCAGAACGGCTGGGAGTTTTTGAACTGTGGTTTGAGGCGATTTATACTAATAGAACGGTCTTTATTTTAGGTAATGGCAATAATTTATATCAACTACTGGCAGTTTCTGATGTGGTTGACGCAACCATAAAAGCACTTACAAGTAAGACTCATGGAAAAATTTTTAATATTGGGGCAAAACATTATGGCAGCTGGAGACAAGATTTGGGTTATGTTATCAAAAATGCCAAGTCCTCATCTCGCATTATTGGTCTTCCGGCACTTCCTTCACAAACCATCCTGTCGTTTCTTGAAAAACTAAACCTTTCCCCGCTTTCGGCATGGCACTATAAAACAATGCCAATACCATCGTATATCTCAATTGAAAAAGCAGAAAAACTTTTAGACTGGCACCCAAAAAAATCCAATAAGCAATTACTTCTTGAAAGCTACCAGTGGTATCAGAAAAATAGAAATACTGTTTTGAATAAGATCGGCAAAACCCATCGTGTCGGCTGGAATTTTAAGCTACTCAATCTCATCACGCGATTGTAATATATACGACTTATTGTTCGAGCTTGACGGGTTACCGTATGGTACCCGTCTTGTCGAGAACTAAAACTTCTCAACTCGCTACGCTCACTCGAAGAATAAGTGTAACCTGTTACTTTAATCTCCTTGCTTTATGGAAAAACTATTTATCAATAATCTGTAATCTCTCTCCGAAGTTGTGTTGTCAATTCTTCCCAGACAGAGTTGTCATTCTGGCCCGCTT
>CAYZZG010000009.1:20297-22742 GCA_964482825.1 uncultured Gammaproteobacteria bacterium
GAGCTTGTCCAGAATCCCCATCATGATTCTGGATACGTTCTGCAATGCAGAACTTACCAGAATGACGTGTGTTAATAAACGTGATAGAATAGTTTCTAATGAATATTGGATTTGATTTTGATAAAATTTTTATAAACTATCCTCCCTTTGTTCCGACACGTCTAATTGACCGGTTATATAAAAAAAAGAGTAATGGTGTACTTTTGTATCGATTCCCCAATTCTCCGGAAATTTTCCTTCGAAAAATTACACATTACCCTTTATTCCGTCCACCGATTACGGAAAATATTCATTTTCTAAAACAACTTACTCAAAAAAAACAACACAAATATTATCTTATCTCCAGCAGATTTGGATTTCTAAAAAATGAGACCAATCATATCGTCAAAAAATATGGATTTGATAAAATATTTGATCAACTCTATTTTAATTTTAACAACAAACAACCGCACTTATTTAAAGATGGGGTTATTAAAAAATTAAACATCCACCGCTATATTGACGACGATCTACCCTTATTACATTTTCTGGCAACGGAAAATCCCCGTACGTTATTTTTTTGGTTAAACGCAAAAAAAGATGAGCTACTGGGTAAAAATCTTTTTGCCATATCACACGTCCGCAATATGCTTGAACCTACCCATCATTCTCGCGAAAGCGAGAATCAAGATGCTGAATCAAGTTCAGCATGACAGATAAAAAATATGTCAATTGAAGACATGCGTTTTTTTCTCCAGTGGTGGGGAATGTTTTTTGTCACAGGCATCATCTTTCTTCCTTTTACTGCTCGCATATTTGATAAATTTCCCGATAAAGGGTATATTTTTTCCAAAATAATTGGACTTATTTTTATAAGTTATAGCATTTTTATCGTTGGGCTTTTAAAGTTACTTCCTTTTTCACAGCAGTCTGTTTTTTTAGTTGTTTTACTGTTTACAGTTTTATCTTTTTTCTTTTCTATCAGAGCATATCGAACTTTTTTCTCATCTTTTTCCATTAAACTGCTTGTGGTAGAAGAAATTCTTTTTTTTATTGCCCTCTTTTTCTGGTCGTATATTCGCGCTCATCAACCCGACATTCATGGTTTGGAAAAATATATGGATTATGGTTTTGTTAATGCCATCCTAAAAAGTACTTATTTTCCTCCTGTTGATATGTGGTTTCCGCCAAATCCAATAAATTACTATTATTTTGGACACTTTTTTACCGCCGTTGCCACCAAACTGTCTTTTGTCCCTTCACAGATTTCTTATAACCTGATGCTGGCCACCCTTTTTGCCTTTACCTTTACCTGTGCCTTTTCTATAGGAATGAACCTATTATTAAAAATATCGAAATTCGAAATTCGAAATTCGAAACAATCTCAAAATAAAAATGACAAAAATCTAAAACATTTTAAAAATTCTAATTTTGAACATTTGAATTTGTTTCGTGCTTCGAATTTTGGTATTCGTGCTTTTATTGGCGGTTTACTAGCAGCTTTTCTAACCTCAATGGCAGGCAACCTTCATGCCATTTATACTTTCTTTCTACCATATCAGAATGAAAATCCTGTACCAATAACCCAACTCCTCTTTTCTCCCCTGACATTTCCCAATCAATATTGGTACCCCAACGCCACTCGCTTTATCCAAAACACTATTCATGAATTCCCAATCTACTCTTTTGTTGTTGCCGATTTGCATGGCCACGTGCTTGGCATCCCGCTTGTTTTAACCATTATTGCGCTTCTACTTCACGAGTTTCTCAATAATACACAGAGAGCCTTTTCCGCTAAAAAAATTGTCCTCATCTCGTTTTTACTCGCTATTGCCTACATGACCAATGCCTGGGACGGCATTATCTATTTTTTTCTGACAGCACTGATAATCGTAACCCTTAGATTCAGAAACACACGACCTACTGTTTTTAAAGGAAGTATTAAGTATGCAGTATTAAGTATTAGGGAGAAAAAATACTTTATACTTGATACTGTATACCCTATACTCATTATTGTTGCCGGTTATCTGGTTTTCTCACTACCATTTAATTTATTTTTTAAACCGTTTGTATCCGGAATTGGTGTACTGTGTGCTCCGGAATTTCTGACAAAAATCGGCAAACTTGGACCGCTACTTTTTGAACCAAATCATTGCCAAAGATCTCCTATCTGGCAACTTTTAATACTGCATGGATTTTTCTACTTCTGGACCATATCGTTCATTGTATTTTTGTTTAGAAAAAAAGATAATTATAAGATCGGCTTTTATGGGCCGCCAAATGCTGGCAAGACTAGCCTTGCTAATAGGATATGCAAAGACTGGACTGGAGAAGAAATCGGGACTGTTAGTAATGTGCCTCATGAAACAAGGACTATCCAGATAAAAGAACAAGTAAAAATAAAGTATAAGGGAAAAAGTCTTACATTTAAGCTTGTAGACACTCCGGGCATTGCAACAAAGATAG
>CAYZZG010000010.1:0-2826 GCA_964482825.1 uncultured Gammaproteobacteria bacterium
AAGGAGCGCCAGGAATTAATAGTAGACGATGGTTAGGCTACCATGGATCAGATGAAGAACTGATGGAGCATATGAAAAAAATAGCGAGAGAACTTCCGGATAATAATCGTCAAGCGTTTTTTCGGACAGTGGTAACTTTAGCGCTTACCAATGGTAAAACCTGGAGCGTTAATGGAGAGGTTGAAGGAATTATCGCCAAAAAGCCACTCGCAAAAATTGCAGAAGGATACCCGTACCGTTCGTTTTTCTTTCTGCCACAACTCAATAAATACTATTTTGAAAGCGAATTGACCGAAGAGGAGCAAAAGCTTTATAATCACAGAGGGAAGGCAGTCTTGCAACTTATATCAACTATAAAAAGAGAGTTGCAATTATAGTTCAAAATTCAAAAATCAAAATGCAAAATTACAATTCAAAATTTAAAGTTTTTAACTTTCAACTGTAACTTTTAATTTTTAACTTTGAACTTTTAATTAGTATGATAGACATAAAATTTATCAGGGAGAATCCACAGAAGGTTCAAGAGGCAGCAAAAAATAAGGGCGTTGATATTGATGTTAATCATGTCCTGGAAATTGATGCAAAGTATCGTGAACTTTCCCAAGCGGTGCAAAAGCTACGGGAAGAGCGCAATCGGTTTGCTAAGGAACAAAATATCGAAGAAGGAAAAAGAATCAAAAATGAGTTAGAAATTCAGGAGCATGCTCTAGCTGCTGTTTCGCAAGAACTTCAAGAATGGTTATATAAAATTCCCAATCCGCCTAAGGCGGACGTAAAAATTGGCAAAGATGAGTCAGATAATGAAGTACTTAAAAAGTATGGCGAGCCAACAAAATTTTCTTTTACTCCAAAAGATCATGTAGGGCTTGGAGAAGCATTAGATATTATCGATATTAAACGCGCAGCAAAAGTTTCGGGATCACGTTTTGGATATTTAAAAAATGATGCAGTCCTTTTGGAGTTCGCACTCGTTCAACTGGCATTAGAAATTCTCATTAAGGAAGGATTCAATCCAATAATTCCACCTGTTCTCATTAACCAAGAGATTACTGAAGGACTTGGGTATTGGCAAGCTGGAGGGAATGAGGATTATTACCTTGTTGGTGAACCTGCAGAAAAAAAGAATTTCTATCTTGTAGGTACAGCAGAACATTCAATAGTTCCGATGTATAAAGATGAAGTTTTGCAGAGTAGAATTCTTCCCTTACGATATGTTGGGTTCTCATCGGCGTTTCGGCGGGAGGCAGGTTCTTATGGGAAAGATACACACGGTATTTTACGAGTTCATCAATTTGATAAGGTGGAAATGGTTTCTTTTGTTGCCCAAGGAGAAGATGATAAAGAGCATGAATACCTTTTATCCTTAGAGGAAAAGCTGTTTCAACTTTTAGATATTCCTTATCAAGTAGTTAAAATGTGTACAGGAGATTTAGGATTTCCTGCAGCTAGGAAATACGATATAGAAGCATGGATGCCCGGTCAAAATAAATATCGAGAGGTTACTTCAGTTTCAACAGTGACTAATTTTCAGTCAAGACGACTCCATATAAAATATCAAGAAGGTGATCAAAAAGAGTATGTTAATATTCTGAACGGAACAGCATTTGCCATTGGTAGAACAATTATTGCGATTTTAGAAAATTATCAACAATCTGATAGTTCAATACTTATTCCAGAAGTGCTACAAAAGTATATTGGTAAAACTCACATAAAGCCTCAACAGTAAATTAAATATATTGTTCAACAATTTAACAATTTAGCAATGTAACAATTATTTTCTCAAATCTAGCTTCGAAAATTTGTAAAATTTTAGCCACAATTATAAGAAAAAAGTGATAAAAAAGTAACAATTTTACTTTGTAATTTTTGCTTTCATAGCAATCTAAATTGTATACTTTGAAGCAAAGAAAAATGCTTGACAAAATGTAAAAAATATTTCACAGTTGTTGTATAAGACTTTGTCTTAAATCTGCCCGTCTTTCGCCTTAAAACTAAAGGCGGAGAAAAAAGGGGGTGATTTCATCCATGGCAAAGAAAAAAAAGAAGAAAAAGAGATAAAATTGGTATGCGTCCGCCAACTGGCGGATTACCAATTGATCAGTTGGTAAAACCCCTCTCCTTTTTTTGGTGAGGGGTTTTTTTAGAGCCTCTATTGTGGTAAAATGTAGTTACATGCTATCCTTTTTAAACAAGTTCTTCGGAGGAAATGAAAAGGAGATACAAAAGCTTACTCCCCTTGTTTTGGAAATAAGCGCATTTGAAGTAACAACAAAAAAACTTAAAGAAAAAGATTTCGCTAAAAAGACAAAAGAATTCAAGGAGCGTATTGCAGATGGAGAGTCTTTAGATCTTTTATTGCCGGAAGCTTTTGCCTTGGTTAGAGAAGCAGCGCGTCGTACTATTGGACAACGTCATTTTGATGTGCAGTTAATGGCGGCCACTGTTTTATCACAAGGAAAAATTGCCGAGCAAAAAACAGGAGAAGGTAAGACACTCTCTGCTGTTCCAGCACTTTATTTAAATGCACTTTCTGGAAAAGGCGTTCATCTTGTTACCGTTAATGATTATCTTGCTCGTCGTGATGCAGGTTGGATGGGGCCGGTATTTTACCTTTTAGGACTGTCGGTAAGTTCTATTATTAGCGAAAATTCATTTCTCTTTGATCCATCTTATGAAAATAAATCAGCAAAAGATTTTCGCCTTACGCACCTTAAGCCAATTAGTAGAAAAGAAGCATGCCAAGCAGACCTGGTATATCCGGACAACGGCTGTAAAAGACAGCCTTACCGTCGGTAACGTTCAGATAAACTGGTATCCGGAGCATAT
>CAYZZG010000010.1:2836-9463 GCA_964482825.1 uncultured Gammaproteobacteria bacterium
GTGGTATACGGTATTAACTCAGAGTTTGGTTTTGATTATCTTAGGGATAACATGGCAACAGATATTAATGATGTTGTTCAGCGAGGTCATCATTTTGCAATAGTTGATGAAGTTGATTCAGTACTTATTGATGAAGCCAGAACTCCCCACATTATCTCTGCTCCAGAAGGATCACCTTCTCAGAGGTATTATGAATATGCCACGCTGGTAGGAAAATTATCACCGGATGTCGATTATAAAATCGACGAAAAGCTACGAACAGCACATCTAACAGATCATGGTATTGCAAAAATAGAAAAGCTTTATGGTATTAAAAATATCTATGAAAACGATTTTGATACAGTGTACCATTTGGAAGCAGCGCTAAAAGCACGAACACTTTTTCATAAAGAAAAAGATTATATTGTAAAAGATAATCAGGTAATTCTTGTTGATGAATTTACCGGTCGTTTAATGGAAGGAAGAAGATTGTCAGAAGGTCTGCATCAGGCACTTGAGGCAAAAGAACATGTGCCTATTCAGCGGGAATCAAAAATATTAGCTACCATTTCCTTGCAAAACTACTTTAGATTATATGGAAAACTGGCCGGAATGACAGGCACAGCAGTTACAGAAGCAGAAGAGTTTCACAAAATTTACAAGCTTGATGTTGTTGTTATTCCTACCAATAATCCTATGATTCGAAATGATCGCCCCGATGCGGTATATAAAACAGGCCGGGCAAAACTTTCTGCTATAGCAAATGAAATAGAAGATGCTCATAAAAAGGGACAACCGGTATTAGTTGGCACCACCTCAATAGAGAAAAACGAAATTATCTCGGAACTTTTACGGCGACGGGGAATAAAACATCAAATACTTAATGCTAAAAACCACGAAAAAGAAGCAGAGATTATTGCAGGGGCTGGAGAAAAAGGTGCGGTAACCGTTGCCACAAATATGGCAGGACGTGGTGTTGATATTATTTTGGGTGGAGATCCGGAAGAGCAAGACGCAAAGGAGTGGGAAAAAAAGCACAAAGAAGTGCTTTTGGCGGGAGGACTTTATGTTATTGGTACAGAGCGGCATGAATCAAGACGAATTGACAACCAGTTGCGTGGTCGTTCAGGTAGGCAGGGTTATCCAGGCGCTTCACGATTTTTTGTAGGACTTGACGACGAGATTATGCGACTTTTTGGAGGAGAGACGATTGCAAATCTGATGACGCGATTTAATATGCCGGAAGACGTGCCACTCGAGCATCCGCTTGTTTCAAAGGCAATAGAACAAGCGCAGGTAAAAGTTGAGGGTTTTAACTTTGATATACGAAAACACTTAGTTGAGTATGACGATGTATTAAATAAGCAGCGGGATATTATTTATAAAGAGAGAAGAAAAATTCTTGAAATGGGAGGAAGTGGGGATGACCTGTCGTTAAAAGAGGAAATTCTACAAAAACTGCAACAAGCTGTGACGATGCTTATTGCTATATATAGCGGAGAACAAAATATTGACGAAAAAAATCCGTCAGAAAAAATTGTAGAGGAGTTTGCAACAATTATTCCTTTTGACGATACGTCAAAGAAACATTTAGTAGCACAATTTGAACAATTGCCATCCGTCGAAGAAAAACAAGAGTTTCTTACAGGAATTACCAAAGATATTTACGAAAAGCGCGAGGAGCAGGTGGGGAAGGAAATTATGCGGCAGATCGAACGCTTTGTCATGCTTTCCGTCATAGATAATTTATGGGTCGATCATCTGGATGCGGTAGAAAATCTTCGTCAAGGAATCGGACTTCGCGGATACGGGCAGCGGGATCCATTAGTTGAGTACAAAAATGAAGCGTATACAATGTTTGAACAATTAATAGCGGCTATAGATGACGAAGTAGTCCATCGGATATTCAAAATTCAGGTCCAACAAGCGCCGTCTATGCCTCATGAGCATCAGCATCAAATAACAAATACGCCTGTAGATCAGATTTCACAAACTCAGCGCAGTTCAGCGCCCGGATCAGCAACTGTCAGCGGTTCTTTGAAAAAGAAGCTCGGCCGAAATGATCCCTGCTGGTGCGGATCAGGAAAGAAATGGAAGAAGTGCCATTATCCGCAGACCTCAGGTTGATTTGACGGTCTAAGCTATTATTTTCAGTACCACATAGAGCAAAAACAGAACTTGCTAAAGACTTCGGACAAGAATTCGTTTTTGGTAAAAATAGATAGATTTTGTGTGGTTTTCTATTTGACTAGCAGTTCAAATTAAATATTGACAAAAAGTAACAAATATTGTTTAATATTCTTATTATGACCACAGTAACAATCTCATTACCAGATCAAATAGCCGAGAAAGTCGACTTTGAAGCGAAAAAGCAAGGATTTGCTACCCGCTCGGAATTTGTTAGGAGCCTTCTTCGTAAGCATTTTACGGACAGTGAAGAGTTAAAATTTGAACCTTTTACTCCTAAGTCCCTTGAAGAAGTTGAAAAAGAGCTCAGAGCTACAGGTAAATACAACGAGAAGTTTATTAAAAGCGTAGTTAGAGGACTTGCCGAAAACTCTTCTTTTTATGCAGATAAAGCCTCTAAGTAATAAGTTAACCAACTATTTAGTTAAACGTGGGTTAACCAACAAATTTAACAAACA
Organism: uncultured Gammaproteobacteria bacterium; assembly: GCA_964482825.1. GTDB lineage: Bacteria > Patescibacteriota > Microgenomatia > Levybacterales > UBA12049 > CAYZZG01. The sequence goes on from CAYZZG010000010.1 coordinate 5,461, forward strand.
ACTTGCCCTCTTCAAAGATAACCCAAACCACCCGTCCTTAAACACAGAAAAGCTTGCGCCAAGACTTGCGGGATTATATTCTTTCCGAATTGATCGCAAATATAGAGCAATTTTTCATTTTTTGCCAAGCGGTGAAGCGCAAATTGTTGATATTAATGATCATTATCAATGAAAAGCTGTGAGGTGCCCTATTTGTATGACAGTTCAAGAAGTGTTACTATCCGAATTAATCTATGGCAAATGAGCCGGGAAGCACAGGCGAAAATTTTCCTCATCGTTTCTTGAAAAGGATTAAAGAACGATTATCTCCTCGTCCTGCCGCAAACAATCAGCAAGTCCCTAGAAATCCTCTGCAGGCTCATGGAGTACATGATGCTGATAATTTAAAAAGAGTAAGAAATGAATTGGGACAAGTCGTAGAAAATCACTGGCCTCAAAGGACAGTATCGCTTGATCAAATACATGTAAGACAGGAAATCCCTATAGGGTGGAAATCAATTGCGGAAATGGGTAGGGCAATTAATAGACTTAAAGATGAACCGTTAACAACAGATGATTTTTCAGAATTAAGAAAACCTCCAGAAGCAGTTTATGCGGGGGTGCCAATGGTTGCAAGCGTAATTGCAAATAAAAGAAATCCAGCCATTCCTGTCCATTTGCCCACAGAAGCAGAAATCAAGGCAATGAAGCCATGGTTGCGTGATGCATCGTGGTTAATTGGTAAATTCTCCCAGAACTGGAAACGTGCTTTTGATAGGGTAATTGAACGAATAGGCGCCGATACTGTAATAAATATAGGAGAAAAAGCATACACAGTAATTCAAGATATGGAAAATATTAATAGTCCAAGACAACAATTTATTGCAGATATTGCAAAGTTATATGCTGCTTTAGCAAAACCAGAATTTGAAGAGTCTTTCACTTTGTTTGGCGGAGAGGAACGTGTCCAGATTCCAATAGAAGAAAAGATAGAAAATCTTTTGGAAGTTATGAGGCTTGTTCGTGATGGCTATGCAAATCTTTGGATTAATAAGACTGAGTATCCCTTATTGGCAAGAATTCTTACAATAATAAAATTTCCTCCAGATTCGCTTGACGCGAGTACAGCAGGTATTGCAGGCGCTGAGATGATGAGAGGAATAGAAAGTTTTTTAAAGCAGCAAGGAGTAAAAAACGTAAGAACTGCGCCGCGGCCTAAAGAATTTAATTTACTTAGTCCTGATACATGGATGAGGGGTTTGGCTGAATGGTTTGCTCCCGAAAAACTTGCGCGCGTACAAAATCACCTGCCGGAAATTCTTACTCATGCAAAAAATGCACTTCCTGAAAATGGACCAGAATTTGCGCAGGAAGTATACACTCTTGCAGAAAACGTAACAATCTTAAAACAGCAGGGAGAAGATGATAAAAGAATCGTAGAAAGCTTATTTAAAAAATAGATTTCAAAAAATGCCACTACCCTAAATTAAATTCATTCAAAGCATGACTGAATTACCAAGTCCTGATAATGCAAAAATGCTTGAAGAAGAACTTTCTTCCGTTACTGCTGTGCTGTTTGATTTGGATGGAGTACTTATCCTGGGCGATGAGGCAACAAATAAAGCATTAGATAACACCTGTTTTCTTGCAACAGAAAAATATCCAATTAATCCTAATGATTTAAAAGCGGCCATGCAAGCCAAAGCAAGGGAATTATGGTCTGCTTCTCCCGCCTTTGAGTATTCTGCTTTACTAGGTATAAGTGCATTTGAGGGTTTATGTGCTACATTTCTGCCTAGCAACCATCAGAAAGATAATTCATCGCTACAAGTTTTACGTGAATGGGTACCTGTCTATAGAGTAAAAGCATGGCGAGAGGCATTAAGCGATATTGGCATTGAGGATATTTCCCTTGCCATGAATCTTTCACAGCAATTTCCCCTGCAGCAAACAGCTCTCTATGCTCCATATTCTGATACAATTGCAACAATAGAAAGAGTTCAGTCAACACACGCAATAGGAGTTATTACAAACGGGGCATCTGATCTGCAAAGGCTTAAGCTTGAAAAAGCAGGGTTGATAAAATTATTTCCTAAAAGCGCAATAGTTATTTCGTCCGAAGTGGGTATTGGAAAACCTGATGAGATAATATATAGGGAAGCAGTAAGGCGCCTTGGTAAGCGAGTCGATGAAACAGTAATTATAGAAGACCGCCCAAGAAATATTTTGGGTGCAAAAAATATTGGAATGAAAGGAATTCTGGTAGACCGTACAAATAATCCAAGTGACTTAAATGTAGTCAGGATTAGAGCTTTACGTGAAGTGAATCTTCTTTTGAAGAACTGAATAGTTACGTATAGCCTCGTTGACGACCGTAAAAAATAGTGTCATGATAAAAAAGCCATACTATGGCAAATAAAAACACAGTACATTATCAGGCACTCAAGGAAAAATGGGTAAAGCGTCATAGAAAAGGACAACAAACACTTTGGCAACGACATTCTAATGCGCTTTCAAAGGCAGCAAAAAATATTAAGCATGCGACTGCCGGCACATTGGGTGGTTTAATGCTCTTGGCATCACCTTCTGCGCAACAAGCTTTACCCTCTCTGCCTTCAATAGTTGCTATAGAAAAGCCGCTAGATACAATAGATAAAAGCGTTTTTCTGGTTGCAGATCTTGCGAAACTACTTCCCAAAGAAATTCGTCCTCTTGGTTTTGAAGAAAAACAGGTAATTGCGCAAGTTCTCTCAAGAGATTTTGGTATAAAGGTTACTGCCGAAATAGATGGAAAGCGACTTAATAGAACATATGGATTTATTGGTGCAGAACAGCATTTAGCACGTTTTCCCGGAGATACTCTCTATACACATTTTGGTACTACCGATGAAGCAAATAGTTTTGCCTCTTTGGGAATGGCTCCTGGTCTTGGTGCGTGGGGATACTTTGCGCCTTCCCGTGAGAGCTTAACGCCAAAAGATATCGAGCGGGAAAAATATTATATTGCGGTGCAAACATTTTTAGCGCCAAATTTTTCCCAGATGATAGGAATATATAGAGACTTTTTTAAGTATCGAAAAATGCTGGTGGTTAATCCAAACAACGGAAAGGCAATAGTTACAATTATTGGTGATGCCGGACCAGCAGAGTGGACAGGAAAACAGCTGGGAGGATCGCCCGAAGTTATGCGATACTTGGAGCGAGTAGATGGATCGCTCAAGGGTTTGGTACTTTATTTTTTTATTGATGATCCAGATGATACAATTCCTTTAGGGCCGATAGAAATAAAAAATCAACAATGAAAAGACGTTTTTATAGTAGCATTGTCGAAATTGAATCCCTCACCCTTGTGCTTAATAAGCTAACGCTTAGTAAAGAGGAAAGGCATCATCTGCTTGCGCTTGCCGATGAAAATTTACATCAAATGGTACTTGATGCCATTCTTTCGGAATTATCGGAAGAAGACAAAATAGCTTTTCTCTCGCATCTGGCAAAAGATGAGCATGATGCAATATGGGATTTATTAAATGAAAAAGTTGATCATATTGGGGACAAAATCCGTAAAGCTGCCCATGATCTTAGGAACGAGCTCCATAAGGATATAGAGGAAACAAAAAAAGCTTACTAAGACAGTCTTTTAAAGGACAGTCCTTACAATTCTTACAATTTATACCCTAATGCGGTAGCGTTTAATCACCTTCTTGCCGGATTTTAGTTCCGTAGTCACCTCAAAACGCATATTGCCAATGCCGCTATGGAGTCTACAAACACCGGAAGAACAAGTACCAAAAAGAAGTTCACGTGTTGCGCTATTGCCCTCAGAAGGATTTACTGATCCCCCGGCGCCTTCCTGCTGACCATTCTGCGTATAGGTAAGAATATAAGAAACAGATGATGCGTTTTGCAGGTTTCCAAAAGACACGAGTAATCCGCTGCGATCAGCCCGAAGCCTGGGTGAAATACTTATCGATGGGCCAGTAGAAACTCTTCCTGCTGTTTTTTGTGTTCTTGATTGAGGAAGTAC
>CAYZZG010000010.1:9473-20694 GCA_964482825.1 uncultured Gammaproteobacteria bacterium
CTTTCGCAGATGCAGTATCTGCGTAGAATAAAAATACAAACAGTAAAGAAAGACCAGTTACAAAAAATGATTTTTTCACAATTAATTAGACAATCATTAATTTGTCATCCTGAGTGAAACGAAGGATCTTAGATTCTTCTCCCGCGAAGCGGGATCAGAATGACATTGGGATAATAAAACTGTAGCATATTTTCCCTTTGCGGTCAAAAAGAGACAGTGTTATACTGGTTGTATGGTAGGTAATACAAAAACAATTGCAATTGCGGGAATATTGGCGTTAATTATTATTGGCGGTTTATATTTTTATTTCTCAATAAGCAATAAAGGGTCTAGCGCAACTCAAGTTGCCACTAAAACAGAGTCACTTTCAGATGAAAAGGTTCCATCTACACAGCTTAAACAATATACTGATAGTTCTGGTTTTAGTTTTTCTTATCCTGTTGACCTGGAAATTCAAAAAGCGGAGGAGTTAGATAATATTACCTACTCAGATTTGTCGATTGATTCTCCGGAGGTAGAAGGCTCAATTAATGTAAAAGTAACAGATACAAAGCTTGCCACTCTTGATGCGTGGGTAAAAAGTACCAAGGAATCCTCAGTAAAAACAACAAGAACAAAACTAGGTTTACTGGAAGCAATGGAGATTGTCTCAGATAGCAAAACTACACTTGGCGCAATTGATCAGGGTATACTCTTTTTGGTAACTGTTTCTCATCCTGACCAGTCAACTTATTGGCAGAGTATTTATAGCTCAATTCGTTCCAGTTTTGCTTTTGCCGCTCCGCAAGCTGCAACAACAGGTTCTAGTGACCAGGCAGTAGACAGCGGAATTGATTTTGAGGGAGAAGAGATTATTGAATGATTACGCCTTCTTTTTTTAGTAATTCTTTCTGTTTTTCTTTGCCTCCAAAGGCATAGCCACTGGCAAGAGTTCCATCGCTTCGTATTACTCTGTGGCAGGGAATATTCTTGGGATCAGGATTTTGATGTAATATTCTACCAACTAATCGTGGATTTTTAATGCCAGCCCGTCTTGCGACTTCTTTGTATGTTAGCACTTTCCCTTTGGGAATAGCTTTTACTATGGAATAGACTTTTTGAAAATTTAACACAGTTACTTGTTCAAAACAAATAAAAAGAAAAGGATGGATACAACTATTCGATAGATGCCAAAGGTAATAAAAGTATTATTTTGAATAAATTGCAAAAAGAATTTTACCGCCAGGAGGGCAACGACAAAGGAGCCGATAAAACCAATTGCCAGCAGTGTGAGTTCGTTTGAAGTAAATTCTAAATTGCTTTTGATAAGATCAAATCCTGTGGCAGCCAGCATGGTGGGGATGGCGAGTAAAAAAGAGAATTCAACCGCAGCTTTTCGTTTTGTCCCCAAAAGTAGACCGCCCACAATAGTCGCCGCTGCACGTGATACACCGGGGATCATAGAGAGGGATTGAAATAACCCAATAATAAAAGCTTTGCGAATAGTGATTTGTTGGATAGATTCCACATGGTGTTCTTTTTCCTTATACAACAGTTCAAGAAATATCAAAATTATTCCTCCGCCAAAAAGTGCTGCGAGAGTAACCAGTGCATTACCAATAAGTAATTGTTTAATTAGTTTATAGAATGTGAATCCCAAAACAGCGGTGGGAAGAAAAGCCACAAAGATTCGTTCTAAAACTGCTTTTTTGGTGAGTAATGTTTTCCAATAAAGAACTATCACAGCTAGAATTGCGCCAAGCTGAATAAAAATTTCAAAACTCTTCACAAATTCTGTTTGTTCAATTTTTAAAATTTCGGATGCAAGAATAAGGTGTCCGGTAGAAGAGATAGGTAAAAATTCCGTTATGCCTTCAATGATAGCAAGAAGAATGGCTTGCAGAGAAGTCATGTTTATGTATTATAGCAGTTGTGCGATAGTATGGAATGATTCATGCGCATCATACGTAAGTTTTGCTAGGAATTCACGCGTATTACGTCCTAGATTTTCTATTCCAGAATAAATAAAAACTCTTCGGTTGTCACGTCTTATCATAAAAGCTTTGCTCCCTACCGGTTCTTCAAATAGTTCAGCTTGTGGAAAAACAGTTGCATCTACATCAATAGTAATTCCTCCATCCCAAAAAGTTCGTATTGTTGCAGCGGTTGGGTTCTCATAGACACCTGCTGAAGTATTTGGCGTATTTGGGTGCTTTTTAGAGAGTGACATATTGGGAAGAATAGCTATTTGACGATCAAAAAAGTGATTAAGCTCGGCAGTAAATAACCCATCAGGTGTCAATAATTTCCTGGCATTGGTGTCCTGTTGACTAGGTAAAGGTATGCCTACTTGCTCAACGATTCTGGCAATATTATGTAAATTTTGCTGAAAATTACTTGTTGCTTGAAAGTGAGCTTCTATTAGCGTAGAAACTTCATCTATGAGTGGGATCGGGGGTTCGCCGCCGTCTGTTTCTTGTTCTACAGATGACATATTTACTATAAAATACGTTAAAAAGCCTTACTTGTCAACAAAAACTCTCATTGACTTGAGATTCGTTAGATCATACAATACAGTATATCTATGGATGTCTCCATGCTCCAGAAAAAAGCCGTACTTGTTAGAAAATGGTCGCTTATTTCTACGACCGAGGCAGGTTCAGGGCACCCCACATCTTGTCTTTCCGCAACAGATCTGACCACAGTCCTTTTTGACAAATATTTTCGCTACGACCTCAAGAATCCGCAAAATCCAAACAACGATAGGCTTATTTTTTCCAAAGGCCATGCGGCTCCGCTTTTGTATACCCTTTTTGCGGTTGCGGGTGCGTTTCCACTTGATGAATTAAGGACACTGCGAAAGTTCGGCAGTCCCCTGGAAGGTCATCCAATGCCGGTTTTCAAATACACCGAGGCGGCCACGGGTTCGCTCGGACAAGGTCTTTCGGTGGGGGCGGGAATGGCTTACGCGCTTCGCGCGGAATTTCAAATATCCAATTTCAAATTTCAAATGCCAAAGGTATATGTTTTGCTGGGAGATGGGGAGTTGGCAGAAGGAAGTATTTGGGAAGCGGCAAATTTTGCCTCAATTTATCAGTTGGACAATCTTATTGCGATTGCCGATATTAATCGTTTTGGGCAGAGCCAGGAAACGATGTTTGGACATAACATTGAGGAATACATCCAGCGGTTTAACGCATTTGGTTGGGAAGTTTTGGCAATTGACGGTCATGATCTTTTTGAAATAGATAAAGCATTTTCACTTGCAGTAAATAATAAAAGCAAAAAACCATTTATTATTATTGCCAAAACAAAAAAAGGCAAAGGTGTGTCGCTTTTGGAAGACAAAGACGGCTGGCATGGAAAAGCACTTACTAAAGAAGATTTGAAAAAAGCGCTAAAAGAGCTGGGGGAGGTGGATGATAAATTGAGATTTAAGCTACGAAAACCTCAAAGTGTCATTCTGAAGACGAAATCTGAAGAATCTCGGACGGGATCCTTCCCCATTCGCTTCGCTCAGGGTCAGGATGACATTGTAAAAAAGTTCAAGATAGGTGATGAAGTGGGAACGAGAGAAGTGTATGGACAAATTTTGGCCGAACTTGGAAAAGTAAACAATGATATTTTCGTACTTGACGGCGATACTAAAAACTCAACATTCTCCCAAGACTTTAAGAAAGCCTTTCCAGACCGCTTTATTGAATGTTTTATTGCCGAGCAGAATATGGTGGGGGTTGCTTTGGGGCTTTCAAAAAGAGAAAAAATTCCTTTTGTCTCAACATTTGCTGCTTTTCTTACCCGCGCCTTTGATCAAATTCGTATGGCCAGGGTTTCCGAAGCAAATATAAAATTTGTTGGTTCACATGCCGGAGTTTCGATTGGAGAAGATGGGCCTTCGCAAATGGGACTGGAAGATATAGCCATGTTTGGTTCTCTTCCCGATTCAGTTATTTTCCATCCATCAGATGGAGTATCAACAGCAAAAATTGTTCAGTTAATGGTAAATCATATCGGCATTTCGTATCTTAGAACACTGCGTCCTAAGACTCCGGTTCTTTATGATAGTAAAGAGAAGTTCGAAATAGGAGGGTCGAAGATTCTTCGCTTTGCTCAGAATGACATTCTTACTATTGCTGCCTGCGGGATTACAGTTTTTGAAGCACTAAAAGCGTATGAAGATCTTAAGAAAAAAGGTATCATGGTTTGCATCGTCGATTGCTACTGTGTGAAACCTATTGACAAAAAAACTTTGCAGCTTTGCACCTCTGAAACTTTGCACCCTATCGTTATTACCGTCGAAGATCATTTTGAGCATGGGGGCTTGGGCGACTTTGTTCAATCGGCGGTTTCCGGTGATGGCATCAGAGTAGAGAAAATGGCAATTACCAAAATAGGACGATCCGGAACAAAAGATGAGCTTTTAGATTATGTCGGCATCAGCGCAAAACACATCGTTAAAAAGGTTTTGAAGCTGGTTTAATTGCAAAAGTTTCCTCTATCGCCTACAATAACTGCATGCAAGAGGGAGGATTTTCAAAGCATCAAAGTCACGGAGTGGGATTTGTCGAAGAAGTCTGGGACAAGAAAAAAATTCTCATCACTTCAATTCTTTTAGCCTCGCTTATAGTTGGTGGTATTGCGGCAAAAGTGTATGTGTTTGGTAAAAGCAGAGAGCCTGTTGCTTCTAAAGAAAACGTGCGTGAAGTAGAAGGGGTAAGTACAACTTTGGATAAAAAAAACACTCCTACTCCCAAAGTATCTTTGCAGCAAAAAATTAGAAGTGAAGTGCAAGATCAAGTAGAAAATATTCGTCAAGACATCCTAAATCTTGATCCGGCACAGGTGGCAACTACATCTCCTCAGATTCAGAAGATTTTACGTGATCTTGGGGCGCTGGAACAGTATCCTAAAACTCAGGCAAAAGAACTCTGCGAAAATATTTGCAAGCAAATACAGTAAATTTATGGAAGAATTAAAAGTACGCTTGGAAAGATTGCTAGAGAAAGTTAATATCGAGGAGAAGAAAAAAGAAATTCGCGCTCTGGAGGTGGAGGGTATGAAGCCGGATTTTTGGCAGGATCATCAGGCTGCCGGTCAAAAAATGAAGCAATTGTCAAGCCTGCAAAAAGAAATTGAGAAGATAGAATATCTCGAAGAGCTCGTTCAAAGTGGGAAAGATAAGGAAGCAGAAGAGCTTTTAGCAAAATTGGAGGTTCTTTTGTACCTCTCCGGGCACTACGACGAAGGAGATGCCATTTTAGCAATCCATTCCGGGCAGGGTGGTGTAGAGGCAATGGATTGGGCAGAAATGCTTTTCCGTATGTACACGCGTTTTTTTGACAAGCAAGGGTGGTCGTATGAGGTAATAGAACAAACAGCTGGAGAAGAGGCAGGAATCAAGAGTATCTCTCTCTCGGTAAACGGCAAATATGCTTATGGCAATCTTAAACATGAGTCAGGAGTACACCGTTTGGTGCGTCAATCACCGTTTAATGCAGATAATTTACGACAAACATCATTTGCGCTGGTTGAGGTATTACCGCAAATAGAGGATGAAAAAGAGATTGTGATAAAAGATGACGATCTTGAATGGGAATTTTATCGAGCCAGCAGTCATGGTGGGCAAAATGTACAGAAAGTTTCCTCGGCGGTTCGTTTGCGCCATACGCCAACAAGCATCGTCGTTACAGCGCAGGAGGAAAGGTATCAGGGGCAAAATCGTGAAAATGCTCTTAAAATTTTGCGAGCAAAACTGTGGCTTTTACGAGAAGAAGACAGGAAAAAAGAAGAAGCGAAATTAAAAGGAGGATACAAAACCCCCGGTTGGGGAAATCAAATCCGTTCATATGTTTTGCATCCCTATCATATGGTGAAAGATTTGCGTACCAACTATGAAACATCGGACACAGAAGGAGTACTCAATGGAAATATCGAATCATTTATCGAGGAAGAACTACGACAGTTGTAAAATTGTTCATTTTATGGTTTACTAGAAGAATGGAGAAAGAAGAAAAAAAGGAAACCTCACTTATTCATACAATGGTAAGTAAAAATACTTCCCTCTTTACTCCCGCTATTATTGTTTTTTTAACTTTTGTTGCAGTACTTGGTATTGGAACAGGGTATCTTTTGGCAAAAAATAAGCCAGCAGTTTTAAAAGGTGGATCAACGACATCTATAAAATCTACAGAAGGCGGAAAGATAGAAAAAGGGGTAGTGTATGGGTCAAGCGATACAAAAACGTTTAAAGACTCAACCGAAGGAACTCTTCAGGAAGGCGGCAAGGAAGGTGAAGGGCAATTCCATCTTGTTCGTCCAGGCGGCGAAAGTCAATATGTCTACATGACTTCTTCTCTTGTTGATCTCTCTAAATTTGTTGGAAGGAAAATAAAGGTTTGGGGAGAGACACAAAAAGCACAAAAAGTTGGATGGCTCATGGATGTGGGAAGAGTAGAAGTTTTAGAGTAATTATTCCATCCTCAGCAGTTTATTAAAAAACAATCCATATGATTAAACTTGAAAAAGTTACAAAAACATTTGGTAGTGGTGCAGTAGGACTTTTGGATATTACTCTTGTGGTAGAAAAGGGAGAATTTGTTTTTCTTGTTGGCGCAACAGGTTCGGGAAAAACAACGTTACTTAGATTGCTTATTCGAGACACTTTACCCACAAGCGGAAGTATTATTGTTGCAGATTTTGACCTAGTAAAGCTTCCGAATAATAAAATTCCTCATTTGCGAAAAAAGGTTGGAATTGTTTTTCAGGATCTTAAGCTTCTTATGGACCGGACAATCTTTGAAAATATTTCACTGCCCTTGGAAGTTGCTGGAACACGCAAAGAAGAAATAAAAAAGAGAGTAGAAGAACTTATGGAGGAGGTTGGCATTGGTAGTCCTAAAAATAAATTCCCCATACAGCTTTCCGGGGGAGAATTACAGCGGGTAGCAATCTCTCGTGCGCTCACGCTTTCTCCGGAAATTCTTTTGGCAGACGAGCCAACAGGTAATTTAGACCCTAAAACAGGAGAAGAGATTGTTAAGCTATTGCAGTCTATAAACCAAAAAGGAACAACCGTTGTTATGGCCACCCATAATGCTGATGTGGTAAATGCCTTAGCAAAGAGAGTTATCGCTCTTGAAAAGGGCAAGATTACCCGAGACCAGAAGAAGGGAAAATATGGCGTTTCTTAATACCACATGGCATCATATCAGACGATCTCCTTATCAGGCAGCAGCTGCAGTACTTATTATGATGCTTACTTTTCTTGCGGTATCGATATTTAGTTTTGTGGCAATTGGATCGTCAAGAATTATTACCTATTTTGAATCAAAACCACAGGTAACAGCATTTTTTAAAGACGAAGCAAAACAAGAAAATATAGATGCACTTAAGGAGCAAATAAAAGCGACTGGAAAGGTAGCATCAATGAAATTTGTTTCTAAAAAAGAAGCACTTGCTATTTATCAGGAACAAAATAAAGATGACCCCTTACTTCTAGAATTAGTTACTGCAGATATTCTTCCTGCCTCTTTGGAGATTTCAACAAAAGAAATCAAAGAATTAGGAAGTATCTCCGAACTTCTTAAAAAATCAAACGTTGTTTCGGAAGTGATATTTCAAAAAGACGTTGTGGCAACCCTTACGGCATGGACTAATGCATTGCGGCAGATAGGTATTGTATTGGTTGTTTTGCTTTCAACGATATCAATATTTATTGTTGTTACTATTACCGGAATTAAAATTTCTCAGCGCAGAGAAGAAATAGAAATTATGCGGCTTTTAGGCGCAACAAAGTGGTATATCCGTTGGCCGTTTATTTTTGAAGGAATGTTTTATGGAATTATCGGAGCATTACTCGGGTGGACAATAGCATCAGCCTTTCTGTGGTATGCCTCGCCTTTTCTTATGTCTTTCCTAAAAGGCATACCTATTTTTCCACTATCGCCAATTCTTATACTAGAGCTTCTTGGTATAGAAATTGTGCTTTCCATGTGGCTTGGTGCTTTCGCAAGTTTTCTTGCTGTACTCCGATACCTAAAGTAAATTAAAAATTTAAAATTAAAAGTGAAAAATTTAGAATGGAAACAACATAAAAACTATGTTCAGAACATTCACTATCATCTCCATTTTTTTCATTCTGATACTATTTGCTGTTAATTTTGTTTACGCGGAAGATCCAACACCTACGCTAACCCCTACCCCAAGTTCCGAAAAACTTTCCTTACTCCAAAATGAAATAAAAGAACTTCAAAACAAAATAAACGAAACTCAATCGCAGGCTAAAACACTCTCTTCGCAAATTAGCGTTATGAATAGTCAAATAAAGATAACGGAATTGCGCATAAAAGCAACAGAGCAAGAACTTACTGAATTAAGCAACGAGATAGAAACAGCGACCAAAAAAATTGATACACTTGAGGCCTCGATAGATAGGATGTCAAAAATATTGCTGAATAGAATAGTTGAGACATATCAGGCAGGAAATACGCAAACACTCCAGGTGCTTTTATCTTCAAACAACCTAACAGATTTTTTTAACAGAGTAAACTATCTTCGTATAGTACAAATACATGATAAAAAGCTTATTTTTGAAACGCAGCAAGCTAAAACAGACTATACAAATCAAAAGGAAATACTTGAAAACAAAAAACAAAAAGTAGAAGCACTTCGAAAACAGCTTGAAGTATATACAGCACAGCTCGATCAGGAAAAGAAAAATAAAGAAACATTACTTTTGGTTACCAAAAATTCAGAAAAGGAATATCAACGTAGGCTTGCTGATGCACTCAGAGAATTACAGCAGATCCAAAAAGCGGCGAAAGTATTAATAACGACTGATCCTCGTGATGTAAAAAGAGGTGAAACAATAGGATTAATGGGAAATACCGGTTATTCCTTTGGGGCTCATCTTCACTTTGGCATATATAATATTTCTTCACTTGATCAATATAGCTATTATTCCGACACAGAGAATCCAGCAAGCGTACTGGAGGGTCGGTCTGTTGATTGGCAAACGTCCTGTCCCGGCGACCCTGTTGGGTCATCAAATACGGGAAGCGGATCTTTCGCATGGCCGATGTCCACAGATAACCTTCATATATCACAAGGATTTGGTCAGACCTGTTATAGCAGCGTGTATTATAGAGGAAATCCTCATCCGGCATATGATATGTACAATAATTCGGATATTATTGTACGGGCAATTAATGATGGAAAAGCATATTTTTGTAGAAACTGCACAGGTGATGGTGGAAACGGCGTATTTATATTTCACAGTAATGGAAAGATGTCACTTTATTGGCATTTGCAGTAATAGAATTTATAACCCTTAATGAAAAGACCCCTGCTTTTCTTTGGCAGGATATGTCTGCTAGCAATAGTGGCTATTACTTTTTTTGCTCTTTTCTTCTCTTTGTCAAAACCTATTCTTGCAGTAACTGTTTCTATTACTAGCCCTAGTCCTCCGATAACCATAACAAACGATTCTTTTACTCTTACCGCATCAATTTCTGGAGCAGCAACTGGTACCAATTATCTTCGTGTTGATGTATATAAGGAAGGTACAACAAATTACTTCGGTGAAACATTTAATAATTCTGACTGGTATAGTGGGTCAGATGGTAAACAATATTTACCTATCAGTGTGCAGTCCGGAGTTATTTTGAATGGTACTGTTCAGGCAAGGATTGGAAGTCCCACCGCCACCGAGTATGACGGTAGTGGTTCTTATAGAGTAAGAATTAAACGATATACCAGTTCAGGTTCTGCTGGGTCAGAAGATGCAAATAATAGTTCAGTTGCAGTAGTCATTTCTATTCCAACTAGTACTCCAAGTCCTACGCCCACTCCAACTAACGCGCCAACAAGTACGCCCACAAAAACACCTACACCAACGCCTTCTCCTACTCCTTCTCCAATTCCTTCATTAACTATTACTTCTGCTATTGCAACTTCATCTCCAACTGCAATTGCTTCTGTTTCTGGAATTCTTGGAGAGAACACAAAGGAGGCAAAGCTTGCAATCTCTCTTTCACCATCAAAAAGTTCTAATGAAACAAAAGTATTGGGAGCAACACAAACAGTTTGGCCGGTTGTGCTATTAGTAATAGGAATTATTCTTGTTGTTTTTGCCTGTGGTATACTTGAAAAAAAAAAAAAAAAACAGCATTATGGAGAATAATCAGTCAATCATTACAAGCTCGTCAGAAAATACACAAGAGTATGGAGTGCAATTTGCAAAAAAAATTCTTTCTAGCCTCACAAGGCGTCGCTTTGGGATGTACCAGACGGTACGTCCCCTTGCAAACGTAGTAATTTGTTTGTATGGAGATTTGGGAAGTGGCAAAACTACATTTACTCAGGGTTTGGCTAAAGGATTGGGAATTAAAAAACGGATTATATCGCCGACGTTTGTGATTGTACGTTCATATGAAGTCAAAAGTCAAAAGTCAAAAGTCAAAACTACAACTCAAAATTCAAAATTTTTCTATCATATAGATTTATACAGAATTGCAACAGAAGAGGATCTTAAAACCATTGGAATTGAAGAAATACTCAATGATCCTCATGCAATAGTTGCAATTGAATGGGCGGAGAAACTGGGTTCACTACTTCCAAAAAAGAGATGGGATATAAGGTTTGAGTATGTGGATGAGGAGAAGAGGAGAATAACTATTAAAAAATTCGAAGCACGAAATCCGAAGCACGAAACAAATTCGAATGTTCAAAATTAGAATTTTTAAAAATGTTTTAGATTTTTGTCGTTTGTATTTTGAGATTGTTTCGAATTTCGATATTCGATATTAGAATTTATAAGAAATATGGAGCAACATGTTCAGAAAGCAGTTAAAGTATTAAAGCAAGGTGGAATTGTAGTCTACCCCACCGACACAGCCTTTGGCATTGGCTGTCGGATTGATGATGAGGAAGCGATTAAGCGTCTGTTCAAGATCAGAAAAAGGCCGCTAGAAAAAGCTACTCCTGTTCTTGTAGACACGGTAAAAATGGCGCAGAATTATCTTGAGCCAATACCACAAGAAGTGATCGATAAACTAATAGAACCGTATTGGCCAGGCGCCTTAACGATTGTTCTGCAAAGCAGAATTGATAAGGTGCCATCGCTTGCTCGGGGAGGAGGGAACACCTTGGGTGTTAGAATCCCCAATAATTCAATTACCCGTTCAATCATCAGAAATCTGGGAGTTCCAATTCTTGGTCCATCAGCTAATTTTACCGGAGAGCA
>CAYZZG010000011.1:0-20541 GCA_964482825.1 uncultured Gammaproteobacteria bacterium
AGGCATAATTTGCGCGCTTGAATCAGCTCATGCGGTTGCCTTTGCCCTAAGACTTGCTCCAAAACTTTCAAAAGACAAAATAATTGTGGTGAATGTGTCGGGAAGGGGAGATAAAGATTTGTTTATTGTTGCGAAGACACTAAAAGACAAAAGCTTCAAGGGATTCTTAAAACAGTATATAGAAGACTATGAAAAAGCTTGAAGAAAATTTAAAAGAAATTAAAATGAGTAAACGCCTGGGTTTAATGATGCACGTTGTTGTGGGCTATCCATCGCTTGAAGATACCGTAAAAATAGTCAGGCAGATGGAAAAAAGTGAGGTGGATATTGTAGAGCTGCAGATTCCCTTTTCAGACCCGCTGGCTGACGGGCCAACTATTATGAGGGCATGTGAGGAGTCACTTAGAAGCGGAACAAAGGTAAGCGATGCATTTACTATTATGAAAAAACTGTCTGCGGAAGTCTCAATTCCACTTCTGTTTATGGCTTATTATAATACAGTATTTCGGTATGGCGTGGAAAAATTTTGCCGTGACGCTCATGATGTTGGTTGTGAAGGGCTGATTGTTCCTGATATTCCGCTTGACGAAGAAGAAAACGAACATTTTATCGCAAGCCTCGCCAAGTCTGACTTGGCAAATATTCGGGTTGTTTCTCCTTCTTCTACGAAAGAACGATTACAAAAAAATGCGGCTGTTGGTACGGGGTTTGTGTATGCAGCAGCGCGGCAGGGCATAACAGGGGCAAAAGAAACTTTGAACTCAGAACTAAGAACATATTTAGAAAGAATAAGGAAAGTTTTTACCATCCCAATTGCGGTGGGGTTTGGGATTTCAAAGAAAGAGCATCTTCAAGCCCTCAAAGGCCATGCGGATATAGCGATTGTCGGCAGTGCGTTAATCGACGTTATCAATTCTGCAGGGCAGAATATAGAGCGGAACGTTGCCGATTTTATTCAAGAGCTAAAAATGATAGACTAAAATAAAAGATCCTGGACAAACCAGGATGACGCGAAATATGAAAAAGAAAGTTTATTCTGGCATTAGAGCCACCGGTAGGTTACATTTAGGAAATTACATGGGTGCGGTTAAGGGCATGCTGGCTTTGCAAGACGACTATGACTGTGTATTTTCTGTGGTTGACTTACACGCAATTACTACTCCTTATGATCCCTTAACGCTCCAGAGTTCAGTACGAGACGTAATTCTGGATTTTTTAGGGGCAGGACTTGATCCCAAGAAATGTTTACTCGAAGTGCAATCAAAAGTGCCACAACATTTGGAGCTGGCCTATTATCTTGCGACAATTTATCCTGTCTCTCGTCTTGAAGACTTACCAACGTATAAAGAGAAAAAGGCGCAATATCCAAAGTATGTTAACATTGGACTATTATATTATCCTGTGTTTATGGCAGCCAATATATTGCTTTATAAAGCAGATACTATTCCAACAGGTATTGATCAGGAGCCGCATTTGGAAGTAACACGAGAAATCGCACGAAAATTTAATAGTATGTTTGGTCAGACTTTTCCAGAACCAGTTCGCTTCAAAACTGAAGGGGAGTATCTACCATCGTTGGTCGGAGCAGGAAAAATGAGTAAGACGGTGGAAGGAAGTTATATCACGTTAACTGATGATTTGGAGACAATAAGAAAGCGTTTGGCCCAAGCGCCAACAGACAGCGGAGAAATTGGTGGCGATCCCACTTCGTCAAGGCTTCGCGGGACAGGGACCTCCAATCTGTTTATCTTGTTAAAACTGTTTTCTTCCCAAGAAATATATGCAAAATTTGTTCAAGACTATCGGGAGAAAAAAATTAGATATGTGGAACTCAAAGGTCAGTTAGCACAAGATATTTATAAAGAGCTACAACCAATTCAGGAAAGACGAAAAGAGTTTGAAAATAATCCATCACTTGTTGACTCAATCATCGAATACCACGCTGCCAAGTTGCGCGAAAAAGCAGAAGAAACTATGCGGGAAGTTAGGAAGAAAATGGGGTTGGCATAGTTTATCTAAAACTATCGCAGGTTTAATTTATGCTCTTTTACAAAAGCGACCCATTCTGGAGAATTTGTTTCCTTTCCATAACGAATCAACATACCTGTTAGTACAAAAATAATCAAAGATTATAGGGTGCTGGTGTGGCTTCGGATTTTGTGTTATACTCCATACCATTATGGCCACACCAATTAGAAAAAACCACTCTTCGATTTCGCCTCGCGCAGGCAGAAACAAGAATTTTAAGCTTAAGTTTAATTTGTCAGGTAAAAATCTTCTTCTTTACGGATTTATTATCCTACTTTCTCTTTTCTTTTTTGCTGGTCTTTCCCAGCCTTTAGACTCTCGAAAAAATGTGGCTTTGTCCGAGGTAATCCTTTCGGTTAAAAAGGGCGAAGTCTCTCAAATTACCGTTACTGACCACAAGCTTATTGTTGTTACAAAAGATGGGACGGTGGAAGCTTCTAAAGAACAGGGCTCAAATGTTTATTCGCTGTTTAAAGACGCTGGAGTTAGCTTGGAAAAAACAAAAGTGGTGGTTAAAGATGAAACGGGTCTTAATACATGGCTTAATGTTTTATCCTCGGTTTTGCCGGTCATTCTAATGGTGGCGTTTTTCTATTTCCTGTTTCGTCAAGCACGGGGAGCACAAGAAAGTATTTTCTCTTTTGGACAGTCGCGGGCAAAATTGTTTAGCAAAGACCAGCCGAAAATAACCTTTGCCGACGTGGCTGGAGTTGATGAAGCCAAACAAGAGTTGACCGAAATTGTGGACTTTCTCAAAAACCCGGGGAAATATAAGGCCATGGGAGCGCGGACACCAAAGGGAGTTTTAATGATTGGTCCAAGCGGTACCGGAAAAACGTTGTTAGCCCGCGCCACGGCCGGCGAAGCCAGTGTGCCATTTTTCTCCATGGCTGGATCGGAGTTTATGGAGATGTTGGTAGGTGTGGGCGCCTCCCGAGTAAGAGATTTGTTCAATACTGCCAAAAAAGCCCAGCCTGCCATTATTTTTATTGATGAAGTAGATGCGATTGGTCGTCAGCGGGGAGTGGGGATTATGGGCGGCCATGATGAGCGCGAGCAAACTCTTAATCAGATATTAGTGGAAATGGATGGATTTGCGCCGGCTGAACAGTTAGTCGTAATTGCTGCTACTAACCGACCAGACGTCCTTGATCCGGCGCTGGTGCGTCCCGGCCGTTTTGATCGTCGGGTGAGCCTTGATATGCCCGACATAGAAGGAAGAAAAGCAATACTAAAAATTCATGCCAAAGGAAAGCCGTTTACCGAAGCTGTTGACTGGGAAAAAGTAGCAAGACGAACTGTCGGCTTTTCCGGCGCTGATTTGGAAAACATGCTCAACGAATCAGCAATTTTGGCGGCGCGGCTTAATAAGAAGGCAATTGACATGAAAGATCTGGAAGAAGCGGCCACAAAAGTAAAGCTTGGTCCAGAGAAAAAGCGACTGCAGTCGGATGAGGATAGAAGAATGACTGCCTATCATGAAGCAGGACATGCTTTAGTTTCCTGGCACATGCCACACATGGATCCGGTGCATCGGATTTCAATTGTGAGTAGAGGTTTAAGTTTGGGCCACACCATGATGGAGCCAACAGAGAGAGTTCATGAAACAAAAACCCATTTGCTGGAACAGATTACGGTGATGCTGGGCGGACGGGCAGCAGAAAGCCTGATCTTTAAAGAAATGACCACCGGAGCATCGGATGACATTGCCAAAGCAACGCAGGTGGCCAGAACAATGGTGGCTGAATATGGTATGAGTGAATTGGGGCCAATGAATTTAGACGGCGATCGTCATCATCCATTTTATGAACAGCCGCAGGTTTCACCTACCATGGCAGCAAAAATAGACGCGCAGGTAAAAAAAATTACCGATATTTGCTATAAAGACGCGCAGGTGATTCTTAAAAAACTGGAAGGTAAACTTCATCTGTTGGCAAAAGAGCTTATCGCCAAAGAAACCATCGAGTCGGAAGATTTTCTTACACTAATTGGCCCAAAAAAACCGCTTATCAAACCCACTCTTGCCTTGGTTACATCAAACGCTTATACTGTTAAAGCAAAATCCTAAAAACTTATGCATGATAGGTTACGACCAGTGCCGTCAGATCTAATACCAAGATTACCGGTGACAGGAGAATCAATTACGTCAATAAACCCAGATGGGTATGTGCGATTGGCTCGGCGAATATTTAATCTTGGAGATACTTAGGAAACAATTCAGGCCGTTTTGAAGCCGGGACAAACGGAAGAATTTATGAATGCTGTTGATTGGGCGTTAATAACGCTCTCTCCTAGAGAGCATGGTATTTTGCGTAAACTATACTCTTTAGATACTTCTTCGTCGGAAAAGATAGATCGAAAAAAAATTGGGAAAGAAGTAGGGGTTACCGAGGAACGTATTCGCCAAATTGAAGCAAAAGCACTACGACGGCTTCGTCACCCCACCCGCGCAGGGGAAATTGAGGGTATTCTACAAGCCTTAGCATAGCTTATCATTTCCACAGATAGGGCTTGTGATAAAATGAAGATGCTTTTATGAAGAAATTAATACTTATTGATGGTAATGCGATTTTGCATCGGGCGTTTCACGCGTATCCGGGATTTACCGATAAAGACGGCAATTTGGTGAATGCTGTCTACGGCTTTTGCGCGATGTTTCTTAAAATTCTTCAAGATCAGACGCCCGACTATATCATAGTTTGTTTTGATCGGCCCAAACCGACCTTTCGGAAACAACTCTATGTGGGATATCAAGCCACCCGGCCAAAAATGGACGGTAATTTAGTGCCGCAAATTGTTCGTATTCACGAGGTGTTGGAAAAGATGAAGGTGGCAATTTTCGAACTGGACGGGTACGAGGCTGACGATTTAATTGGGACAGTTGCAAGACAGGCGGTTCAAACATTAGACGATAGAAGATCGATCAAACATCAATCATCTACCCTCAAAAATCCATCATCTACTGTCCATCATCTACAGTCAAACCTAGAGGTTACCATCGTTTCTGGTGATCGGGATATGCTGCAGTTAGTAAATTCACACGTTAAGGTTCTCATGCCTGTAACTGGAATAACAAATACTGCTTTGTTCGACGCAGAGAAAGTGGAGGAGAAGTATGGCATAAAACCATCACAGATTGTTGATTATAAAGCCCTGACTGGAGATGCTTCAGATAACTATCCGGGTGTTTCGGGAATCGGGCCAAAAACTGCCATGGAGCTTCTTAAAAAATACGGTTCGTTTGAAAATCTATATCAGCATGTGTTAAAACTTCCAGAGAAAATAGCTCATCGACTGGCCACCGATGCAGAGCAAGCAGCGCTGGCCAAAAAACTGGCGACTATCGACACCAACGCGCCAATCACCCTTGATTTGGAAAAATGCGACTGTTTAAAATTCGACAAACAAGCCGCCCGACAAGCTTTTGAGGAGTTAGGGTTTAAGAGCTTGATTAAGAGGCTGGAAAGTGATAAGGGAAAAGAGATAAGCGATAAGAGACAAGAGATAAGTAATAAGGAAGAGAAAAGTTCTAAAGCCAACAAAAAGAAGGCGGAAAATCAGCAACTGGGCTTATTATAGTTTAACGATTTAAACTATTAAACTAGAGTTAGTCGTTGTCCTCCTTTGTTTTTTTGTCATTCTCATTTTCTCCTGTCATCCTCACGAAAGTGAGGATCTGATTCTCAGTCAAGCTGAGAATGACAAACAGAGTAGTATTAGAAACGATGATAAGATGAATAGAAGTTTCTTTGTTTATATTATTGGAAACGATCGTCCAACACTTTATATTGGAGTAACTAGTGATCTAATTCGCAGGGTATATGAGCATAAACAAGGCATGGTTGAGGGATTCACGAAGAAATATAATCTAAAAAAACTATTGTATTATGAAATTTTTAACGCTGCAGAAAATGCTATCATGAGAGAAAAGCAGCTGAAACACTGGAATAGAAACTGGAAATTAGAATTGATAAAGAAAATAAATCCAGCAATGAAAGATTTATACAACGATCTCATTTAATGATTCTCGCTTTCGCGAGAATGACATTTTGGCCCGCATGTGGCTTTTGGAAAAACTGCAAAGCAGCCGGTAGAATGGTTCTTTCCCGACGTGTTAGCTTCTCAAAACCTTCGAGGTGATGGATTGCTACCATCTTGGTGATTCTTCGTAACCTAAAGCTCCCAAGTTATCGGTTGTCCAATCCAATATTCATCCAATGTGCTTGCTCTGAAGGGATGCCTTAATCGTACTTCTGCTTGCTCTATAATTTGACCAGCCCTTGTTCCAGTTACGCCCAACTCTTTGCCAATCTGTTCCAGAGTTCTTTCTTTCCCATCATCTAACCCATATCTGAGGCTTATTGCTCTTTCTTGTCTGGGGTTTTGGAGAGATTCTATTACCATTTGCACATCTTCTCTTCGCGCTGTTTTATTGACCGATTCCCAGGTTGAATCCCCATCAATTACCAGTTCTTCTTGGGTGTGTTGATATCTTCTGGCACGAGCAAAAGAGAGTAATGGCAAAAGGCGTTTGGAAGAAATACCTGTCTGTTGTTCTAATTCCTCGGCTATAGAAACCAAATCGTCATCGGTTACCACTGCTTCATCCACAGCTATATCTCGTAGAGCCTGGTGTATAAAAAGATACCGTGAGTTTTTCGTTATATCTTGCGGAATATTGTCCCTATCAGCAAGAAACTTATGTAGCGCATTTAATACGCCATTAAAATAGAGCGAGTTGCGGAATTGCTCTAAGCTGGTAGCTCTAGGTATAACATTGGTTAATATAGAGGCTATTAATTCATGGGTTAGGTCATCTGCTTCCTCAGCATTCAAGGAGAAAGCTCGAACCCAATAGTTAACATTACTCACGATTGTCTTGGCATTAAGTAGTAGAAGCGCATTTTTGCCTTTCTCCTGTGTAGCTGGGTCGTTACTTTTTACTGCCTCAAGCATTCTTTCTTGGGCTGTTGAATCATTGTTTGAAGGCATCAAAGAGGCCACCATGCCAAGAAATTGATGTGCGCCAACGCCTGGAGATTTTTCATTGGCTTAGCTATGCATATCTGTAAAAAGTTTATCCATTTCTTCAACCGTGGCGTCTTTAAATCTGGTAGTAAGCATTTCCCGCGCTCGATCGCTAGACAGAGCTGTTGACGCTTTTCTTTGTTTTTCCCGTTCTCGAACAAATAAACGATGCGACTTTTGGTATTGTCGTCTATCTGAAAGACGGTCAGGCGCTACCATTACATAACCATCCGGGATATGTTGAACCGGTTGTGTGCCTCTCTGGGTGAGAAACGGCGAGTTTCAGCTGCACGCATATTAACCTATAGTATACCAGATATAAGATTGCAAGTCAAATGTGCGTAGAAGATTGGTAAAAGGCAAATAAAGCAGGTATAATCGGAGTATTGGGAGAATAGAATGAGTTATCAGGTTGATCAATCGGGGAAAATAGAGCAGACAAATTTAGATACTATTATTGCCATTACCAACAATAAGCATTTTTCTATTGTTCTGGGTAAGAAAGATAAACGAATACTTGAAAAAGTCTTTAAGAAAATAGGTAAAAGCAAAAGCTATCCATTCATAATTTTCGCTGCGTTATTGGCAATACTATTTAAATTAGTAAGTGTTAAGAATAAGATTACTGTTGATAGAGAATATGTTGGCCACGAAAATACTATTAGAGAACGCACCCTCTATTTTCTGCACAACTTGGGAGTAGAGGATACTGCTACAATTGTGTTTGGTCATGTTGGGAAACTTTCTAGAGCACACGATTTAGCTGCTAAAGTAGGCGCAAAGAAAATAAAGCCAGATAAAGTAGTTGGTCTTAAGGAAGTTTTAGAGCTTATTTTAGAGATAACAAAAAAGACCGAGGTCGAAAAACGACTGAAGGATACTTAACTCAGGACTGAATACCTGGAGATCGGTACCCACTCGGTCAGCTACATATTACCATAGAATAGATTTATTTGTCAATTATGAAGGTAGCTATTGTACATGATTATATAAAGGAATATGGGGGGGCGGAGAGGGTGCTGGAAGCGCTGCATGAATTGTATCCCGATGCGCCTGTTTTTACCTCTGTCTATCTGCCGCAGTTTTTAGGACCGCATAGGGAAAGGTTTGAAGATTGGGATATAAGAACATCGTGGTTGCAGTACCTACCGTTTAAGGAAAAACTGATTAGTCCATTTAGAGTTATCGCGCCGCTCGTGTTCCAACAGTTTGATTTTAGTGGATATGACACAGTAATTGTTTCCGCCACTGGTGCGTATCAACCGAACATGATACGAATCAGGAATCAAGAATCAGGAATCAAGGAGAGAAATCCATTGCATATTTGCTACTGTCATACTCCGCCTCACTATTTGTATGGCTATATGACGGCGCGGGAATGGAAAAAGAATTGGGTGGTTAGGGTGATTGGGGAGATTGCCAATCACTTTTTGCGGCTGGTTGATTACAAGAGCGCTCAAAACGTAGACTTCTTTATTGCCAACTCGCAGGAAGTGGCATCGAGAATTAAGAAGTTTTACAGAAGGGAAGCGGTGGTGGTGTATCCACCGGTTAAGGCACCAGTATCAAGTAT
Organism: uncultured Gammaproteobacteria bacterium; assembly: GCA_964482825.1. Lineage (GTDB taxonomy): Bacteria > Patescibacteriota > Microgenomatia > Levybacterales > UBA12049 > CAYZZG01. The sequence continues at coordinate 8,630 of CAYZZG010000011.1, forward strand.
ACAGTATACAGTATTAAGCAAAAAGGAACATACTCAATACCGTATACCGCATACCGTATACTATTTAACTGGGGGGCGTCTTGCAAGGGCGAAGGGAGTGGATATTATAATTGAGGCATTTAGGAAAAATAAAAAACCGCTGAAAGTGTTTGGAAGGGGATTTGGAGATTATCAAGAATCAAGAATCAAGAATCAGGAATCAGGAATTGAATACTTGGGGGAGGTTACGGATGAGGAAAAGTTTGAATTGATGCAAAATGCGAAGGCGTTTGTGTTTGCGTCGTTTGATGAGGATTTTGGGATTACGCCGGTTGAGGCAATGGCTATGGGCACGCCAGTGATTGCCTATAATTCAGGAGGAGTCAAAGAAACAGTGATCGACCCTTCGGCGCCCTTCGGCTCGGCTCAGGATAAAGGCTCAGGGCAAGTTCAGACAGGAGTTCTATATAACAAAAATAGGCCAGAGGAACTCAATAGGGCAATTAAAGAGTTCGAAAAGCTCAGTATTAGCCCAGAAGACTGTAAGGCCCAAGCTGCAAAATTTTCTAAAAAGCGATTTATGGAAGAAATAAAAACCTTTATAGAAACGTGTCAGGGATGATTGATCTGAAGAAATTGTTTTCGCCACTACGGCGTAACATTTTATCGCAGCTTTTTGTAAACCTTGCCGCTGGATGGTTTGGGGTGGTTCTTATTGTTCCAGGAGTTACACAATTAAAGAGCTTTGATGACTTTATTTGGTTGACAAAAAATGTGCTGTTTGGTATTCTAGCATTGATCATTGCAGAAATACTAATTAAGGAGAAAGACCTATGAATTTAGATATTCGATCTATTATTGACACTGCCGGAATCACGTACCTACTGTTGGTTATTGCATTTCTGCTTGTATATATCGCAGCAAAAAAAGAGCGTACCCATAGATAATTAATTAGTCTTCAGCGATCGCCCCTTTTCTCTAAAAATCAACTCTGTCTGTTTGATAAAGTCAGACTTTTCAATTAAAGAGTTTTCGTGTAGAATGCTCTTTGGCAAAAGGGATAAGAGTATGAGTACATCGCGCGAAAGAAGTCCACGGCCTATTTCACCAGATGAATTAGCAATAAGACACAGCAACTTGGGAGAATTTTTAGGCGAAATAAAAGCTACTCTAGCAGATTTTCCAGACGATCACTTATTTGGTTTTACCAACCAATTGGATCGTATTCGCAGAATGGCTGGCATGAGCGTACGACATCAGAATGCATTGTACACGTGTGTTCGTATAGGAAACGTTTTGGATTTGGTAGAAGTACCCGGTAATAGAGACGCCCTTTACTATATTGGAAAAAAGAGAAGTGTTAGCTTGCGCGGCGCTAGGGTGGAACTGCAAACGTCAAATAACAGATAAATACGGTAGCTATCAAGGTGATGAAGTTATTTTGAGGCAAGCATTAGTACAAGACACCAGAGAGTTATTGGAATCAATGCAGTTAAATGATTTGGCAGCGGCAATACAGGATTATCAGCCAAAAGAGGAAGAACCGACATCAAGAAAAAGTGCTGTTTCGCAGCAAAAACCAACGCAAAAATGGAGGACACAGCCATCTCCTAACGGTAGCGCGTCGCTTCCTTTATTTACTGATTTAACAGGAGCTGGACGCGGTCGTCCTCCAAAAGATGCTCAGGAAGAAAAATTTAGACCGCCCGGGAGACGATCAGAAATGTTAAGGAAAATACCAGGAATAACGACAGAACAATTCGAAGAAGCAAAGAGGTGGAATAGAGAACAACTTATCGCAGCATTGCCATACCTTTTTGCTCGAAGACAAGCTTTAGTAAATCTTTTTGATTCTTCGCTTGAATCAGCTATGCCTGCACATATTATACGAGTGGTGATGTTTATTGATGCAGCAACCAAAGGAGAATTAGGACTGTTTCATCCCTCGCTTTCTTATCAAGGAAGAGATGTGGGATATGGCGATGTGGAAGAAGCGGTAAAAAGCTGTTTGCGGCTTTATTTTGATAACAGTAATCCAAAGGCAAGAAGTCTTGGAGAGCTGTTTGGTAAATGGGTTAATGAGTTGCACAGAAGAGAGCAAGAAAAACACGCGGCAAAGAGGTAAAATAATACTGTGCCGGAATTACCAGAAGTTGACCCCGTATAACTCTTACCTCGTGCCGGAGGCTTCCAGCCTCGCGCTCCCGAGGGGCGAGTCTACGGGGCAAGAACATTTAAGGAATAATATGCCGGAATTACCAGAAATTGAAACAATTCGATTAGGTCTATCGAAAAAGATTGTTGGTTTGACAATTAAAAAAGTTGATGTGTTATCGCCGAAGACTTTTCAGGGGAAAGTGGAAGAGGTGGAAGGTCGTAAAGTAGTTGAGGTGTGGAGAAGAGCGAAGATTTTGGGGATAGACTTGAGTGGCAAGACGACACTTTTATTTCATTTGAAAATGTCGGGACAACTCGTTTGGACGAGAACTCAGAACAAAGAACTAAGAACTAAGAACAGATTTATTGGGGGGCATCCGACAGTTGATATGGCTGGGCCGATGCCGAACTCTCATACCCGAGTTATCTTTATTTTTGATAACGACTCAAAACTATATTTTAATGATCAACGCAGGTTCGGCTGGATCAAAGTGGTTCAAAGTTCAGAGTTCAAAGTTCAGAGTTTCTTCAAAGAACTGGGGCCGGAGCCGCTGGACAAAAGTTTTACATGGCAAGTTCTAAAACAGAATTTGCTAAAGCGCAAATCAATGGCGGTTAAGGTGGCAATAATGGATCAAAAAGTAGTTTCTGGGGTAGGCAATATCTATGCCAATGAGGCCTGTTTTGACGCCAAAATAGACCCAAGAACTAAAGTTAAAGATTTAACAGACAAAGATTTTAAGAGTTTACATCGAGGAGTGACGAAGTCACTACGAGATGGGATTAAGTATGGCGGGTCAACCAGGGCGCATTTTGTAAATGCAGAGGGACAAAAGGGATATTTTCTGGATTATGCTTTTGTGTATGGAAAAGACAAAGAAAAATGCCGTAAATGCAGCTCAATAATCCAAAAAATCCAGTTAGATGGAAGGGGTACATACTTTTGCGCTAAATGTCAACATTGATTTGCTTGATGTGAGAAATGAGAGCCTTTGAACTTGAATTCTTGATGTTAGAAGTGAGAATTTTTTGATCTCGATACTTCGAAAATTTGATATCTTGATATTTAGATTTTTAATAACCTAGGATAGAAATATGATTACTAGTTTTCTAGATCTCGAAGTTTATAAAGAAGCATTTCAATTATCCCTTGAGATAGAAGAGCTTCTTAAAAGTTACCCGTCATCAGAAAAATTTCTACTTGCTGATCAAATGAGAAGAGCAGCGCGTTCTATTCCTGCTCAGATTGCTGAGGGCTATGCCCGGAGAGAATCACTAAGGGACTTCCAGCGATATCTTCGGGATTCTGTTGGAGAAGCAAATGAGATGATAAATCACATCATGCTATCGAAGCATAAAGGGTATATAAAGAAGATGGGTTATGCAGAGAAACTAATTGAGAGGTACGTAGTTCTTGGTAAAAAACTTACTAATCTAAAAAATAATTGGCAAAACTTCAAATAATCAAGATATCGAGTAATTCGGTATCAAATTTTCCCACTTCTCATATCAAAATATCCAAAACTCGGCGGCCGAGGCACCTATTTTTGCCCCGCCTGCCAACGCTAACTTTTTTATAAAGGCATTGACATTAGGTAATGTTCCTAGTATACTAGGAACTAGGAATATTTATAGGAGAGTATTATGTCCGGAACAACATCAAAAAGAATAATAGAGTATATTGCTAAGAATGGTCAGGCAAGCGGGAAAGAATTAACTACTCAACTTGCCACTATTACTGCACGCGCAGTCAGGAAGCAGTTGAAAAATCTTCTTGAAAAGGGGGTGCTTAGAAAAATTGGACGTCCTCCCAAAGTATATTATTTATTAGCAACAAATAAAAAAGCAGTTAAACGAAGTAATGTCGATTCGGATGTAGTTCGGCTTATCAATAATAGATATCTTTATATATCACCCATAGGAGAAGCTAAGCATGGGTGGGAAGGATTTCTTGCCTGGTGTGAAAAGACAAAGCAAGATCCTGTTAAGACTGCCAGAGACTATACAACAACCATTAAAAAATTTGATCATCTTAAAAAGCGTAACCTCATTAACGGTATGCCCAAAATGAAACATACGTTTAAAAATGTTTTTTTAGATAAACTTTTTTATCTGGATTTCTATAGTATTGAACGATTTGGAAAAACTAAACTTGGACAAATGCTTTTATACGCTAAGCAAAGCCAAAATGTTTCATTAATACGAGATCTTATTAATGAAATTCGTCCGCAGATACTTACAGTTATTCATAAACATAATATAGACAGTGTTTTATTTATTCCTCCAACGGTAAAAAGAGAAGTTCAATTTATGAAAGTATTGGAAGAACAGCTACAATTGCCCGCAAGAACGCTTTCTGTTACAAAAATAAAGACAGAAATTATTATTCCTCAAAAAACACTATCTAAGCTTGAAGACCGGGTTGAAAACGCCAGACAAACCATCGTCGTTGATGATGCAAAACAATATAAAAATATTCTTTTAATTGATGACGCCGTTGGATCCGGCGCTACGCTAAACGAAACCGCTAAACAAATAAGGAATAAAAAGTTAGTAAGTGGCAGGGTTATCGGTTTGGCGATTACCGGCAGCTATAAAGGATTTGATGTGATAAGTGAAGTTTAACAACTATTTTGCCCCGCCTGCCAACGCTAAAGTGTAACCCGCCTGCAGCGTTGCAGCAGCTTCGGGCAGGGTTCTGCGGACAGGGAAAAGTGTCAAAAGTAGCCTTGACAAATATTACCAAAGTATTATAATTGTAATATTATGAGTAGAGTTGTTCTTCAGGTTCCAATTAATGCTGTTCTTAGAAAAGATGCCGAGAAGGCAGCAGAAAAGCTTGGATTTTCATCGCTTCAAGAGTTACTTCGTGTTTTCTTACATAAATTTTCCAGAGGAGAGATTAGTATTACCTTCAGAAAACCTAGTAGATCAAGATCAAAATAAACATAGGTCTCACTCTATTACTTAGGTGTGCAAGATAGTACAGATAGGAGGTGTATATTAGGTATATTTGTTTCTTTGGACTGCTGTGACAACATGTCTGAGGACCGTCCCTGTGCCTCCTCATTGATCTTTCTGCCTCTTTCTGTTAGTATTAAGAAACTATTATATGGGCAATAATGGATACACAGAGAAAGTGATTATCTCCATCGGTGGTTCGCTGATTGTCCCAAACGGAGGAATTGATACAGAATTCCTTAGCAAACTCAACGGGTTTGTCCGCAAGCAGTTGACAGAATATCCAAAAAAGCAATTCTTTTTGGTGATTGGCGGTGGGGCCACTGCCCGGCACTATCGTGATGCGGGACGAGACGTGGTTGGACACGAATTAAGCCGCGACGACCTTGATTACTTAGGTATTCACGCCACCAAGCTCAACGCTCATCTACTACGAACCATCTTTCGTGATGTGGCTCACCCTTACATTATCAAACACTATGAAATCATTAGAAAAGTTTATGAGCCTGTTATTATTGCGGCAGGATGGAAGCCGGGATGGTCAACAGATTACTGCGCCATTCTTCTTTGCGAAGATTACGGTGTTAAAACAGTAATTAATTTAAGTAATATCAAACAAGTCTACGATAAAGATCCAAAAGAAAACCCCGATGCTAAGCCGGTAGAAAAAGCTTCCTGGGAAGAATTTAGAAAAATTGTCGGGGAAGAATGGGTGCCGGGAATGCACGCGCCCTTTGATCCGATTGCTTCCAAAAAAGCAGAGGAATTAGGTATAAAAGTGGTGATTATGGATGGAAAAGACTTTGATAATATTGAGAAATATTTTAGAGGCGAAGAATTTGTGGGAACGGTAATAGAGTAATTCAAAATTCAAAAATCAAAATGCAAAAGTGCAAGTAAAAATTCATCGCGTCTGACGCGATTACTTTTGAATTGTAATTTTGACTTTTAATCTTTGCCTGCCTGCCGGCAAGGCAGGACTTTTGACTTAACTCACATGCTTCTTAAATCAATTTCTCTTCAACACTTCCGCAGCTATACTAAATCAGAATTTACCTTTAGTCCAACTACCACCATCATTGTCGGTCCCAACACTTCTGGCAAAACCAATCTTATCGAAGCAATATATCTTTTAAGCACCGGAAAGAGTTTTCGTGTTGAGAGGGATATGCAATTAATTCAATTTGAAAAAGAAATGGCAAGGGTTAAGGGAAAAGTTCAAGATATAGAACTTGAGGTTCTTTTGACAATCGGAGAAGTGGGGGGTAAAAAAGCGCCGCTAAAAAAATATCTGGTCAACGGCGTTGGCAAGCGTTTGGTTGATTTCGCGCAACATCTACCTTCTGTATTGTTTGCGCCGTCAGACTTATCCATTATTACCGACGCGCCATCGGGACGTCGAAAATTTTTAGACGCGACGCTTGAACAAGCCAACCGTGATTACCGGCTGGCAGTTACGGAATATACAAAAGCGCTGCGGCAGCGAAATGCCCTGCTTTTTCAAGTTCAAGAAACCGGCAAACGCGATGACAAAAGATTTGCCTATTGGGATACGCTTCTTATCAAAAACGGGACTATTATCACAAAAGTTAGAGAAGAGTTTATAGATGAGTTTAATAAGTCAAATAAGGAAATTTTTGACTGCAACGTGGTTTATGATCGTAGCACAATGTCCAAAGAACGTTTATTGCAATATAAAGACGCGGAGGTAGGGGCGGGGGCAACGCTGGTGGGGCCTCACCGTGATGATTTTACGGTGTTTTTGTACGACAATGCGCGAAATACCACACACGACATACGATTTTTTGGCTCTCGGGGACAGCAGCGGCTGGCTATCTTACAGCTTAAAGTATTTCAGCTAGAGTTTTTAGAAAAAGCGCTTGAGAGTCGGCCTTTACTTTTACTGGATGATATTTTCTCCGAGCTTGATAGCGGACATATCCATCTGGTGAGTGAATTAATAGGAAAACAGCAGACGGTGATGACCACAACGCATGGGGAGTTTATCGACAAAAAGCTTGTTGGGGAGGTGAATATGATAGAATTGAAACTAAATTAAAAATTCAAAATGCAAAATTCAAAATTACAATTAAAAATTCAAAAGTTTGACGACGAAGAACTGAAAAAACTGTATAAATCACCACCATCATCCCATAAAGGCCAGAATGGGAAGCTAATGATTATCGGTGGTTCAAAACTTTTCCATGGCGCATCGCTGTGGGCATTGCAGGTGACCTCACGTATTGTTGACATGGTGTTTTATTCATCTGTTTCGGAAAATAATGCAATTGTGCAAAAGCTCAAAGAAGAATTTCGAGATGTCATTGTTGTGCCGCGTGATAAGCTTGATGAATATATTAACGAAGCGGATTGTGTACTAATTGGTCCTGGATTGCCAAGGAAAGAAGGGATGGAGGCGGGGGATGATGATACCAAGGAGTTGACGGAAAGATTGCTAAGTCAATATAAACATAAAAAATGGGTAATTGATGGCGGCAGCATTCAAACAATACAGCCTACATCTATTCCTCGTAATGCTATTTTAACCCCACATCAACAAGAGTTCGAGATATTGAAATTAAAAATTAAAAATGAAAAATTAAAAATGACAATGCAAAATGAAAAAATGGAAGAACAAGTTGGTTTCTTCGCAAAAGAGTTCGGGTGCATAGTTCTGCTTAAGGGTACGATAGACATTGTGTGTTCGAGAGAGCAGTGTATTGAAGTTCACGGAGGAAATCCAGGGATGACCAAAGGCGGTACTGGCGATGTACTGGCTGGGCTTGTCGCAGCCTTGAACTGCAAAAACGATCCTTTTCTGGCTGCGGCGGCGGGAAGTTTTATCAACAAAAAAGCCGGTGATAGGCTCTACCAGAGGGTCGGACCTTATTTTAACGCCTCTGATTTAGCTTCGGAAATTCCTCGGGTGATGAAAGAACTACTATGAAAGTTGTTATTGTTGGCAAGGGCGCATGGGGAAAAGCCCTTCAAAAAGTTGTGTCTGAAAATCATCATACTATTGTCATGCTTGATAAAGAAGAGCTAGAGCAAGAACAGCACTTTGTTCTTCCTTCGAATGCCATTCTTATTCTTGCTGTGCCAACTCAGGCAATTAGATTAGTTCTGCCAAAACTGAAGATACACAAAAACACAATTATTGTTAACTGCGCAAAAGGCATTGAGCAACAAACCCATAAATTTCCCTATGAGATTGTGCAAGAGCTGGTTGGTACCAATAGAGCATATTTTTCCCTGATCGGGCCAAGCTTTGCTCAAGAGGTGATGGAAGAAATGCCAACACTGGTTAGTCTTGGGTTTACCAAAGATGGGAATAAAGAAGTAGTAGAAAGGCTGTTTGAGACAGAGTATTTTCGCGTTCGCCCAACCAAAGGGGTTGAGGCATTGGAGCTGGCAGCTGCATTCAAAAATGTCTACGCGATAGCAGCGGGTGTTGCCGAAGGATTGGGGTTTGGGATGAATACACGAGTTAAGGTAATGGTTGCCGCATTTGAAGAGCTTTCTGTTTTGGCAAAGCAGATGGGATTTCCTTTTGAAGATACTGCTACGCCAGGAATTCTAGGCGATCTTATTCTGACTTGTAGCAGTACTGAAAGTAGAAATTTTACCTTTGGTAAACTACTTGTTTCATGCGAGGCTTCCGAGTGTTTAAGACAAGTTAAAGGGATAGTAGAAGGATTTTACACCGCAGCATCAGTTTCGTACTTTGCTAATAAAACTGGAGCAGTACTTCCTCTTGCTTTGGTGATTACGAAGCTGCTTAAAGCACAGAATAGAAAAGAAATAGCGCCTCTTTTTACCGACTTTGCAAAGCATGTGTCTTAAACAACAATCACGATCTTGCAGAATTATTTGGTAAAGACTGAGTAATCGGATGGCGTTCAAGAACAGTGTCCATTAGGATAATTTATACTGACTCTGTGAAATTTGTTTTTACAAAACATGCCAAGGGAAAATTTAAAAAGCTTCTTGAAAAAGGCGTCAAGGTTATTCAAAAAGATGTCCGTCTAACTCTTAAAGATCCAGAACATCTCGATACACAATCGGATAAACCTAAACTTATCGCTTCAAAACCTATTGATGAAAAACATGTTCTTCGAGTTGTTTTTAAGGTGGAAAATGATATAATAACAATAATTACATTCTATCCAGCCAAAAAAGGTAGATACTATGAAACAGAAACGTTATAAAGAACATGTTCGACATCCGAAATTTGTCTATGAGAAAGAAGATGATGTGCTTAATATTTGGTTATCTCGTCAAAAAATTGACTACGCAGAACAGTCAGGTGATATCATAGTGCATTTTACCCAAGACAACGAGCCAGTGTATATAGAAATTCTTGACGCGTCAAATTTTTTACGCCGTGAAGCAGAAGATTTGCCAAATGATATCAAGCAAAAATTCTTCGCCAGTTCCTCTTAATGTTAACTAGCCTTTGGGAACTTTGAAACCAAAGTAGGCAAAAAGGATTGTTGCGGCAAATGTGATACCCATTACTTTTGTTACGTCTATATTATGGGGATCAATGGCGATAATGATATACGCCGCCGCAAACCACTGCAGAATAATGATTATTGCCACCCATGGGTATTTACTGTAGAAGTTGAGAAATTTATCAAACATATATAGTTTTACTAACTAAAATTATACTTACTCATATATTTGTTTACAAGATGGTATGTGTTAGTATCTACCTCTAAAAGATAGGCCAGCCAGGTATTAAGTTTTTCCAAAGCCCGCTCACGGCTTAGCCGTTTATATGGAATATTCTTTGTGACATGAACAGGTAATGATTCCCGGGGAAACTTCTTAAAAAATGCTTTTATCTCATTTATAACCAGAAATTCACTGTCCAACTGTTTGGCAATAAGCGTTAGTATGCTAAATGCCCGTATAAAAACTACTGTTTGCGCCGGTACTTTAATCCGGTATTTATTGGTAGCTTTTAAAAGCTCAATTACAAGCGAAGCATAGTCTTTTTTTAAGTTTTTAAGATCCTCTGTACTGGCAAAAACCATTTTTTCAACAACTGAGCCGTATTGATCGGCAATATCTTTTAACAAATCATCAATATAATTCTGTTCCACATTTGCCGGCAGTGCGCTTACTAGCATTTGTTTTAAATCTTCTCCCGCCAGTTCCAGAGAGTAATAGATGGCTTCTTTAAAATCAAATCGGGCAGCAGCTTTTAGGAAGTTAACAAGCGTTTTCTGATTTGCGGGGAGTGCTTCACCGACAATACCAAAATCAATCAGAGCAATTTTGTCATTTTGCAGAAGAATAATATTGCCGGGGTGAGGATCGGCATGAAAAAATCCGAAGAAAAAATATTGTCGCATCAGCTCCTGAGTTAAAATTTTAGGAGACTTTTTTATATCAATGCCTATCTTTTTAAGTTTTTCGTAATTCAATCTTCCGTCCTTTAATCCCCGTAAAAGTCTGCTTAAGTGTACGCCTTCGATGTAATCAGCAACCAATATTCTTCGCGTTGAAAGATGATGATAAACTTTGGGAATAACTATATGAGAATTTCCTTCAAAATAGTTTCGTAATTTTTCTGAATGCTCTGCTTCGGTATGATAATCTAACTCCTGAAGTGTCCACTTCTTAAATTCGGTGGCAAATTCCTTCCAGGGCAACGCTTCGATTCTAACGAAAAGATCTGCTAAAAAAGCCAATACATCAATAATGAAAAAATCAACCATCAGTTTGTCTTCAATTCCCGGCCGGAGAATCTTAACAGCAACTATAGTATTGTCTTTTAATTTGGCCCCGTGTACCTGTCCAAATGATGCTGATGCAAAAGGTTCTTTTTGAAAGTCCTTAAAAATTTCCTCAGGTGTTGCGCCCAGTTCACGAACAAAAATCTCTTTTACAAAGTGGTAGGGGAACGGTCTGACATTATCTAGCAGATTTAGCATTTCCAGAGTTAAGTCTTTAGAAATAACATCTACCCGTAAAGAAAGAAGTTGACCAAATTTTACGAATGATCCACCGGCATCTTCAAAAAAGTTACGGAGCAATTTCTGTTGATGTCCTTTAGAGAGCTTGAGTTTTATAAGTATATACAAAACAGAGTATTTACCAACAAGAAACCAGATATAAATAAATCTAAGCATTATTTATCGACAAAATTATACTTCTTAATATGGTCTTTCACAAGGTGATAGAGTTGGGGATCAATTTCCACTAGATAAGAAAGCCAGGCGTTTAGCTTTTCGATGGCTTTCTCATGGCTCATACGTTTGTACGGTATATAATTATTGTTAGGATTAAGCCACTCACTTTCTGGATATTTTCTAAAGAAAACTTTTGTTTCATCGGTTAACCGATAAGAATAATCCAGCTCTTTAGCCAAAAAACCAACAATGCTTAAGGTGCGGATCAGTAGCACACTTTCTTTGGGCATTTTAATTTTATATCTTTTCGCAGCTTTCATAATTTAAAAGCCACCATAGTATAATCTGTTTTCATCACCTCGAGATTTTTAACATTACCCATTACAATCTGTTCTACATTATCAGCAAAATGATTGGAGAGAAACTCCATAAATTCATTAATGTTTTTTTGCGAAACACTGGCAGGGAGGGCACTGCCAATAATGCATTTAAGATCATCGCTTAGAAAATCCGCCGCGTTGTAAACAGCATGTTTAAAGTCCATGTTGGCGAATCCTTTGATAGATTCAATAAATGATAGTCTATTTTTAAATATATGAGAATCTCCGATAATGCCAAAATCCAAAAAGGCAATCTTGTCATTTTTAAGCAAAAGAATATTGCCCGGATGTGGAT
>CAYZZG010000012.1:0-2654 GCA_964482825.1 uncultured Gammaproteobacteria bacterium
AAATCTTTTTTGGGTCAAGACTAGAAATAAGACAAGTCATCGCAACCTTTTTAATAATACTAGGAATAGTAGCAATAAGATTAGGAGCTTAGGAATGTTTCTTCCATAAAACTAGAGGTAATAATTGCTTTTTTAACACCCCCAATATTTCTGAAGATGCATATTAGCTAAAAAAGATGATATATTATTTTATCCAAAATTTTCCATTTCGATAACTTTCTTCAACTCCACAGATTTTTTTATGGCTAAAACAACCTTTAAATCATAAACCGCATCCTCAAAGGTATTTATTGGTTTTTTATTTCTTTTTACACAATCTATAAAATGTTTTACCTCTTCTATGTACCAAAGATTATAATCGGGAGTGAAATTTAATTTTCTCTCTTCACCATTTTCAATTATTAAAGTATGCGCATTTAAATCTCCAAATAAAGATTTTTTCTCTCCTATTATTTTAAATTCTCTCACTGGCTTTTTTTGAAGATAATCCATGTGTATATTTACTGCAAATCCTCTTTCCATCTCGAGCGTTATTTCGGCGTTGTCTTCTGTTTCTATTTCAAGATTACTAACTTTATTAGCCGAACAGAAAACTCTCTTAACATCCCCAAATAGTGATAAAGCATAATTTATCTCATGTATATCATCGAAGATAATCCCTCCCCCAGTTGATTTTTTTTCTGCATAATTCTCTCTGTAGTCTGTTTTTCTCTAGTTAGTAAGATACGACCCATATTCTATTCTTACAAAAAGAATCTTACCTATGCCTCCTTCTCCAATTAGTTTTTTTACCTCTTTTATTATGTCGCCTGTCTTGACCTTCTCATCTGCAACTAATGCTAAATCTTCGATAATCGGCGGATACTTGGGAATTGGTTTGAACTTTTTTTGAGCTCTTCTCTTTTTGACCAATAACTCAAATGGCATTTCAAAGAAAATGCCCTCATTAATCACTAAAATATATTTTGTTGCATCTTCCTTAGTACCAAGATCTTGAAACAAACGCTCGACGATTCCTTTTACAACGAAATAGTTTTTATCATTGGTAATTCCTGAAAGGAAAACCATTTCTTTTGGATCTTCAATGTTTTTCCCCTGCCATATCTTTCCCAGTTCAAATAGCGAGACAGATTTTTCGACGGAAAGATTCTCTCTTAGGGTTTTTCGCAAATTTATTTTTAATGTCGGACGTAAGTACTCATATTCCAAGCTTACCGGATTATCAACCCGCAGCGTTTTATCGGAGTTGATGGAATTATCAACAAGATCCTGCTGGCTAACTAAACTATAAGTATAGACTTCCGAATATCCAACTGAACGTAAAAATTCTTTTACATACTGTTCAAAACGGTAATCTTTGTAATAAGGAATTTTTTTGGTTGGGATAACACCTGTTGGCATTGTTTTGGGAAAATTGTTATAGCCATAGAGTCTGGCCACCTCTTCAATGATATCCTCTGGAATTTTCAGATCATTTCGGTAGGTTGGTACAGTAACAACATAGTTGAGAGTTGGGAGTTGAGAGTTGAGAGTTACGGAGAGGTTAAGACGGTTAAGTAATTCAATTACTTTTTTTGGTTCAATGTCAATTCCTAATACTTTGGTCAAATGTTCATGTGAAAGCTTTATCGTCCACGGCTCAAACGGTTCTTTCTTGAGATCGATTAGTTCGGATGCTATTTCTCCGATACCTAATTTTAATATTAATGATGCTGCGCGTTTTAATGACTCAACTGTCCCGCCCTTATCGGGTCCTCGTTCATAGATTGCCGAAGCATCACTTCGAAGTGTGAGCGCTTGAGAGGCACGGCGAATATGCACAGGATCGTCAATTGTCATATGAATAAAGACATTTTTAGTTTTGTCAGTTATGCCTGAATTGAGTCCACCTTTAATCCCTGCTAAATCAATGAGTCGTTCTTTATCATAGATCACTATGGCGTCTTTTGGCAGATAGTATGTTTTCTCATCAACTGAAGTAAATTTTTCTCCACCCTCTGCCTTTTTCACTGTCATCATATGCCCCTTTATCTGATCGTAATCAAATGCATGCAGCGGGATTCCCCGTTCAAACATAACGTAATTGGTAATGTCCACAAGATTATTTATTGGACGAAGGCCGAGTTTTTTGAGTCTTTCTTGCATCCACGGCGGTGATGGTTTAATTGTTACATTGGCAATGGTAATTCCTGTCCAACGATGGAAGAGTTTATAATCGGACTTAAGTTTAATAGGGAGTGTAGTTTTTTTAGGGATAGTGAGTTCTATTTTTGGCAGCTTAATTTTTTTATTTTCAATAGCCGCAATTTCGCGAGCAATACCAACTATTGATAAACAATCGGGACGGTTTGGGGTAATTTCAAGTTCAAAAATCACATCTCCATCAACCCGTTCTATTTTCTCACAACCCAAACCAACCTCGGTGAGTTTTTCAGCTAATACCTCTGGTTTTAGTGTTATATCAACGTATTCTTTAAGCCAAGATAAAGGTGCCTTCATAACAGTATTTAGTATTAAGTATTTAGTATTAAGTATTTCAACATTTCTTTTAGAATTGTTTTAATATCCGTAAATCCGGATTGGTCAAGAGTCGTAGGTCGTCCATTTGATAGCGAAGGGTTACCAGTCGAGAAAGGCCGATGGCAAAGGCAAAA
>CAYZZG010000012.1:2664-12760 GCA_964482825.1 uncultured Gammaproteobacteria bacterium
TTTGAACCATAACCAACTGCTTTTAGGACGTTTGGATGAATCATCCCTGCTGGCATAATCTCACTCCAGCCACTCATCTTGCAAAAGCTGCACCCCATACCTTTGCAGACAGTACATTCCATATAAGTATCAACACCAGGTTCTACAAAAGGAAAGTTAGTAGTTGCAAATTTGAGCTTGATGTTTGTTCCCATAAGTTCTCTGAGCACATAATTAATTGTTCCGAAAAGATCTGTTAATCGAACATTAGTATCAACCAAAAACCCTTCTATTTGCCAAAATTCAAAGCCATGCGAAGCATCAACCTGTTCATATCGAAAATTTTTTCCCGGAACAATTACTCTAACTGGTGGTTTATTCTTTTCCATTACTCTACCCTGCATGGCCGAGGTTTGTGTTCTAAGAATTATTTCGCCGGGATTTATTTTTGTATACCGTGTATCAAGATATAGCGTTTGTTGGGTATCGCGGGCCGGGTGATCTTTAGGAATATTCAGCGCTTCAAAATTATAATAATCTGTTTCAATTTCCGGTCCATCTGCTGCCTGAAAACCAAGACTTTTGAACACATCAACCACTTCATATAAAACCTGGCTAAGCGGATGTAAATGACCAATGCTCAGTGGAATTCCCGGAGCAGTTATATCGATAGTTTCTTGTATCTTTCTTTCTATAGTTTCTCTAAGTTCTGTTTCCCTTTGTTTGAGTGCCTCTTCTATGATAGCTTTTACATCATTGGCCAAAACACCTATCTCTGGCCGATTTTCTTTGGGCAGCTTAACAATCTCTTTTATGGCAATGGTAAGTTGTCCGCTTCTGCCCAAAAACTGTAATTTAATGCTGTCAAGCTCTTTAAGACTTGTTGTCTCAAGAATAAGCGATACGGCGTTATTTTTTATATTAAGCAGCGTTTCTTCCATTATTATTGTTCCAGTTCGATAGACTTTTTAAAAATTGCTTGCCAGATTGTGTTAATCAAATCAAGATCAATGCTTTTTTGCTCTGCTTTTTGTTTTATGTTTGTTAAGATATGCTCTTCCCTTTTCTTGTCATGCATTAGTATGTGACGTGCCTTTTTATGCTCCCCAATTTTTTTGACAATATCGAAACGTTTCTTTAACAACGACAGAATTGCATCGTCAATTTGATCAATTTTTTTACGATACTCATCTATGTTTTCCATATTTTTAGTATATCTTCTTTTTTATGTACGTCCAAGTATGCGAATAACCGGACAGTATGTTTCTAGTTCTTTCAGAGCCTCTAATAATCTCTTGCTATTATATGTCTCATCTGCTTCAACAAAAAAATGATAATCCCATATCTTCTCCTGGCTTGGACGAGATTCAAGCTTTGTCAGGTTAATTCCGTGGGAGGCAAATATGTTAAGAATATCCCGCAAAATTCCTACTCTGTTGTAAACAGTAAGAAAAATAAGCGTTTTTTTATTGTTTAATCCTTTTATTTCAGTTTGCTTTTTTGCAAGCACATAAAAGCGGGTCATATTATAAGGATCGTCCTCGATATTTCTTGCAATAATGGGGAGATGATATAAGGAAGCAGCAGTTTCAGAACAAATATAGGCATGCTTTTTTTGCGGTTTTTGTACCTCTGCAGTGGTACTGGTGGAAGGGGTAACTTTTGCATCTGGTAAATTGGTCCGAAGCCATTTCTCACACTGAGCAAGGGCTTGGGGATGTGAAACGACAGTAGTAACCTCTTTAAGACTCTTTTCTCTTGAGGCAAGCTGATGATGGATAGGAATTGCAAATGATCCAACGACAACAAGGGAAAAATCAACAAGATAATCAAGAGTACCTTTGACTGTTCCTTCTAGAGAGTTTTCTGCAGGGACGATGCCAAATTCCGTATCCCTCTGCAATACACTATTAAATACGGTAAAAATAGTATTGCAGGAAATTTGTTGTTTGGAGCTTTTTCCAAATACTTTTACTACAGCTTGGTGAGAATATGTCCCTTCAGGTCCAAGATATGCAATCTTAACTGTTTTTGGTAATAAGTAAAGCACTGATACTTTTTCTGGCGGAGCAGCATGTACCTCTGATACAAGTTTTAAAACTTTATCCGTATGTAAAACAGAGAAGTTAGCAAATTCTTTACCTCTCTGTTGATCTTCTACAAAAAGCCTAACAAATGCTTTTGCATCGCCTTTTTGAACAACAGATAGAAGCTTATCGCTGTAGGCGGCCATGTTTTCCATAAGCGGTAAAAAATATGGATTGTACATCTGCATATCTCTTGACAGCTCCAAGTCCTGATGTA
Organism: uncultured Gammaproteobacteria bacterium; assembly: GCA_964482825.1. Lineage (GTDB taxonomy): Bacteria > Patescibacteriota > Microgenomatia > Levybacterales > UBA12049 > CAYZZG01. The sequence continues at coordinate 4,948 of CAYZZG010000012.1, forward strand.
AGACTCGTCCCATAACCAGGGATTGAAGCATAAAAAGCGGAGTGTCAAGTTTTTTGGATAAAGCATCTTTTTGATCAAAGATAATTTTGGCATAAATTAGATTAAGAGCATGAGTAAGGCCTTGAATATATGCCATGTGATAATCATGCTCTTCTCCCGACATTTTAATAACCTGCATGCCAGAGCTTTCAAATAACTCTTTTAGGAAAGTTACGTATTTGTTATCCTTTTGGTGGCAAAAGACAATTTTTTGTCCTTTTGGTACAGCCATACTTGGTCCAAAGAGTGGATGCATGCCCAAAGTAGCAGATGGGGCATTTTCCATAGCTTTAAGTGGCATAACTTTTAATGAAGTGATATCGGTAAGTAAGGCATCCTGACGAATATATTTTGCCACCAATTTAATTACTTCTTCGGTTTTGGCAATCGGAACAGACACCATGGTAATATTGGCTTTTTGAATAGTTTGTTTTGTTTTCTCTGGAGGGTCAGTTCGGTTTATACTAACAATAGGAATATGATGGGATTTAAAGAAATGACTAAACCACTGGCCCATTCTGCCTTTCTCGCCAACAATACAAATAACTGGAAGATTTTTGTTCATATCAGTCCTTTGTCATCCTGAATTCTGCATTGTAGAACTCTTTCAGAATGACATTTGAACCCCATCATTTTTCAAAATTTCGTTTTGTTTCGTCAAGGCTATCTCCGCCGAATTTTTCAAGCAGCGCCTGCGCCAGTACAAACGCCAGCATTGATTCTGATACAACTCCTGCTCTTGCCACTACACATATGTCAGATCTTTCAATGGTTGCAACAGCAGGTTCTTTAGAAGAAATATCAACAGTAGGTAGTGGATCATACACCGTTGACAGTGGCTTATGAAACACTCTGCAAACGATATCTTCACCGTTGGTAATGCCGCCCTCGATGCCGCCCATATTGTTAGTTTTTCTATAAATCTTTTTGTCTTTAACAAAAACTGCATCCTGCACTTCTTTTCCAGTTTTTTGGGTTGCCTCAATTGCATTGCCAACCTCGACTGCTTTTACCGAAGGTATACTCATTAACGCTTGGGCAATTCTGCCATCAATCCTTCGGTCATAATGAACATAACTGCCAAGACCAACTGGAACATTATGGGCAACGATCTCAACAATTCCACCTAGTGTATCTTTTTGTATTCTGGCATTAAGAATTTCTTGTTTCATTTCATCGCGCGTTTTTTCATCAATACAATGTACATCTGGATCAACAGAGAATATATTTTTGATTTGTCCAAAATCATATGTTTTTTTTGGCGTTTGTGCTTTGCCAATTTGTAGCGTATGACTGGCAATTTCTATACCAAACTCACTTAACAGCTTTTTGCAAATCGCTCCGACCGCAACACGCATTACGGTTTCGCGGGCAGAAGCTCGTTCTAAAACATTTCTCACATCATCAAAACCATATTTCAAAATGCCAGCCAGATCAGCGTGGCCGGGGCGAGGTTTGGTAACCTTTTCTGGCTCTGTTAAACCCTCAACGCTCATTTGTTCTTTCCAATTAGCAAAGTCAAGGTTTTCTACCACCAGCGCAATAGGGCTACCAAGTGTTTTACCAAAACGCACACCAGAGAGAATTTTTACCTGATCTGTTTCTATTTTTCCCCTGCCTCCACGACCAAAATCGTGCATTCGTTTTTTTAGTTCATTATTAATTTCAGAAATAGAAACAGACAGCCTTGCTGGAATTCCTTCCAGAATTGCTACTTCTGCCGGTCCATGTGATTCTCCAGCTGTTAAAAAACGTAACATATATTAGCTGCTCCTTTCCGCATCAACCAACGCTTTTTCCATTGCCACAAAAGGCGCTTTAACACCGGTAAATAATTCAAATTGTGGCACTGCGCCATACAGTACCATTTTATCTCCGTACACAATTGTTGCACTTTTACTTTCTGCCAAAGTAAGTAACCGTGTTTTTTTTGGTGTGTAGACTATGTCAAATACTATATGATGTGAATCTATAAAATCAATAGGTATTGGTGATTCATCTTGTTTTGGCTCCATCCCAACAGATGTGGTATTAACAATAATATCAGCATTTATAATCTCACTTTTATTTTGTATTGGAAACGCTTGTACTAAATCAAAATCATTTACCAGTAATTGTGCTTTTTCAATTGTTCTATTATGCACTGTAATTAATGCACCATGATTTTTTAATCCGTAAACGAGTGCCCGGGCTGCTCCTCCAGCTCCCAATACCGCCACTTTTTTTCCTTTTACAGAAGCTACTTTTTCCAAGGTTTTTAGTCCTCCTACCCAATCGGTATTTGTTGCCTTAAGTATTCCTTTATCATTAACAATGGTATTAACAGCACCGATTGCTCTGGCTGCTTCGTCTAATTCATCAATATACTTCATTACCTCAATTTTATAAGGAACAGTAACTACAATGCCTCGTGTTCCCAATGCTTTTAATCCGTAAATGGCTGTTTTTACGTCAACGACACGAAAGGCTACATAAACAAAATTTAGCCCAAGATGTTTATAACCGGCATTATGCATTTGTGGCGATAATGAATGTTTTACCGGGTTGCCGATAATGCAACAAAGTTTTGTTTTTCCATTAATAGACATACATATCCTCCAAAACAGTGATTATTTCTGCTGCAACTTCTTTAGTGGTTTTGTTTGTTGTTTCAATAATTGTATCTGCTGCTTCCTGATATAACACTGCTCGCTTCTTAAGTACTTCTTTCATATCTTCAAGCCTCGATATTTTTCCGGTTAACGACGGTCTGTTTTTATCATCGCCGATTCGTTTAGCTAATACTTCAACCGGTGCTTCCAGATAAAATAGTTTACCATTTTTTTTAAGAGCATCAACGCTTTCTTTTCTCGCAACTGTTCCTCCTCCGGTGGCAATTATGCAATTATCTTTTTGCGAAACTGTTTTTATAGTATCAGCTTCTAGCTTTCTAAAATAGCTCCATCCATGTTTTTTGACAATGTCCGGAATTGACATGTTTGCCTGTTGCGCAATAAGCATATCGGTTTCGATAAGTTCTTTACCAAGCTTTTTTGCTAACAGTCTTCCTACAGTTGTTTTTCCTGCTCCGCGCATGCCTATTAAAACAATATTCATAACTTTACTTCCACCTCGGACACTCACCTCGGAGGTATATGTCCGTTTCATCCGAGGTGTTTTCATTCTTTAGTCTTGCAAGGTCTCACCTTGCGAAGCTACTTCCATCTTGGTACCTAATTTCTGTAAATCTGTAAAAAAGTTTTCGTAGGACTTTTTCACAACCTCTGCGTTTGGTATGGTAGTTTTTCCACTTGCCCCAAGGCCTGCAACCGCAAAACTCATGGCCATACGATGGTCATTATGCGTATCAATTGTTGCTCCCTGAGGTTTACCACCGGTTATTTCCAGAGAATTGTCAGTTTGTATTACCTCTATTCCCATTTTCTTAAGTTCGGTTGATGTTGCGGTGAGTCTATCGGTTTCTTTATGCTTGAGATTAGCGATATTTTGAATTGTAGTTTTCCCTTTTGCAAATGCAGCCATAACAGCTAATGTTTGCACAATGTCAGGATAATCTTTTAAGTCTGCCTTAATTGCTTTAAGTTCAGTTTTTCTTTCGATAGTAAGGCCATCGGAAGTTTTTTGAACAGAACAACCCATTTGTTCCATCAGTATTAAAAAGTATGCATCTCCCTGCTTGGAGTGGAACTTAAGATTTTTTACCATGACTTTTCCGCCAGTAATTGCCGCTGCGGCAAAAAAGTAAGAAGCGGAAGAATAGTCGCCTTCAACTGTATACTCACTTGCTTTATAACTTTGACCTGAAGGAATGGTGAATGTTTGGTAAACTTTATTTTTTACTGCTATCCCAAACTGTTTCATCGTCTCAATAGTAAGATCAACATATGGTTTTGAAGTAAGATTAGAAACATGGATTATTAGTGCCGACTTTGCAAAAGGCGCAATAAGTAGAAGAGCTGAAAGATATTGAGAACTGACCGAAGCATCAAGCATTATATCGCCACCATTGATAATTCCTCCCTCGACAATAACCGGCGGGCAGTCGTTGTTCTTTCGTGTTTGAACTTTTATTCCAATCGATGTAAGCGCAGAAAGCAAATGACCAATGGGACGTTCACATAGTCGTTTTTCGCCTGTAAGCTCAGTTATTCCATCAGTTAGCGCAGCAACAGCAGTTAAAAGGCGCATCGAAGTACCAGAATTTCCCAAGAAAATTGGTGAGGAGGGTGCAGAAAGTCTTCCGCCAGTTCCTTGAACAATCACTTTAGTATTTTCTTGCTCAATAGCTACTCCAAGACTTCTAAGAGCCTTAATAGTATGGCGGGTATCATCAGACAGCAGTATATTGGTAAGCACAGATTTTCCGCTGGCTAATGATGCTGCAATCAATGCCCTGTGAGTGATGCTTTTTGATGCAGGAACTGATACTTGGCCAGAAACAGATGAGGGGTAAATGGTAATGTTCATTTTTTCCCTTCCAAGGCAGCAATAAGTTTTTCAAGTCCAATAGTATAACTTTGTTCTTTGTGACCCATGACGCGTTCTAACACAACTCCATCAAGAACATCAATTTTTCTAAACGGTTCTCTTTGAAGAATATTTGATAAATGGACTTCTATTGCTGGCAGGAGAGTACTTTCTAGCGTATCACGAAGAGCAAAACTGTAATGTGTTAATGCTCCTGGGTTAATTAAAATTCCCTGCGCGGTTGGTGCTTCGCGTTGAATAAAGTCTATTAGATCTCCTTCATGATTCGACTGATAAAACAACAATTGAACATTATGTTTGGCAGAAAGTTTTGTGAGATAATCATTGATCTCCGCTAGGGTCTTAGTTCCGTAATGTTGTTTTTCCCGCTTGCCCAATAAATTAAGATTTGGGCCGTTAATTACCAGAATCTTCATAGTAAGACCTCCGAAAGTGTTTCTTTAATAATTGTTGGCGGAATATCTCCTGTCACGACTGTTTGGCCTATATCTTTTAGTAATACAAATTGAACGATGCCTTTTACTGCTTTCTTGTCTTTAGAAAACATACTTAAAACTTCTATTTTGTTTGGACCTTTTATAGATGTGGGAAGCTGGTATTTTCTAATCAAGTCAATTGCCTCTTTTGCAATTTCGGCAGATAAAAGGTTTAGTTTTTGACTTAATTTTATGGCAAAGGCCATACCAATAGCAATTGCTTCTCCATGAAAAAGGTGTGAATCAATTTCAATCGCGTGTCCTAAAGTATGACCAAAATTTACTGTGGTTCTAATATTAGCTTTATCAAGCACATCTTCTACTACTACCTTCATTTTAATGTCAATTGAACGCTTTACAATGTTTTGGAAATCAAGTGATGCAAAAGTGTTGTTTTGCAACATCGAGAAAAGTTTTTTATCAAAAGCTAGAGCGTATTTAATTATTTCTCCCATTCCCGAACGCACCTGTTTTTTAGGAAGCGATGCAAGAAGGCTAGTATCTGCAACAACAAGTCTCGGTTGTCGGATAATGCCAACCATATTCTTATAACTTTGGACATTAACAGCGCCTTTTCCTCCTATTGCCGAATCAACTTGTGCCAAAAGTGTAGTGGGTATTTGGATACAGTCAATACCACGAAGATAAAGTCCTGCCGCCAGCGTTGCCACATCACCCACTACTCCTCCTCCCAGAGCAATCACAGCCCCCTTTTTATCTATATTATTTGTCAACATATTTGTAAATATATTTGTAAGGTTTAGCAATGTTTTTCCCTCTTCGCCTTGGGGAAAAGTATGGGTGACAATTGGAATGTTGAGGATTTCTAAGGCATTGACTACAGAATCCAAGAAAAGTTCTTTGGTGGTATTATCTACGATAATAAAATATCTACTATGCCCATAGGGCTTAAGAAGATAAGCCAGTTCTTTTAGAATATTTTTGCCTATGGCAATGGTTGTTTGCTCGGAATATGTGATCTTATAATTTCTTGTTGAAACATTCATAAATTATTCTTTTGGTTTTTTAAGCGCATCAAACTCTTTCCATGTTAACTGCTGTTTTGCATCGGTTAAAGCATTCTTTGGATCGGGATGAACTTCGACAATAAGACCGTCAAAATCATATAGAGATGCTTGTCTTGATATTAGTTGCACGTTTTCAGCGCTACCCCCAGTATGAGATGGATCAAACAGCATGGGTAGACCAGTTTGTCTTTTAATTTTCATAGCCATTATAAAGTCTGGTACATTTCGATAGTTGTGGGGATTGCCATGACCATTTGGCGTAAAACCCCGATGGCAAATCAGTAAATGATCTTTTTTAATTCCGCCATGTAAAACATGTTCAATTATTCCCATCCAATGCTCTTCGCTTACCCATGGTTGATTTTTGACCATTAAATACACGCCTTTCTCGTTGGAGATAGCCCGGGCAATTTCCTGTTGAATATAATGATTTTGATTGCGTGCTCCTATCCAGACCATAATATCGATGTTTTTTACTTTTTTTCGAACTGCTTTAATTACTTTCTCGGCATGAGAAGGAAGGATAACCTCGGTTGATGGACAAACTCCCAGGATGGCTGCCTCAACCAGCAGTGGTAAACCTTTTTCTTGCAGGCCGTCAAAGCCGGGTTTGGTGCGCGGTTTCCACAAACTGATACGCAAAAAATTAATATTTCTCTTTTTTGCTTCTTTAATTGATGCCAAAATCTGCTCTTTAGACTCGGCGGCGCATGGGCCAGCAATCAATATTGGTTTGGATAAATTCATAAGCATAATCCTCCTCCGCTCAAATTCGTCTCCCGCCTTCGGCGAGGCTAGCCGAATGTTCGCTTCGGAAGGATTGTGTATTTCTACACCTCTCCGCCAGCTGGCGGATCGGTAAGAAATACTACAAAAAAACCTCCCTTTCGGGAGGCAAAATCTAATGCTTTTATTGCATTAAATTACCTCCCGGTTTGGGAAGTAAAGTAAAAATAAAACCAGCTGCGATTCATAGATTTAACTAAATTATATCAATTGGTTTTTACAAAGTCAACTAGTTTCTTAAATCCATCCAAATCAGTCTGAATAAGCTCGTCAAGTATTTTGCGATCAAGCATAATGTTGGCTTTCTTAAGCTTGCCCATAAAAATACTATACGACATGTTTTCTTGTTTTGTGGCTTCACTTATATGCGTAATCCAAAGTTGTCTAAAATCACGCTTTCGTCTTTTTCGCCCATGAAACGCGTACGCTCCCGCGTGTAACGCGGCTTCTTTTGCCACACGGGTAAGACGGCTTTTTGTGCCTCGATACCCTTTGGTTAGCAAGCGAAGTTTTTTATGTTTTCTGTGGGAAACAGTTCCCCGTTTAATTCGTGCCATTATATTACTCCGAGCATTTTTTTAATTTTTCTGGCAAATGCACCTTTTAATACACCCGGTTCTTTCTGTCGTCTTTTACGTCTTTGCGACTTTTTACGCATTAAATGACCTTGGTATTGATGCCCAAAGAGGACTTTACCCTTCTTGGTTATTCTAAACCGTTTGCTGACTGCTTTTTTGATCTTCTTCTTTCCCATGTGATTTTTTCCTTTCTGGTGTTACCAGCGAAATTAATTGTTTGCCTTCAAAATGCGGTTCTCGCTCCACTTTTGCAATATCTGAGACCGCATCTACTACTTTTTTAAGTACTTTATGGCCAAATTCCGGGTGAGCGATTTGCCTGCCAATAAATTTGACAACCAGTCGTACCTTATCTCCGTTTGTCAAAAATTCCCTTGATCTTCTGATCATGACTGCTAAATCATGATCATTCATAAAG
>CAYZZG010000012.1:12770-20290 GCA_964482825.1 uncultured Gammaproteobacteria bacterium
GTTATAACACTGCGGTAGGATATTATGCTATGCGTGTCAATACATTGGGTGAAGACAACACTGCCATTGGAAAAAGAGCGCTTGAGTTTACCTCAGCATCCTTTAATACTGCAATCGGTTCACATTGCCTGGAGTTCAATTCAAGCGGGACTAATAATATTGGTCTTGGTTACAGGGCAGGCGATAATATTACAACCGGTGGAACCAATATCATGATTGGTTATGATATTGATGCGCAGTCAGCCACCGGAAGCAACCAGATGTCTATCGGAAATATCATTTTTGCCACCGGTGGTTTTGCTGCCGGCGCAATCTCAACTAAGTCAAGTCCAATTTTTCGTGCCTTTGTTAAGGCTTCAAATTTACTTAAAACACCAATCTGTTTTCCTTCGCTATCAAGTACTCGAAGTGACAAAGCACCAATGCGCTCATTTACCCGATAGTACCTGCGTTGTTCCTGATGTTTCTTATGTCTTTTTATCAATGTTTTCTTTAACCCTTTGTAAAAAGCGGGAAAGACTTACTATTCCTTCATCTTTCCCATCGCGTGTTCTTATAGAAATAGCATTATCATTGCTAGCCATTTCTTTATCTCCTATTATACCCATAAACGGTACTTTTTGTAAAGTAGCGTCTCTGATTTTGGCTTGCATGCTCTCCGGACGGTCATCGATAATAGAGCGAATGTTGTTTGCTATTAGCTCGTCGTGGATTCTGCGCGCATGCTCAATATGTCTATCGGCAATTGGAATTATTGTTATCTGTACTGGCGAAAGCCAAACGGGAAACTTGCCGGCGGTATGTTCTATGTAGACAGAAAGGAATCGCTCCAAAGAACCCATCAGCGCGAAATGAATCATCACCGGTGTTTGCTCTTTTCCCTTCGCATCAATATATGTTAAGCCAAACCGTTTGGGCTGGACAAAGTCTAATTGCGGTGTTGCTAATTGCCATTCTCGTCCCAAAGCATCCATCACCATAAAGTCAATTTTTGGTCCGTAAAATGCAGCTTCGCCAATAGCGATAAAATAATCAAGCTTATTTTCTTTTGCCACTTCTTCAATAATCTTTTGAGCTTGTTCCCATAGTTTTTGTTCGCCCAAATATTTTTCTGGAGTTTGGGGATCACGGAAAGAAAGTCGTGCTTTATGCTGCATGCCCAATGCATTATAAAAATCCTTCACAATTCCAATCAGCATATGATAAACTTCTTTAATTTGTTCGGGTGTGCAGAATGTATGACTGTCATCTTGGGTGACTGCGCGAACACGGGAAAGTCCCATCAGTTCTCCTGCTTTTTCGTCTCGATAAATGGTTGTGGTTTCAAGATATTTAATGGGTAATTCTTTATAGCTTCGCGGTCTTGAGGCATAAAGTTGCTGGTGGTGCGGACAGTTCATTGGTTTTAAGATAAGATTATCTTCGGTTTCTTGACTTTTTACCAAGAATAGCTCATTGCCAAACTTATCCCAATGTCCTGATTTTTTGTATAATTCGTCTTTGGCAATGTGCGGAATCCATACTTTTTGAAATCCTTTTTCAAGACGCAGCTTTTGTGAATAATCGTTTAGCACATCCCGCAAGATTGTTCCTTTTGGTGTAAAAAGAGGCAATCCTTTCCCAACAAGATCGGAATAGACAAAAAGATCAAGTTCTTTTCCTAATTTTCTATGGTCTCTTTTCTTTGCTTCCTCAAGTATATGTAAGTGTTGGTCAAGTTCTTCTTTTGTAGGAAATGCTGTCCCGTAGATTCTGGTTAACATTGGATTCTTTTCACTCCCCCGCCAGTAAGCACCGGCAATTGATAGTAGTTTAAAAGCTACAATATCGCGACTTGGATTTTCGTTGTGACCCCCACGGCACAAATCTTCAAACCCCCCACTCTTATACGCTTGCAAGGCGACGCCTTGCAAGGCTAATTGTTCGACAAGCTCAAGTTTGAATGGATTGTTGGCATAAATCTTTTTTGCTTCATCAATAGATACAACTCTATGGGAAAAATGAGTCCAGGAGGGAAGCAATTTTCTCATCTCCTCCTCTATTTTAGGCAAATCCTCCTCCGAAATTGGTTTGGAAAACTGAAAATCGTAATAAAAGCCGTTTTCTATTGCCGGGCCAATACCAAGTTTGGTGTCAGGATAAAGTTTAACAACAGCTGCAGCCAGCAAATGCGCAGCACTATGTCTCATGTCTTGCAGTTTATCTTTATTGTTGTCTTTCATATTCGTATGATAACACAAAATTATATTTTTTTTAACGCTTGGTTTAGATCACTAAGAAGATCATCAATATGTTCAATCCCAACTGAAAGTCGGATAAGCGTATCGGTGATTCCTATTTTTTCTCGTTCTTTTGTAGAAATTGATGAATGCGTCATGGACGCAGGATGTTCAATAAGTGATTCTACTGCTCCCAAACTTTCTGCTACCGAAATTAAAGCAAGTGACTCTAAAAAATGTATTGTTTTTTGTAGTGAAGCATTTAGCTCGAATGAAACTATTGCACCAAACCCCTTCATTTGTTTTTTGGCAATAGTATGTCCTGGATGATAAGAAAGTCCTGGATAGTATATTTTTTTTACTTTTTTGTGGTTCTGTAAAAAAGTAACAACTTGTTTAGCATTTTCCTCATGTTGTTTTATGCGAAGAGGTAATGTTTTTATTCCTCGAAGAACAGAATAGCTATCAAATGGCGACAGAATACCACCAATTGCATTTTGTAGAAAATACAACTTTTCGCCAAGTAATTTGTCTTTTACCACAACACATCCTGCAACAGCATCACTGTGTCCTGCAATATATTTTGTCATTGAGTGAATAACAATATCTGCTTTTAAGTCGAGTGGTTTTTGAAAAAACGGCGATGCAAAAGTATTATCAACAACAGTTATAATATTTCTCTTTTTCATCATTTTTACGATAGAAGCAATATCAACAATTTTAAGTAAAGGATTTGTTGGGGATTCTAGCCAGATCATTTTGGTATTATTTTTAATATATTTTTCTAGTCCTGCTCCATTCGAAAAGTTGATAAAAGAAAATTCCACACCAAATCTTTCAAATACTTTGGTAAACAGCCGTCGTGTTCCTCCATACACATCATCAATAGAAATTACATGGTCCCCTTTTTGTAAAAGTAAAAGAACGTTGGTTATTGCAGCTAGGCCAGAAGAATATGCAAAAGCACGTGTGCCGTTTTCAAGTGCTGCTAAATTTTCCTCTAAGGCTTTTCGTGTGGGATTACCTGAGCGTGAATACTCATATCCATCAGTTGGTTTATTAACTTTTTTTCTTGCAAAAGTAGTTGATAAATGGATGGGAACAACCACATCTCCACTACCTCCTTTTTTAAAAATAGGTTTATTTCCCTTATGTATTGCTTTGGTTGTAAATTTCATGAATTTATAAAAAGTTATTATTTTTCATCCATGTGTCATTAAATATTTTGCTCAAGTAATTTTTGCCTGAATCAGGTAAAAGCACTACAACAACATTTTTCTTGGAAAGATTTTTCGCAGTCTTTATTGCCCCAACAACCGCCGCCCCACTCGAACCACCTACCAAGAGTCCTTCTTGCAGAGCTAATCTTCTTGTCATTGTGATTGATTCTTTATCGTGCACAACCACAACCTTATCTATAACCGATAGGTCAATGGTTTTTGGTACAAAATCCTCTCCAATGCCTTCAACTTTATATTGGTGTATCTCCCCCTTTGTTTTATAAAAAAGATGGTGATATAGAGAGCCTTCAGGATCTACGCCTATAATTTGTATCTCTGAATTTTTCTCTTTTAGGTATCTGCCCACACCGGTTATTGTGCCACCCGTTCCCATGCCGGCAACAAAATGTGTAATGTTTCCCTGAGTTTTCTCCCAGATTTCTGGACCAGTTGTATAGTAATGTGCGAGCGTATTTGCCTGATTATTGTATTGATTAAGACAAAATGAATTTGGTGTATCGCGAACTAGTGCTTCGGTAACTTTATAGTAACTTCTAGGATCATCTGGACCAACATGTGTCGGAGTACGAATAACTTTTGCACCATACGCTATTAAAAGTTGTTCTTTTTCCAGACTTACTTTATCAGGCATAACAAAGATTACCTTATATCCTTTTATTGCTGCAGCTATTGCCAATCCTACTCCGGTATTGCCAGATGTTGGTTCGATAAGTGTAAATCCGGGCTGAATTAATCCTCTTTTTTCTGCTTCCTCGATCATGGCAATTCCAATTCTGTCTTTAACACTTCCACCAGGATTAAAATATTCAACTTTTGCAAGTATAGTAGCTTTTGTTCCATTGACTACACTATGAAGTCTTATTAAAGGGGTATTTCCAATAGTATCAAGTATTGTATTTGCAAATTCCATAAAAAAACCTCCCGTTGGGAGGTTGCAAAAACAGCACACAAACCTCCCTTAGGAAGGAATGGTTGTGCAGGTACAAATTATTACGTGTGATTTTCTCATTAATTGCATTTTATCAACAAAGAAAAGCTATTGTCAATGGCCGTTTTATTTTCTATTTTGCTATGTCATTAAGAAGTTTTTGCATGATGGCTGTTTCTACTTGTAAGTAGGTAGCGCTTGTTTCTTTATACTCTGCGTCATACGGTTGCCCCATCCACTTTGAAACATCCTGAATTCCCTGGTAGCCAAGCTTTTTTAGTTCATTTCCCAATAATTCTTCAACTAGATCATCGCAACAGTAGCCAATAAATCCTTTCTCTTCCAGTTTTTTTGACCAGTAGGTTTTTCCTGTTCCCGACATGCCAATAAGTGTTAGTATCATAGATAGTTAAGTTACAAACCAAGAGGTATGCTTATTCCTTGCATGGCAGAAAGGGCTATGGAAATAAACTCCAAAAGAGGAATATTAAGTTTTGTTTCGCAAAGTTTGATTACTTCTCTATCTGCTCCTTTGGCAAATGATTTTTCGTTAAAGCGGTTAAGGACAAATTCCGGAGAAAGAGAAATAATTTTTTTGTCAGGATGAATCAGCGTTGCGGCTACAATTAGACCGGTCAGTTGGTCGCAGCAGGTTATCGACCAGTCCATAATATTTTGCGGCATGACTTTGGTATTTTGGTAATTATGAGACTTAATGGCATAAGCAATTTCTTCTGGAATTCTGTTTGGTTCTTTCTGAAACAGTAAAAGGCCGTGAAGCTGGGGGTGTCCTTTGGCTATTTCGTAATCGGCATCGTGCAAAAGGCCGGTAATTCCCCAGGCTTCTTCCATTACCGGATCAAAAGGTTGCGGCATCAATCGCTTATACAACGCCTTCATAGTTGCCTCTGTTGCAAGGCAATGCTTAATTAAATTTGCGCTTTTTAAATAAGTTGTAAGTATTTTATACGCTTCGTCTCTGGTCATAGAAAAATAATATCATAAATTGGTGCGCGACGATTGTTTTAAATTCAATATTTTGTTACAATTACCTCCAAGTAAAGGGCTCGTAGCTCAGTTGGTTAGAGCGTTACATTGACATTGTAAAGGTCAGAGGTTCGACTCCTCTCGGGCCCACACTAAATCAGGTAGCTATACAAAGGGTCGGTGCTGGTGACGATGGTGTACTTTAGGCCAATGGCGTCCATGCGCTTGAGTAATTTGCTAAAATCTTCTTTTTTTGCCACTTCGATACCAACAAGTGCAGGACCGGTTTCTTTGGCATTCTTTTTTATATATTCAAAACGGGTAATGTCGTCAGTTGGACTAAGTGCTTTGTCCACAAACTGTCGCAGTTGTCCGGGTTTTTGAGCAAAAGAAATTAAGAAATAATGCTTTAAGCCTTGATATACCAAGCTCTTCTCCATAATTTCCGGATAACGCAAAATATCGTTGTTACCGCCACTCAAGATACAGACAACAGTTTTTCCTTTTATTTTGTTTGCCATTATATCGAGTGCAGCAATTGATAATGCGCCCGCAGGTTCGGCCACAATGCCGTCGTTTTGATATAAATCAATCATGGTCATGCACACATGGCCTTCGGGGATAAGAAGTATATCTTCAACGTATTTTGATACAAGTTCAAATGTTTTTTCACCGGCTGTTTTGACTGCAGCTCCGTCTACAAAAGTATCGATGGTTTCCAGCGTGACCACTTTTTTGCTTTTTAAAGCTTGATACATGCTTGGTGCGCCTTGTGGCTCTGCGCCGATAACTTTTACCGAAGGATTCTTTTGCTTGAAGTACGCACTTACTCCCGAAATTACGCCGCCTCCACCAATAGGGCAGATTACATAATCAATATTATCACTCAATTCATCATAGATCTCTTTGGCAATAGTTCCTTGGCCGTTTATTACCCGATAATCGTCAAAAGGATGAACGAATACCGCATTTTGCTTTCTGCAAAACTCTTTGGCAGCTTTACTTGCCTCGTCATAGCTTTGTCCAACTAGTTTGATAGCTATCCATTTGCCGCCAAAATGTTTGACCCGTTCAATTTTTTGTTTTGGGGTAATTAGTGGCATAAAAATAGTTGCCTGAATATATAGATGCGATGCGCTGTAAGCTACTCCTTGGGCGTGATTACCGGCACTGGCGCAGACCACTCCCCGTTTTCTTTCTTCTTTTGAGAGTGAGTTCATTAAACTATATGCGCCGCGGATTTTGTAGGAACGGACTTCCTGCAAATCTTCCCGTTTTACATAAATTTTCGCGCTGTAGATTTCGGATAAACGCTTGGAGAAGATAAGCGGTGTTTGTTTTACCACGCCGTTGAGTCGCTTGCTTGCTTCTTCAATTGTTTTTGTTGTTACCTCAGTTTGTTTCATAAGCCTAATCTTCAAACCGCATGTAGACCGGTTTGCCGTAAATTCTATTTGATTTTTCTATTTTTTTCAGCGCTTGTTCGATATTTTTGTATTCAAGTATTTCTGTCGTAATAATATCGGGAATAAATACTTTTCCATTTACTTTTTCCCCATAAGCTTTTTGCTGTAGCGAATCTGCAACATTAACATTATGCGTGCCAAGTATGGTAAATACCTCTGCAACACTTCCGGGAATATGTTTTAAGCTAACACGAAGATATCCTTTCCGTTTAACATCTTTTGTTGGGATAAGTTTTACTGTTTCATCAAGTGTTGGCAGCTCGTCGGTAACACCTTTACGGATGTTTTTTGCAATTCGTAAAATATCGGAAATAACCGCGCTTGTTGTTGCTTTTCTTCCCGCTCCTCTTCCTTCGTATACTTGGGGGCCGGTAAGTTCTCCCTCAATATAGATTGCATTATATTCGTCCCTGACGCTTGCTAACGGATGATCTTTTCGAAGGAGTGCGGGATACACATGCAGCTCAACGTATCCATTATGCCGGATTGCCGATGCCAGAAGTTTAATGGCGTAGCCTGGCTTACCTTCTTCCGCTTCGTATTTGCTGGCAAAATCAAAATCTACAGAGTTAATATGGGTGATTCCTTCGCATGAGATTTTCTCCGGATAGATAGGAGTATTAAAAACAATCGAAGAAAGAATAGACAGTTTGTCTCTTGCGTCAAATCCGCCGGTGTC
>CAYZZG010000013.1:0-17963 GCA_964482825.1 uncultured Gammaproteobacteria bacterium
AAAAAATGCAGATTTCTTCGTTTTGGATATTAATGAAAATAGTTTTTTTGGTTCACCTACAGTAATTCAGAATTCAGAATTAAGAATTAAGAATGCAAAAATATTGGCTATTACTCATGTATCAAATGTTCTTGGAACGATAAACCCCATTAAAGAAATTATTAAAGAGGCTCGAAGACAGAATCCGAAGATTCTTGTTTTGGTTGATGCTGCGCAATCAGTGCCCCACATGAAAGTTAATGTCCAAGACTTAGATTGCGATTTCTTAGTGTTCTCTGGACATAAAATGATGGCGGCAACAGGAATTGGGGTGCTCTATGGGAAAAAAGAACTTTTGGAAAACATGCCCCCTTTTTTGTTTGGCGGCGAGATGATTCGGGAAGTGTTGGTAGAAAAAACTACCTTTGAGAACGCTCCGCATAAGTTTGAGGCTGGAACACCGGATATTGCTGGAATTATTAGCTTAGGTGCAGCAATTGAATATATAAACAGTACGGGTATAGAAAATATCCAAAAACAAGATAAAGAACTCGTCTCTTATTGTTTATCGCTCATCTCTAAAATTAATGGAATTACTTTATACGGACCAAGAAACCCACAGGATCGCAGCGGTCTTATATCATTTAATATCAATGGTATTCATTCGCACGATATTGCGCAAATACTGGGTGAAGAAAATATTTGCATTCGCGCAGGCCATCATTGTGCGATGCCTCTTCATAAACGTCTTGGTATCCCCGCCTCTGCTCGAGTTAGTTTTTATCTCTATAATGATCAACAAGACATTAATAACTTCATTAAAGGTCTTAAAAAGGTAAAAACAATATTCAAAGTAAAATGAATGTAACAAAAAATTTTTATCGCGAAGAACTAATTGAACATTATCAAGCGCCACAAAATTTTGGCGTGCTTAAGTCGTTTGATGTGTCATCAAAACAACTCAATCCCTTTTGCGGTGATGAAATAGAAATGTTTATCAAACTTGATCAAAATAGAAATTCCCTAGGTGCCAATAGGATTCCACCCTCAAGGTGGAAGATTAAAGAAATTGGGTTTTTAGGGAAAGGATGCGTTATTAGTATTGCAACAGGTTCTTTTCTCACAGAATATGCAAAAGGTAGGACAAAGGTAGAGTTGACAAAGTTTTCAGAAAAAGATATGCTTTCTTTGTTAGGAATCGAACTGTCTGAGACACGCAAAAAATGCGCATTATTAGCATTATCAGTTCTGAAGGATTGTTTGTAACCCTTGGGTAAACTTTTCATTTTTCACTTTTAATTTTGAATTTATTACTATGGCTTATAAAGTCAAAGTTGATCGAAATCTATGTATTGGTGCAGCATCATGTGTTGCCGTGGCGATAAATACTTTTGAACTTGATAGTGAAGGAAAAGCAGTGATAAAGAAAAAAGACGGAACAATGACTTCCGAGTATGTAAACTATACAGATATTGCCGATACAGAAGTAAATATTCTTAATTCTGCGAAATCCTGCCCTGTCAACGCGATTATTATCGTTGAGGTAGATGAGCAGGGCAATGAAATCCGACAAATCTGGCCAGAAGCCTAAGCCTCTCCCTATCTTTTCGAAAAACAATCGAGTTCAGCAATGTCCTGTTTGCGCCGAATCTATGGGAGATATGCCGGGATCAAGAGACGCAATCTGCCAAAATTGCGGTTTTAAAGATCCCTGCTGCGAGTGACAATAGCTGCATTCCATGGTAAAATGAAAAGGTATTTTTATGATAGATCTTCAATGGTTAATTGGCGGAGAAGCAGGATACGGCATCATGACAACGGGAGCCATGATGTCAAAGATTATGACTCGATTGGGGTTATCGGTGTTTGATTATGTAGAGTATCCTTCTCTTATTCGTGGGGGTCATAATGCCTATTACGTGCGTGCTTCGGATGAAGAAATATTCTCACAAAAGCGTCCAGTCGATATTCTTGTTGCGCTTAATAGAGATACTATCGATAAGCACAAACATGAGCTTGCTCCTACTGCGGCAGTTATTTACGACCCAAATATTACCAAAGTTGATCAATCAGAATTCGGCCCTCAGCATTTGCTGTACCCTGTTCCTTTTTTGGAAATCACCAAACAAGTAGGAGCTGATCGATTAATGATCAATACCGTTTCTATAGGCAGCTCGCTGGCGCTGTTTCATTCTGAATTTGCTGTTTTGGAAAAAATTCTTCAAAATACCTTTGGAAGAAAAGGGCCAGAAATTATTGCCGTTAATATTAATACCTCTAAAGCTGGTTTTGATTATGTATTGCAACATTTTACAGACAAAAAATTTCCTGTTCAGATTTCAAGTCTTCCTCCAAAAAATCTTCTGATTGGTGGCGCAGAGGCAGTGGCGCTTGGCGCAATAAGAGCAGGTTTACAGTTTGCTGCTATTTATCCAATGACACCAATTAACGGTGTGCTGACTACGCTGTCATCACAAGCATTGAAATACGGAATTATTATAAAAGAGCCAGAAGATGAAATTGCCGGAATAAATATGGCAATTGGCGCTTCTTTTGCCGGTGTTCGCAGCATGGTGGCTTCGGCGGGCGGTGGTTTTTCTCTGATGGTAGAATCATTAGGTTTGGCTGCTCAAACAGAAACGCCACTGGTTATTGTAGAGGGTATGCGGCCAGGGCCGGCAACCGGAATGCCGACATGGACATCACAAGGCGATCTACGATTTGTTTTACACGCGGCGCAAGATGAATTTCCTCGCATAGTGGTTGCGCCAGGCGATATTATAGAGGCATTTACTTATACAATGCAGGCTTTTAATTTAGCAGAAAAATATCAACTGCCTGTTATTGTGTTGGTTGATAAATATTTGATGGAAGGACATGCTTCGGCTAACGCCGAAGAGTTCAGAGTTCAAAGTTCAAAGTTCAAAGTTGAACGGGGCAAAATATTGAATGATCAAGAAGCACAAACGCAAACAGATTACAAACGGTACTTGTTTACCGATGATGGTATTTCTCCCCGTTCCCTCCCCGGCCAAAAAGGCGGTATCGGACTTTCAGGATCAGACGAACATGATGAACATGGATTGTACAACGAAGAAGCAGAAAACAGAGTAAAAATGATGGATAAACGGTTTCAAAAAATTACAACAGCGATGCCGGAATTCCCACAACCAGAACTTTATGGCGATCAAAACGCTCTACTTACTATTATAAGCTTTGGTTCAACCAAATTTCCAATTATGGAAGCAAAAAAATGGTTAAAGAAGGAAGGAATCACTGTTAATTTTCTCAAGGTTTCCTACCTTAGCCCATTCCCTCAGGAAGCAGTAACACAACATATAAAAAATGCAAAGAAAACACTTGTCATTGAAGAAAATAAAACTGGTCAATTTGAGGGACTTATCAGAGAACATACCGGGTTATCACTGGATCATCATTTGCGAAGATATGACGGCAGACCATTTTATCCGGAGGAAATAGTGGAGAAAGTGAAAGCGTTATTGTAAAATGTCATCCCGAACTCGTTTCGGGATCCCAAGAACGGTTCACAGAAGATGTTGAAACAAGTTCAACATGACAGGAGAAAACTATGGCGGATATAAAAGATTTAGAGATTACCTACGATAAGCCGAATTGGTGCCCGGGGTGCGGAGACTTTGGTATCTGGGTGTCACTTAAAAACGCCATCGTTTCGCTCAATCTGAATCCATGGGAAGTCGTATTGGTATCCGGTATTGGATGCTCTGGTAAACTTCCATATTGGGTTAAGACCTATGGTTTTAATGGGCTTCATGGACGACCAATGCCGGTGGCAGAAGGGATCAAATTGGCAAACCATGGACTCACAGTTATTGTGATCGGCGGAGATGGAGATCAATATAGCGAGGGCACAAATCACCTTATTCATGCGATGCGTCGCAATATAGACCTAACACTCATTACACACAATAATCAAGTCTATGGTCTAACCACAGGTCAATATTCTCCTACAACCGATATGGGAGAAAAAAATAAAGCAACGCCGGTACCAACAGTTGAAGTACCATTAAATCCTCTGTCTTTGGCGATTTCTGCCGGTGCTACGTTTGTGGCCCGGGGTTTTGCCGGAGATAATAAACAGGAAACAGAACTAATTGTTGCCGGCTTAAAACATAAAGGATTCTCAATAATTGATAGTATGCAGCCCTGTGTTACCTTTAATCATAAAAATACCTTTTCATGGTTTTATGAGAGGGTTTATAAAGTAGAAGCAGAGGGTCATGATCCAAAAGATAAAGCAAAAGCGTTTGCTCTTGCCCAAATATGGCCGCTTAATCATCCTGTTCAAGAAGGAGAAAAAGAAAAAATTCCTACAGGTATTATTTTTCAGGAAGAGCGTCCTACGTGGGAAGACGGTATTCCTCAGATATCAAAAGCACCACTTGTTAAACAGGCACCCTTCCAAAGAGATCTTACACCTGTTTTTGAGGAATTAGCATAAAAAAACCCCCATGCATTGCAGGGGGTTTCTTTATTGTAGTTTCTTGAAAATTATTCTTAATCTTCGAAGACTTCAAGAAAACTAGGAAGCTTTTCCAATTTTGTACATTCCTGTACCGCAAACTGGACATTTTCCCTTCATTGCTGGTTTACCATTTTTCATGGTAACTGGTTGTGCGTTTGGATCATCTCTTTTTTCTCGACATTTTACACAATACATTTGTGCCATAGTTTTCACCTCCCTTCAAAATTAATAGCGCATATCAAAATCGTAAGTTTGCTAACGAAATGATATGTTTTTGAAGAAGAAAATAAAGAATCATTTCAAACACAATAATAGAAAGCGTAACGATAGCAGTTTTTCGAAGATCTGTAAGAATATATAATTTTTCGAAGACAACAAGAGATTTTTTTTGCGGAAGAACAGTATAGATCTCTCTATTTGGTTTAGAAGGTAACGACATGGATGTAGATGATGAAGTTAAATGGGTTGTTTGTAGCTTTCGTCGAAGATCCGCAATTATTTTTTCTTGGCGAGTTTTTCGCTTACTCATTGCAATAGGCAAAGATTACACTATTGACACGAGCCTGTCAAGAGGCTAATATACATTCTATATATGGTAGTTAATTATGAGTTAATAGCAATTGGAATAACTCTACTTTGGCTATTACTCATAACAATACTTTTTTGGCAACTATTATCTCATTATAATAATCTAACAAAGGGCATTAGCAATAGAACCCTCAAAACAATTCTTGAAGAAGTATTAAAAAATATTACTATTTCTCAAAAAGACATTGACGTTCTAAAAACTCGTTGTGATACAATAGAGAAAGACGGAATATTTCACATACAAAAGATTGGCCTTTTACGTTTTAATCCCTTTAAAGATACAGGAGGAGATCAAAGTTTTATTTTGGCACTTTTGGATAAAAATGATACAGGAGTAGTAATATCAAGTCTGTATGCCAGATCAGGTACAAGGTGGTACGCAAAAAGTGTCTTAAACGGAAAAGCAACTGAGCACCAGCTATCTGATGAAGAAAAAAAAGCAATAAAAGAAGCAAAACTAGTTGTCTAGGTATGGATAAGAAAAGAACAACGATTATTTTAACTACTATATTTGTATATATACTTTCTGCAGGAATTTCCTATGCGTTATTTTCTAATACTCCAGGAGTAAAATCAGCAATAAATTCGCCATTACCATCGGCAAAGCAAGGTGTTAATGGAACAGTTGTATTTGACAATACGCTGCCTAAAACAGAAAGTTGTCCGTTGAATGGCGGGCTCTATTCAAAGCAGCAACATGAGTGGTGGGAAAAGCATCGGCCGCTTGGCATTATGATAGAAAATCACGAAAATGCCAGGCCACAATCAGGACTTTCCTTTGCAGATGTTATCTACGAAGCAGTTGCAGAAGGTGGAATTACAAGGTTTCTTGCTGTATACTATTGCGAGGATGGAGCGCAAATTGGCCCAATTCGTTCTGCAAGAACTTATTTTCTTGACTACATTTCAGAATATGGGGACTATCCTCTCTATGCCCATGTGGGAGGAGCCAACACCCCAGGGCTTGCTAATGCACTTGGGCAGATTACTGATTATGGGTGGACAGGATATAATGATTTAAATCAATTTTCTATTGGCTTTCCAACATTTTGGCGCGACTATGACCGACTTGGTCATACTACGGAGACTGAACACACGATGTATTCTACCACTACCAAACTATGGCAATTTGCGGACAAATCCCGAGATTTAGCAAATGTAGATAAAAAAGGAAATAATTGGAACACAAAATTTGTTTCTTACACCTTTAAAGACGATACTCCCATTACAGAAAGACCCCAGAACCAAACCATTCATCTCGAATTCTGGAGAGGATATTCAAAATACTTTATTGATTGGACATACGATAAATCGCTAAATGGCTATAAGAGAAGTAATGGTGAAAGTGCGCATATAGATAAGAATACAACTAAGCAAATTACTACTAGAAATATCGTGCTTCTTTTTATGCAAGAGAGCCGGGCTAACGACGGGTACGAAGGCAATCTTCATTTGCTTTACAAAACCAAAGGAAGTGGTAAGGCAACGGTTATTTTGGATGGCAAAAAGATTATAGGTACGTGGAGAAAAGATGGAAGGACAGGAAGAACACTACTTTTTGACACAAACGGTACGCCTATCAAATTTAATAGAGGAAAAATTTGGTTTGAGATTCTGCCCATTGATGGCGTATCGGATATAAAGTAAAATAGAAAGAGTTGAACACTATTCGTACGCATCGAATTTCAAGAAATAGGAGAGGCAGAATATGTTTGCAGACCTAATAACATCAAAATCCCGAGTAAAACTTCTCGATGTTTTCTTAACAAATCCGACAGAAATGTATCACGTGCGAGAACTTGTTCGCCGCACTAACGATGAAATAAATGCCGTTCGGAGAGAACTTGCGTTTTTAGAGAAAAACGGAATTCTTTCCAGAGAGCCACGCGCAAATAGAGTATATTATTCTTTATCAAAAACTTATCCATTTTATAATGATTTACTTGCCCTTGGGGCAAAAACATTAGGATTAGGCGGGGATATATTAAGAAACAAAAGTAAGCTAGGAAAGATTAAATACGCAATGTTTTCCGGTCGATTTGTCAAGAGGACAAGGCATGGATCTGAAGATGTCGACTTGTTAGTTGTTGGAACAATTGTGTTACCTGAATTAGCACTTTTAGTAAGAAACGAAGAGAAAAGAAGGAATACAGAAGTTAATTATACAGCAATGTCAGAAGAGGAATTTGATTTTAGAAAGAAAAAATCAGACCCGTTTATTGAAAATATTCTTTCCGGATCGCGTGTTATGTTACTAGGCGATGAAGAAAGCATGCTTGCCTGACATAAGACTTCATGAAAAATCCACGCTTTTTATTTTGGTTTATTATTATTTTGACAATTCTTGCAGTTTTGGTTGATTTTCCCCCAGCGTTTACCATTTCCTATGAGTCTCCAAAGTTGCCACTTATTAATAAAAGCATACAAATACATAAGACAATATCAGGTTTTCGTCCTAATTTTTTCATTGGTTCTTATCGTTTTCAAAAAGAATTCCCTTTCCGTAGGGGACTTGATCTGGAAGGCGGTACGAGTATAACCCTAAAAGCGGACATGAAAGATGTTCCACAGGAGAAAAGAAGCGATGCACTTGATGGAGCAAAAAATGTTATAGAAAAAAGAATAAACTTTCTTGGAGTCTCAGAGCCTGTTATACAAACATCTATCATAAAAGATGAACACAGAATTATTGTGGAGCTTCCGGGAGTAACGGATATTAATCAGGCAGTAGGGCTTATTGGTACAACTGCGCAGTTATCATTTTGGGTAGAGGGAGCATCAGGATCAGCAAAGGTATTAGACGAGATATCACTCCCGGCGGGAATTACAAATATTTTTCAAAATCCCAAAAAGACAGACCTCACGGGAAAAGACTTACAAAACTCGGCAGTTACTTTCGATTCTAATACAGGACAACCTCAGGTGCAGCTTTCTTTTAGTAATGACGGACAGAAAAAATTTGCTAAAATCACACAAGACAATGTCGGAAAAATAGTTGCGATTGTCTTAGATAACCAGGTTATTCAGGCGCCACGGGTAAATGAACCAATACTCAACGGAGCAGCAGTAATAAGCGGAGGATTTTCCACCCAACAAGCAAAAACGCTTTCTATTCAACTTCAGGCAGGCGCTTTGCCGGTGCCACTTTCGATACTTGAACAGCATACGGTTGGAGCAACGCTTGGGAATGAATCACTGCAAAAAAGCTTATTTGCCGGTATTTTGGGATTTGTAATTATTGTTATCTTTATGAGTTCATTATACGGAAAGCTTGGCATGCTGGCCTCTTTTTCTTTGGTACTTTATACAATTTTTGTGTTGGCTGTCTTTAAAGTTATTCCTGTAACCCTAACGCTTGCCGGCATTGCCGGATTTATTCTTTCTATTGGTATGGCAGTTGATGCAAACATACTTATATTTGAAAGAATGAGAGAAGAGTTTCGAAGTGGTAGATCTTTCCCGGTTGCAATTGAGCTTGGATTTGCAAGAGCATGGACATCAATACGGGATTCCAATATATCAAGTATTATCACCTCGCTTGTCTTAATATATTTTGGAACAGGGATTGTTCGTGGCTTTGCAATAACGCTGTTGATTGGCGTGCTAGTTTCGATGTTTTCGGCAATTATTGTGACTAGAACATTCTTAAGATTAGTTTATAAATGATGATTGTTTCATTGTTAAGTTGTTCTATTGTTAATTATCTAGATTAATTGTTACTAACAATGTAGCAATGTAACAATTTAGCAATTTTCGTTATGGATATTGTTGGTAAGAAAAATATATACTTTCTTATTTCTCTGGTAGTTATTGTACCAGGAGTTATTTCGCTTGCACTTTTTGGTTTGCGTCTCTCGATTGATTTTACTGGCGGATCAAGACTTACTTTTTCTTTTCAAAAAAACGTTGATCAGAAAAAGATCGATGCCATACGGTCAACATTTACAGAAAAAGGAATAGAAGTGGTCACTATTCAGCCAGGGGAAAATAAGCTTTTTATTCGTTCAGTGCCTTTTGATCAAAAAAAGCATCAGGATATATTAGATACTCTTAAAAGGAAAGTAGGAAATTTTAAAGAGGAAAGCTTTGAAACTATTGGTCCCACTGTTGGATCTGAAACAACCAGCAAGGCAATTCAATCAGTTATTTTAGCATCGATTCTTATTATTATATACATCGCATGGTCATTTAGAAAAGTACCAAAACCGGCAAGCAGTCTCCGATTTGGTCTTACTGCACTTGCGGCGCTGATCCATGATGTTTTAGTTGTTCTTGGAGTTTTTTCTTTACTTGGACATTTTTTTCACGTTGAAATTGACAGTTTATTTGTTACTGCCGTACTTACAATTATTGGTTTTTCTGTTCATGACACAATCGTTGTATTTGATCGCATTCGTGAAAACCTTCGGCGAATGCCGGGGAGAGTTTTTGGAGAAGTTGTTAACGACTCAATTATTCAGACACTTGGAAGATCAATCAATACATCATTAACGGTATTACTGGTGTTATTTACCCTGTTTCTTTTTGGAGGGGAAAATACAAAGTGGTTTGTTGTCGCGCTTTTAGTTGGTATTTTTAGCGGTACTTATTCTTCTATCTTTAACGCCGCGCCCTTGTTGGTGGTTTGGGAGGAGTGGAGAAGAAAGAAAAACTAGCCTGAGAGTTTGGTTTTTACTATCTGACTAACCAAAGTTCCATCTGCTTTTCCTTTTACTTTTGGCATTAAGGCGCCCATGACTTTGCCCATATCTTGTATTGATGATGCGTCAGTTTGCTCGATAGCGTCTTTTACCAAGACTCGAATCTCTTCCTCACTCATCTGTTTGGGTAAATATATTTGAAGGATGTTTAGCTCGTTGGTTTCCTTATCTGCTAAATCCTGCCGTCCTGCATTCTGGAATTGCTCAATAGAATCTTTTCGTTGTTTTACTTCTTTTTGAATAACGCTTAGTACATTCTCATCTGTTGCTTCGTATCCTGCTCCACCTTCTTGAATTTCGTAATATCCGATTGCAGAAAGAAGAAGACGTAAAACAGAGGTTTTAAGCTCATCTTTTGCCAACATTGATTGTTTGAGTTCTTCTTGAAGTTGTTTTTTTGACATGAGGATTATATTTTGGCGAGCTTCTTAAGGTCAGTCACTTTATCCGTTTTTTCCCAAGGAAGATCAAGGTCGTTTCTGCCAAAGTGTCCATAGGCGGCCACTTGCCGATAGAGAGGACGGCGAAGATTAAGATGTTTAATAATCATTCCCGGACGTAAATCAAATACCTTTATAACAATATCACTTAAATCTTCATCGTTCATAACACCGGTTCCAAAGGTATCAACCAATACCGACATTGGTTCTGGTCGGCCAATAGCATATGCAATTTGGACTTCACATTTTTCGGCTAAGTTTGCAGCCACCACATTTTTGGCCACATAGCGGGCCATATACTGAGCACTTCTGTCAACTTTTGTTGGATCTTTTCCAGAGAATGCGCCGCCGCCGTGTCGTGCATAGCCACCATAGGTGTCAACAATAATTTTTCTTCCAGTTAGACCCGTATCGGCTTGAGGACCCCCTATGACAAATCGGCCAGTGGTATTGACGTAAAATTTAGTATTTTTGTCAATCAGATTTTTTGGCACCACAAACTTAATAACTTTGTCGATAACTTGTTCTTTAAGTTTGTCTGATTTAACTTTCTCATCGTGCTGTGCGGCGATAAGCACAGCATCAACTCGGTATGGATTGTTGCTTCTGTATTCAATGGTAATCTGTGATTTTCCATCGGGGCGCAGTCCCTTAATAATATTTTTCTTTCGTACCTCTGCTAATCGTTTGCAAAGTTTATGAGCCAGTACAATGGGAAGAGGCATTAGTTCTGCTGTTTCTTTGGTGGCAAAACCAAACATTAATCCTTGATCGCCCGCTCCAAGCTTTTCTAACTCTTCTTGAACAATTTTGCCATCGTCTGTTTTATAGCTGTCAACTCCTCGGGCGATATCGGAAGACTGCGCATGAATTGCGATCGTTACGCCGCTTGTTTCGTAATGAAATCCATATTCTGCATTGGTATAGCCCACATCTTTAATAACTTTTCGGACAATATCGGGAATTTCAACGTAAACACTGGTTGTTACTTCTCCGGCTACCAGTATAACACCATTGGTGATAAGTGCTTCAACGGCAACTCTGGCTTTTGGGTCTTTATCAAGGATTGCATCAAGGATTGCATCAGCAATTTGATCACACAGCTTATCGGGGTGGCCTTCGGTTACAGATTCAGACGTAAAAAATTTTTTCATCTAAATTAATCTTCCAAGCCCGAGTTTTTTACTTCTATTAAACATTGATGTAAAAAACCAAAGAGCAATAGTTAAATAGACAATGCTTATAGCAAAACTTATGATGAGTTTATCATAGGACACACGGTCTGTAAAGAGGATTTCTCGTAGACCTTCAAAGATATAACTTGCGGGTACAAAAGCCGCCACCTTTTGCGCCCATAAAGGAAGCGTTGTTACCGGATAAAAAATTGCAGAAAAGGGCGCCATAAGATAAATACCTGCCCAGGCAAGTGTTTGAAAATTATTCCCAAAACGAATCAAGATACCGGCAACAAGAAATCCTCCCGCCCATCCGGCAAGAATAAGAATAACAGTAAAAGGGATTATGTACCAACCATAATAAAAGATGACAAAGCCGTAAAGTAAATAAGCGATAAAAGCAGAAAAAATAACACTTATAATTGTTTTTGCAAGGCCGAAAATCATAAACGTAACAATCCATTCACCAATAGTCAGGGGTGATGCGAATAGGTTAACTAAATTTTTATCCCAAATTTCTGCAAGAAGATTTGTAGTAATTTCGTATTGTGCCCGCCATAAAACAATCCAGAAAACCAACCCGCTTAAAACAACAGTAAGAATACGCGGATCGTTACTTGTTTTTACGATGTAGAGACCGGTAAGACCCCATATAAAAAGATCCATTGCCGGCCAATAAAACATATCTGAAAGCCTGTCAAAATTATGTCGCATGCTAATGGTGTAACGAAGGAGCATGGCAAAAACACGATTAAAATTAATCATTTTTTTTCTCCAAAACCTGTAAGAAATAATCTTCCAAATTGGGCTTATTAATTGTTATTTCATGGTAGGCAATCTTTTCTTTCGCAAGTAGTGTTAAGACATTGGCAACTTTCTGTTCTTCAACTGTTATTTTGAAGAAATTTTTGTCTCTTTCAAAAGGCACTTTTGTAGCATTTAAGAAATCTTCTGCTTTTTTTGCGTCATTTTTAATAAAGAGTTCTAAGTTACATGTGGTAAGTGTTTTTGTGAGTTTTTCCGGGGTGTTTTGGGCAATAATTTTTCCATGATTAAGGATAATTACTCTGTCGCACATCTCCTCGACCTCGGCCATATTGTGGGAGGTAAAAAGCATACTGGTGTTATATTCACTTTTTTCCTTTTTAAGAAACTCTCGTACTTTTACAGCAATTTCTGGATCAAGACTTGCAGTTGGCTCATCAAGTAGAAGTATTTTTGGGAAATTGATAAATGCTTTCGTCAAAAGTAATCGTGTTTTTTCACCAGCAGAAAGCATGAAGAACTGTTTCTTCTTCAGATGGAGGAGATCAAACTCTCCGAGAAGCTTTTCAATCCTCTTTCTTCTTTCAGATACCTCATAAAGAAGAGCAAAGACCTCAAGAATTTCTAAAACAGTAAAATGCCAGGGGAGACTGATATACGTTGATGAATAATTTACTTCTTTTAGAATGGCAGTTCTATTTCGAAAGAATTCTTTTCCAAAATAATGTATTGTTCCGTCTGTTGGCGTCATAACGCCCAGAAGCATCTGGATTGTGGTGGTTTTTCCTGCCCCATTTGGCCCTAGCAAACCAAGAATTTCTCCATCGGCAATTTCCAATGAAACGTTATCAACAGCAGTAAATTCGTCAGTTGATGAACTAAATTTTTTGGTTAAATTTTTTACATCTAATATATTATTTTGCATACTAGTTTGTCCACTTCGGAGGTGGCCCGCTTCGCCAAAGCGATAGCGAGGCGAGCCGAAAGGACTCCTCCGAAGTGTTGCTACGCAAGTTCCTTTATTCTTTTTAGCAAGTATTCATGAGTGTTTTTTGATAAATCCTCGTCCACTTCCTCAAATAATTTCTGGAGAATTTCACCAACTTTTGGTCCGGGTTTTAAATCTAGCTCTTTCATCACATCGTGTCCATCAATAGCTAGATCTTTAGTAGAGAAAGGTGCTGGTTGGAGTTGTTCTTCGATCCGTTTTCGAAATAGTTTTAGCCGCCAACTTTCTGCAGTTTGGGTTCCGCCACCTAAGCGATCACCAATACGCAAATCCATCATATCCTTTACGTTTTCAACGCCAACACGTCGAATAAACCGTCGCACTGCCGCGTCGGTTATTTTTTCATCAACCGTAAACATGTGCCAACGGATTAAATTGACAATTTTGTCGCGCTCTTTTTTAGAAAATTTTAGCCTATCACAGATTTCTCGTGCTATTTTTGCTCCGACAATTTCATGATTATGAAAAATTATATATCCTTCTTCATCTGTTGATTGGACTTTGGGTTTGCCTACATCATGAAGTAGTGTGGCGAATCGCACGACTGGATCTTTTGACGGACAAAACTTGAGCGACATTATGTTATGGGTAAATACATCGGTGGTATGATGGCGTCCTGGACGGACTTGAGAAACTTTAACACCTTCCAAAAGTTCTGGTAAAATATAATCAAGTAACGTAGAGTTTCGCAAAAGCATAGCGCCATCATAAGGATAGTCGCTTGCAAGAATTCTCAGAAGCTCTATTTGTATTCTCTCGGCAGAAACCTCTTTAATAAGCGCTGCATTAGCAACTATCTCTTTCCATGTTTGGTCTTCAATAACAAACGCAAGTTCGGTTGCAAGACGTATGGCACGCAAAAGCCGTAACGCGTCTTCCTTAAATCGTTTTTTTGCATCTCCAACAGCGCGGATAATTTTTTTCTCTATGTCTTTTTGCCCGCCATATGGATCAATAAACGAGTAATGTCCAGAGGTGCCAATAGAATTCCACCTTAGAGGTGGAATAGCTACGCCACCTTGGGAAGATGGGAAGGAAGATGGGAAGGTAAGTGCAATAGTATTGATGGTAAAGTCCCGTCTTGCCAAATCCTCTTCTATAGAAGTTCCCCACTCAACAGTGTCTGGCCGCCGTCTGTCGCTATAGCCCTTCTCTGTTCTAAAAGTAGTTGCTTCTAAAACCATTGTTTTGTCATTCTGGCTTTGTCCAGAATCCGATTCTGGCGTCGTCGTTTCATTCTTCCCCAGAATGACGGATTTGGGAATAGGGATGCCAACGGTACCAAAAATGTTGTCGTAAAACCCATCAGGAAAAAGTTTTAGAATCTCTTCTGGTTTTGCGTTAGTTGTAAAATCCCAGTCCTTGACATTTTTTTCCATCAACAGATCTCGGACGCAGCCACCTACAAAATAAATCTCAAAACCTGCTTGTTGAAATTTTTTATAATAAGATAAAACGTCCTGCGGAATTTTTTTTTCCATAGCTACTTCTTGTGTTAATCTGTTATAGTATAGCAAAACTTTAGACTTATGCGTAAATGGAAAATTGCTAGCACAACAATTAACAGTTCACAATTGACAATTAACAAGATAGTAAATATTCTTCTTGCAAATAGAGAAATAAAAACAAAAAAGCAGAAAGAAGAATTTCTTCATCCCGAACTATCAAAGGTTACTCCCGCAAGTGTTGGTATTAAGAAAACGCAATTAAACAAAGCGATCAAACGTATTCAGAAAGCAATAGAAAAACAGGAGCAGATTGTGGTGTTTGGAGATTACGATGTTGACGGCATTTGCGGCAGTGCGATATTGTGGGAAACGCTTCATGCGCTTGGCGCGAAGGCTTTGCCCTATATTCCACATAGGATAGATGAGGGGTACGGCCTATCTCCGATAGGAATTTCAAATATCAAATCTCAAATTTCAAATATCCAATTAATTATCACCGTTGATAACGGCATTGTGGCGAATGAGGCGGTGGAGTTTGCAAACAAAAATGGAATAGATGTCATTATTACCGATCATCACCTTCCCTCAAAAAAGCTGCCAAAAGCACAGGCCATCGTTCACACCACTCAATTGTGTGGTACAGGTGTGGCATACCTTCTGGCGAAGGAAATTTCAAATTTCAAATTTCAAATTTCAAATAAATACCAAACATCTACTGATCATTTGGCACTAGTTGCACTGGCTACTGTTGCGGATCTTGTTCCTTTGCATGGAGCAAATAGAACGCTGCTCGTTCACGGCCTTAAAGAACTTCGCAAAACTAATCGGCCGGGACTAAAGGCTCTTTTTGAAGAAGCAATGGTAAAACAGGAAGAAATAGATACTTACCATATTGGTTTTATAATTGCGCCACGGCTTAATGCAGCAGGAAGAATGGAGTATGCAATGGATTCGCTGCGGCTTCTTTGCACTAAAAACAAAGAAAAAGCGACACTGCTTGCGCAGAAATTGGGGAGAACAAATAGAGATAGACAACTATTGACTCAGGAAACAGTACTGCATGCAAAATCAACAATTAACAGTTCACAATTAACAATTAACCCAACGACCGCCTCAGGGCAAGCAAAAAATAAATTGATATTTATTTCTCACGAATCCTATCAACAGGGAGTAATCGGACTGGTGGCGGGAAAATTGGTGGAAGAGTTTTATCGACCATCGATTGTGATTTCGAAAGGCGAAAAATACAGCAAGGCATCGGCAAGATCAATTTCAGGTTTTAACATTATCGAATTCATCCGCAGCGCTTCGGAGCATTTGGTTGATGCCGGTGGACACCCCATGGCAGCGGGATTTACGGTGGAAACCGAAAAAATTCAGATTCTTGAAAAAGTACTTACCCAGTCCGCGGTAAAACTTCTTGATGAATCACTGCTTACACGGACGCTTCGGATTGATTGCGAATTGTCATTTTCTTACATTAACTCAGAACTGTATGCTGCTATACAGCAACTGGCACCGTTTGGCATAGGAAACCCGGAGCCGGTATTTATGACAAAAAATGTGGTGATTGACGTTATGCGGTTGGTTGGATCTGAAAAAAAACACTTGAAGTTAATTGTTAATTGTCAAATGTTAAATGTTAAATTTGACGCAATAGCATTCGGTATAGGAGAGCGGGCTAACGAATTCCACATCGGCGACACGGTTGATATCGCGTATACAATTAGCGAAGATACGTGGCTTGCCCGCCGAAGCCTTGGCGAAGGTGGGAATGGTAATAGAAAGCTGCAGTTGAAAATTAAAGATATAAAACATCTTTAAGTTGAGCTTTCAATTATTTTCCAGGAGGTTTTCTCAAGCCGCGGACTACATTTAATCCTTCAGTAACCTTTCGATGATTTTTATTTCCGAAGACTGATTGAGTAAATTCTATAACTTTATGAAGGGGAGGTTTTTTGTGAGCAAGTGCTTCGGCGGCACATATAACAGCAGTAGCTTGTCTGGCATCATAATTTGGTCCTGGGTCAGAAGGACTAGTTCTAAGCCTATCTGCGATTTGATCAAGCTTATCGTCTAATGTATCAGTAGGTTTTGGCATTTTTTCTTTTTTAACCCTTGATATCCTAACAGGTATCCCTATTCTCTTGGAAACCTCACTTGCTTCTACAATTCGTTCCGCCTCTGTGGGAACATCTCCAAGCTCTGCCGGTCTTTGTTGAATTCTTTTTTCTGATTCTACTCCGCCCTTGTTCATAGTTCTCCAAATAAAAAATCTCCCTAAGTTATTTTTGGGAGATTGTTACAAAAACAACCTCTCTCACGTAAAGAGAGAGAAGTTTTTCTTAAAGATAGCAAAAGATAATTTCATACTATAAGATAAATTATAACATAAAATTAGCGCTTGTCAATAGGCTGAAATCAGGATACAATGAACTAAGAACTATGAACAAAGAACAACCGGAGAGAGCGTTGGCGCTTGATTGTCTACAGAAAATAGGCTCAGAAGTTAAACTGCAAGGCTGGGTTCAAACAGTACGAAGTCACGGAAAAATTGCCTTTTTTGATCTTCGGGACAGATCAGGAATCATGCAGATTGTAGGTGCGCAAGAGGCCGTGGTAACGGCAATCTCAAACCTTAATCAGCAGGATGTGGTGGAGGTAATAGGGGAGGTAAAAGAGCGAAGTGAAAACTACAAAAACCTTTCCTTACCTACAGGTTCAATAGAAATTCTGGCGAAAGAGGTAAAAATCGTTCAGAAAGCAGCCACCATGCCTTTTGATATGGCTGGGAAAACACTTGATCTTGAACTCCCCACCCTTTTGGACTATCGGTCGCTAACCCTTCGCCATCCTTCAGTTTCTCCGATCTTTAAGGTTCAGGAAGCCATTGTAGAAGGCTTTAGAAAGGCAGCAAAAAAAAGAGAATGTACCGAGATTTTTGTCCCCACTATCGCTTCTGCAGCTACCGAAGGCGGAGCAGAAGTTTTTTATGTTGATTATTATGGTCATAAAGTTTTTCTTATTCAAAGTCCACAACTTTATAAACAGATGCTGGTGCCTGTTTTTGAACGCGTCTCTACCATCTCTCGGGCGTATAGAGCCGAACCATCGGTAACCACCCGCCATTTGGCCGAAACCATCCAGCTTGACTGCGAGTTTGGTTTTGTATCATTTAATGAGCTGATTGATTTGTTTGAGGGAATAGCAACGGAAATGTTGGCTTATACAATAGAGCAATGCAAAGATATTTTTGAAAAGTTCAACGTAGAGGCCCCAAAATTAGCAAAGATACCACGCTTAAAGCTCACGGAAGCGCAGGAAATTATTTTTAAAGAAACAGGAAGAGATGTTT
>CAYZZG010000013.1:17973-18210 GCA_964482825.1 uncultured Gammaproteobacteria bacterium
CCTCAGGACGAGGTTGATATCAGTAACTGGGCACTTAAGACTCACGGTAGCGATCTGGTGACAATTACCCATTTTCCCACAAAAAAACGGGCCTTTTATACCATGCCCGACCCTGAAAATACGGAGTATAGCTTAAGTTACGACATGCTGTTTAGGGGGATAGAAATTATGAGCGGTTCACAGCGAATTCATGACTATCAAAAACTAATTACTGCAATTAAAGAAAGAGGATTAGAC
>CAYZZG010000014.1:0-2900 GCA_964482825.1 uncultured Gammaproteobacteria bacterium
CAAAGCGGGCAAAAAGTGACCGCTACGGGATCACCTGCAATTTTGTCATTGACGATTTCATGCCAGTTGAGAATTCGCTGCGGATATGCTTTTTTAATACCTTTATAATTGATGGCAAAAATAATATCGTTGTCCTTTAACCATGCAGCCTGCTTTGCAGACTCAAATTTAGGATCATCAATAGACGGTATACAATCTTTTCCACCAAAACATCCTTGCAAAAGATCAGATGGTTTTACCTTTGCGCCAGTAAAATCAGTTTGTAGCGACACGTCTCTAACTACTATTGTTCCTGGTGGAGATTTCTTAACAGGCTTACTTTGTTGCCCCAGCGTATTGAGATATTTTTCAATAGAAAACCTTGTTTCAAAATTGGTGGCAATTTGCGTCCAGGACTGCGGCAGGTTTGATAAAATCCACCCCTGAAACACCCTGTCTGCTCCGGTCCAGATAAATAAAGCTGTTGCTAGGATAATAACTCCAAATACCTGTCTGATTTTTTGATTTTGTGTTTTAAAAAAGGTTAATTTTTGCGATGCCTTAGCTCCACCCTTTGCTATGAAATATAATGGTACTCCTGTTCCTAAAGCATAAGCAAATACAACCGCTACCATTGCCAAAGAGAACGAGCTTACTGCAGCAAGAGTCGCCATAGCTGCCACAACCGGACCAATGCACGGAGTCCAGACCACGCCTAAACTTGCACCAGTTATAAAACCTCCCCAAAAACCGCCAAAATGTTTACCCGCCGAAGCTCCGCTCAGCGGAGCGAAGGAGGGCCAGTACCGTTCAATCCAATACTGTACTCTTTCCCAAAG
Source organism: uncultured Gammaproteobacteria bacterium (assembly GCA_964482825.1). Taxonomy (GTDB): domain Bacteria; phylum Patescibacteriota; class Microgenomatia; order Levybacterales; family UBA12049; genus CAYZZG01. The sequence goes on from CAYZZG010000014.1 coordinate 819, forward strand.
AACGGGAAAAACAAGTCCAATTCCAAAAAACACAAGAAGTACTACAGCTATCACTCTTACCGTATCAGCTGAGATACCTAGCGCTCTAACCAACGTAGCCAAGATTAATGAAGCAATAGTAAAACTTAAAATAAGTCCTGCAATAACACCCTTTATCCTTTTAGTGTTACCATCTATACCGCTTGCTAAAACAATGGGTAAGATTGGCAACACACAAGGTGAAAACACTGTAAGAATCCCTGATATGAAAGCAATTGGTATAAGTAAAAACATATTTATTGTATATTCTGTACTAACGCATCAAAGTTGCCGCCAATCCAACGCTTTACTTCCTTGCCACTGCCATCAAGTTGGATTAGAGTATGCTGGGTAGTTACGTTATATTTTGCTTTTGTTGTTTTATCGTTATCATAATCAACCTTTAAAAGGGTAACATCTGATGGCAATTCGGCAGATCTTTCCTTAATCTCTTTGTCCAATTGCGAGCAAGTTTGACACCAAAGAGTGGCAGCAAAAAATAATACCGGGCGTCCAGACTTATATGAATTCTGAAGATTTTGCGCCGAGTATTCAATGTAATTTAAACGATCCATTAATACTTTAGAGGTTGTAGCAGCGGGAGTCTGGGTTTTTTGTGTTTTTAAGAAACCATCCCTAAAGAAGATAAACCCTAAAGCTACAAATACTAACACCCCAATAATAATTAAATTAAAGGCCTTCATAGCTATTTAAATTTTTCAAAAAAACGTAAGAATTTGCTTCTTTTTTCTCCATTCCTTAGAGTATAACAAATCAACTGTCCACAGCGATGTGATTCAACTAGTCCCAGGCTTTTAAGATCAGAGAGCGCATGTGAAACAGCAGACTGAGTTAAGCCAAGTATCTGAGTTAAGTCTGTAACTGCAATTTCTTCTACTTTATGAAGCAGCAGATAAATTTTAAGCTTTGTAGGATCAGATAAATTTCTTATAATCCTCACTAATTCCTCTTCTTCCGCAGAAAAACTAATGCTTTTTTGAAGCGATAATACTCTAGCATCTGTAAGGTAGTGAGGATGATCTTCATGTCCTTTAATATATGAACGATTGAACATATATTAAAATTCTAGTATGAATTTTTACGTATGTCAAGTAGGAAATTAAAAATCCTGAGGTGTCTACCTATCACGCACCAGGTGTGTGTAAGTGTACTTATCTTATTTTTCTCTGTACTGGCATACCCACGGGAAGTTTTACGTAAAATATTGATCCTTTGCCCTCTTTGCTTTCTACCCACATCTTTCCCTTATGGTGATCAACTATTTGCCTGCAGATGTAAAGACCAAGCCCTAAACCCTCGGATCTGCTTCTTTGTATTACATCTGTTCTGTAAAATCTGCTGAATATCTTTTGCTGATCTTTTTTTTCGATTCCTAATCCATAATCTCTGACGCTTATACAAACTGCTCCTTTCTCATCTTTCACCCTCACAATTATTTTTTTAGTCTCAGGAGAATATTTTATAGCGTTAGTAAGTAGATTTGTTATTACTTGCCCAATTCTATACCGGTCTCCGTAGACAATCTTCTTTGAAGAACCGCGTAATTCTATACTACGGTTTTTTGCAACAGCCCTCTGATGCGTAATAACTTCATTCACCAAACTGTTCACATCAAAAGATGAGTCGACATAGGTAAATTTTCCAATTTCTATTTTGGTAATATCGAGCAAATCATTAATCAGCTCCAAAATTCTATCTGACTGGATATTTATTTGTTCTGAATACAAAAGGATTTTTTCATATCCTTTACTTTTTGCATTCCTTACAATTAATTCTGAAAATCCCTTAACAGATGCCAGGGGATTTTTTAATTCGTGTGCTAAAAATCCAATAAATTCATCTTTTTGATTTTCTATTTGAAATCTTGCTTCGCTGGCAACACTAATAACAAAACCTTCCACTATAAAAATTGCTAAAACAATAAAGTCATCAATAAAAGGATGGTGTGGAAAGTCTGCAATAAGAAAGTTGAAGTATAAAATACCAGCAGAGAGTATTGTGGCAAACAGCCCCGGTCCCAAACCCCCATATACAGAACTAACT
>CAYZZG010000014.1:2920-11915 GCA_964482825.1 uncultured Gammaproteobacteria bacterium
CATTAGGAATGCTGAATTATCGCCCAGCAACTGATGAAAGTACTGCTTTATGAAGAAAACAATCACCACCAGAATAATTGGTAGCCCATATCGTCTGATTCTGTTCCTTTTCTCAAAATGGGCAAAGTGGACAAGGAGCGCTTTTGTTCTATCCCACACTTCTTCTATCAAGTCCATCGAGCGTATAATAGCTGATAAACTAAATGTTGTAAATATTTTACCTCGCACATGCCCCGTTCGTCAGAACGTGGGTCAACTCCATGTTCGCGAAGCGAAATTCCATACCCCGACCGTAGGCCCCGATTTAATCGGGGTAAGGTCGTGGGTGCGGGGTTTACCTGTGGTTTACGCTAAAATAGAAGATTATGACAAAACGTAGCCTGCGATTTAATATAATTTAGGTGAATTAAATATTAAAATTTCTCTATTTTATTTGTCTCTCTTTTTTAAATTTCTGGCTTTCGCAATATTTTTCTTTCTTAAAAGGGAATCTGCTTCTTTTTTTTGCTTCGTTAATACCCTTTTTTCCTCTTCTGCCAAAAGTTTTTTTTCAAACTCTGCCTGGCAAGCTTTATTACGACAATCTGCCTGGGTATATTCTATGACAACTTTTGCACCCGAGTAGTTTGTAGTCGTTTCTTTCCAGGTTTTTGATATATACCTTTCGCCTCCACAGCGATCACATGGTTGGTGGAGATAAGAATTGTAAATCTGATCTTTACTCATCGGAGATGCCTCACTTGCCTTACCATATAATTAAAGGAATATAACAGCTTACACAAGAAGAATCGATAAGTAGTAGTATACCACGAAACAAAAACAAAGTCAAATATACTATAAGTCTATTATTTTAGAAACTGACTTATTACCATTTTAAGGTTAATGTAGGAAGGTACTTCGGTAAATTTTTTGCCATTTATAAAAAATGTGGGCGTTGAATTAACCCCAAGTGATTGCCCGTCTATCTTATCTTGTTGAATTCTTGTATCAAAAGTATTTCCCTCTATGTCTTTTTTGAACTCTTCTTCACTAAGCTCTAAGGTTTTTGCATACGCTATAAATATATTCTGAGGCGAACTTTCTTCTGCCCACTCCAATTGTTTTGTGTAAAGAAGATTCTCCATTTCCCAAAATTTTCCCTGTCTGCCTGCTGCTTCGGCCGCCTTTGCAGCAAGTATTGCGTTTTGATGCTGGGGAAGCGGATAATGGCGATAGATATAGGTAATTTTTCCTTTGTATTCTTCTAAAATTTTTTTTACCTCAGGAAATGTATTTGCACAAGCGGGACACTGAAAATCGGCAAATTCTACCATGGTTACTTTGGCATTATTTGCTGATATTTTATTATTTGCGTTGCGAGTAAGTATACCGCTGTCAACGCCAGGAGTTTCTTTCCGTTCGTTTTTTCCTAAAAAAAACACCGCGCCAACAATAATACCAATGGTCACAAGGCTTATACCAATAATATATTTTGCTTCTTGCGTCATTGTTTTTTAGATAAATTTCTATAGACGGACATACAAACAATTATACCGGTAAAGATTATTAGCGACATCATCGGAATGGTAATAAATCCAAAATAGATAGTATATTTGGTCGCACAGGAAATACCAACAGTACATAGCTTAACAGTTTCTGGCAGAATACCACCTTGTAATAGAATTTGATAAAGAGCAATTAACCAGCCAATAATACTTAGCGGCAAAACATATTGGTAGACTTTCGTATCCTTTTGCAAAATACCTATTGGCAGAATTAAGACCAAAGGGTACATAAAAATCCGTTGATACCAACAAAGTGGGCAGGGCGTAAAATGCTGTATCTCGCTGTAATAAAGACTCCCTAATGTAGCTGCAATGCTTTGGATCCAGGCAATATAAAGAATATTTTTAGCAAGAAACTTCCTCATAAGTTTCTATGTCTGAAATAGAGATACGTACGATAGGCAATAACCAAAACCATCACCAAAAAAATAAATAGACTTGCCGGTGGATATGAAGGATTTGCCAGCTGGGGAGTTTGCTTTACCTGGCCATTAAACCACCTAATCCAACCTTCATACTTCATAACAGTGAGATGAAGGAAGATAGCAAGAAAAGCAAGATTTCCCGCAATACTTAATCTCTTTTTCCAAGTATCTACTCCAAGCAGGCGGATTTTTTCGTTGCGTGACAAGTAAGTCATATACGTCCATGTTGCAATCGCAAGAATTCCAAATGTAACCGGAATCCATTCATTTAGATACCACGAGAACCACTCAAATCTTTCTGTCTGAACAAGCGAGGCAGTAATGTGAGCTAGCCCAGAAGCAAAGGCTAAAAGTCCTAAGTGTCGTCGTATAGTCATAAAGGAAGAAAATGCAGAAAATTTTTTTGATAAAGGGCCAATAATTAAACTAAAACCAGCAAGGATAACAGCCGTTGAGCCTAATACTTTATTAATAATATAGAGATTGTAATACCCGCGACGTAAAAATAGATAGATCGATAAAATCAGAAAAACAATCAGAAAAATTACCAAACTTCTTCCCCACCGCTTTAAATCCTCTCTATTCATACTCTATGATATAAGAATATCAGTTTTCTAAAAGAAAATACAGCGATGCATTATCTGGCGATTATTTGAGATACTTATCAAAAAATGCAACTGATCTATCAAGCGCAGTAGATAAATTATTTGCAATGTTATGATCATCTCCGGGATAAATAAATAGCTCAACAGACTTATTAGTTTTCTTTAATTGCTCGCTAAGTTTTTCTGAAAAAGCAACAGGAACCGAGGCATCTGCTGTCCCATGATGCAATTGTAGCGGTCCGGAAATATCGTTAAGATAAGAATTGGCGGAGATTGAATTCCAAAAGGCAGGATTATTCTCGGGCGTTCCATATTGCTCAATTAAACTTTGTCTCCATCCGGGACGCCCTCCGGAAAGAGATGGAGTAACGGTGAGAGAAGATCTACGTCGCCAGTTATTAATAAGATCGGGGTATGATACAACAACTCCCGCCCAAATAACTCCGGCTTTAATATCTTTACTTACCACCATATTGCGAAGTGTAATAAATCCACCCATGGAATGCCCCCACATCCCGATGCGATTTGCATTAACAATTGATAATTGACCCGCTTCGCCCGCCTCTGGCGTGGCTTCGCCCGCAACTCGCGTCGACGCAGGCGCGAAGCGAGGCGAGCTACTAACATTTGTTGGATCTTTAAGTCTTTTAATAGAACTTACTGCGTTTAATACATCTATAGTATATGCGTTAGATCCATACCCTCCTGCTGCTATACCTTCTGAATTTCCATGTCCTCGATAATCTGGACGAAACAATATATATCCGTTTCTGGAAAACGCATCGGTATAAGCAGTGTAACGGTCTGCTGTGCTATATTCTGCTGGAGGAATAAAACCATGGTTAAAGATAATCACCGGCCATCCGTCTTTTGGACGATCATCTGTTGGAACAGTAAGAAGTGCATAAATTTTTAAGCCTTCAGCTTTATATGAGGCAATATAACGGTTGTAGTTTGAACCTGAAGTTAATGTTTCCTCGATAACAATATCGCTTCCAGGGTGCTTTTGTTTTCGTAAGTAATCAATAGATAAAGTATGAAGGTCTTCTTTCGATACAGCTGTATCTTCGTTTTCGAAAGAAATCCCGGAAAGAGACTTTGTCTGTTGAGAAGTATCTTTACCAACGCCAGTAAAAATGAAAAATCCTAAAAAAACAACTAAAGGGACGGCGAGCAGTAATTTTTTCATGAAGAATTGCCATTATACCAAATTTATACAAATAATTATTTGTTTTGTAGGATTCTATCCTATTGCAACCTTAAATTGATAATTTATGAATAAGCAAGTAGAATAAAAGAGTATATGAAACGCAGCATAGTGTTTATAGGTATTATTGGCATCGTTGTTGCGGGAATAATTTTTCTTTCTACCAACGAGAAAAATAAATCTGATCTGGCAAATAAGGCATTTCGCATGAGGAACAACATCAAACCCCCTGCTACTACAGAAGTGCAAACTCAAACTTACAAAGTAATCGCCGCAGGACTTGATGTGCCGTGGGCTATTGTCTTTTTACCTGCCTCGCCTGCCAACGGGCAAGGCGGGCCAGATAAATCATTGCTGATTACAGAGCGTTCTGGCAGAGTTTTGCTTATTGACAGTAATGGAAAACTTAAAGAAAAAGAGGTAGCAACTTTTGATAAGGTTAAAGAAATTGGCGAGGGAGGATTACTGGGAGTTGTCATTGATCCTAAATTTTCCCAAAATCGCTATGTATATTTTTACTATACCTATGAAGAAAACGGCAAAACATATAACAAAGTGGAACGTTATCAATATGAAGTCATCAGGTTAGCAATTGCTTGCGAAGAAAACAATCCTAATTGTGACTCTCCAACCCCAAGGCTCGCAAAAGATAAAGTGATTGTTGATAAAATCCCCAGTTCATCTAACCATAATGGGGGTAGAATAAAATTTGGACCAGATGGGTTTTTATATATTACAACTGGTGATGCGCAAAATCCCCCTCAAGCCCAGGATAAAAATGCTTTAGGGGGTAAAATTTTACGAGTAACTAATGAGGGAAAACCAGCGCCCGGAAATCCATTTGATAATCTTGTTTACTCCTATGGCCACCGTAATCCTCAAGGCTTGGCTTGGGATAATCAGGGAAGACTTTGGGCAACAGAACATGGCAGATCAGGAGCGCTGTCTGGTTTAGATGAGCTAAATCTTATTGAAAAGGGTAAAAATTATGGTTGGCCGATTATCCAAGGCGATGAAGCAAAAATCGGAATGGAAACTGCAAAACTTAATTCTGGCGCTGATGTTACCTGGGCTCCTGCTGGAGCGGCTATTATAGATAATTCTTTATTCTTTGCAGGTCTTAGAGGTCAAACGCTTTATGAAGCAATAATTGATGGACAAAAAATAACCTTAAAAGAACATTTTAAAGGCCAATTTGGCAGAATCCGTGAGGTGATTGTTGGACCGGATAATCTTCTCTACATTACTACAAGCAATAAAGACGGCAGGGGTAACCCAACAGCTGATGATGATAAAATTATCCAGATTAATCCAAAAAGCCTGAAGTAAAAGGTAAACTCTTTAGAAAAATCCGAAGTTTATCCTCTTTTTTATTAAAAAAATAATCATAAACGGCCCTGGAGATTTTACCGATACGCTGCTCTGCTCCTGGCGGATAATCGGTATCGGACAAAATCACAATAATATAATCGCCTCTTGGTGAATAAACAATTCCCCCGTCATGACTAAAAGTTTCAAGCTCTCCTGTTTTATGCGCTATAATAGTACCAGCAGGTAAACCGGCAGGAAGCTTATTGTTAAGTTGCTGTTTTTTCAAAAGCTTGATCATCTTGCTGGTTGATTCTTTATTACCCAGTTGACCCCTATAAAGTTTTTCAAAAAAAAGCGCAATATCAGATGCGGTAGTAATAGGTGCTTTTTCTCCAACTACAGATTCTTTCAGATCATGGCTTTCAAGAAATGATTTCACTTCGGATAACTTTACTTTTTGTGTCAAAAGAAGTGCTGCATAATTATGAGAAACGGTAATCATTTGGTATAAAGCCGAATCTATGGTAAATGATACTGTTCCGCTTGTTAGTTCTGCCGAACCAGAAGCAAGCCCAAAGACTCTATTTAAATTTATCACCTCTTCGCTTATTGATTCATCTTCTTTTAACGCTCCCCGCTCTATCTGAGAATAAGCTATTGCCATAATCCATAGTTTATACAAACTTGCCGTAGGGTATGATTTGTGAGAGTTAAAATAATATGTTTCACCTGTTACAAGATGTTTTATGGCAATACTATAGTTACCCCTTGTTTCTGAAAGTGCCTCCTGTACCACCTGGCTCAAAGTAATCCGAGGAGTAAAAAGCGTCTGGTACAAAAGATAAAATCCAAGAGAAAAAGATGCCGCAATTATGCAAAAGAGCAAAAGAAAAAAATAATGTTTCATAACAGAAATTGTATATTATCACAACTTGGAAAAAAGAAAAATGATAGAGGCGTTATCAACAACATTTAATACAAAGCAATTTAGTAAGACATAAATCACATTGACATTGCCAAAAGACTTTGCTACGCTTCCCCTAAAAGAGATATTATGAAAAAGCTTTCTTGCTTTCTATTACTTCTTTCGTTTGTTCTTACCCCGCTACTATTCCCCTGTACAATTTTTGCACAAGAGAATATTCGCTCCAAAGAATCTTCTGTACTTAGAAACACCGAAGTAATTAACAATGACTATTTTGCTGCCGGAGAACGGGTAACGCTTTCTGGAATAGTAAATGGCGACGCATATTTGGCTGGAGGAAAAGTTTTTGTTGACGGTACCGTTAACGGCGATTTGCTGATTGCCGGCGGCACTGCAACTATTCGAGGAAAGATACTACACAATTTACGCATTGTTGGCGGCAATATTACTATTGATTCTACCGATATTGGCGGAAATGTGACAGTGGCAAGCGGCAATGTTTTATTTTCCAATGCAGCAAAGATTGCAGGAAGTCTAGTTGCTGCCTCCGGCAATACAGAAGTATATGCTCCCATTGGCAAAGGCATCACCTTTGCCGGAGGCAATGTTATTTTGGGGAATACCGTTAACGGCAATATTGTTGGGGCAGTCGGTTCGCTTGATATTTTACCCGGTGCAAGGATAAACGGAAACGTTGACTACTGGAGTCAAGACAATGCCAAAATTGCTAAAGAAGCCAGCATTTCCGGAAAAATCTTAGCTCATCTAACTCCAAAAGGAACACAAGAAACAGCCGAGAGAGGAAAAGCATTTATAAGTGGTTTTACAAAAACTATTCGCATAGTCTCACTTATTTCATCTATTATTATTGGCCTGCTACTTCTTTATCTGGTACCTATCTTTATGGAAAGCACTGTCGAAACCATTCTTAAGCAGCCGGGAAAGAATTTTTTAATTGGTCTTATTGCCATGTTTGCCTTTCCCCTACTGGCGGTAATTCTCTTTGCTACTATAATAGGCATTCCTTTAAGTGTCTTAATTCTGATGGCATTTTTTGTGCTTATGTATATTGGCAAAATAGTGGTGATGTTTACTGTTGGTCAAAAAGTTTTAGGTTATACCGATTACAAACTAAGTAATACCTGGACGTTTCTTGTTGGTGCTATTGTATTTTTTCTGTTAACATGGATTCCCTTTATTGGCACACTTATTGGAATTATCGGAGCGCTGATTGGCTTTGGCAGCGTTTTAGCGGCAAAAGCCAACTACTACCAACTCCTGCGCAACAAAAAACTAATCTAAAGCTCGATGTCTTCCTCCTTAGGTGTCACTTACCACACACCAGGTGTGGGAATCGGCACTTTTGCGCCTTTTTTGCGTGCCTTAGAAAGGCCGATGGCAATAGCCTGTTTTCTACTGGTTACTCGTCCGCCTTTTCTTCCGCTAGTAAGCCGTCCGCGCTTAAATTCATGCATTGCCTTTTTTACTTCGCGCTGAGATTCTTTACCATACTTCACCATTATATTCACCTCTTTCTTATCTTAAAAGTATTGCGATGATCCATAAAAGTTGAACGAGAAATAAGATAATAATATGTAAGAAAATCTTACTCGCACCGACCTTTTCGACCAAATTCTCTCCACCTTCAAATTCACCCAAAAGAATTCAAACAATTAATCCGCTAGTTATTAATAGTTCAATAGTTTAAACCGTTGAACTATAATGAACAGACCCGAAAGGTTTGGAATCATAGAAAATCACAGAAAAAATTAAATCCACTGAAAATCCGCAAGAGACAAAAATCTCCCGCGGATTTTCAAGTACGGACACTTGTTACGCTTTGCGTCTACTTGTCCGTCTACTAGCTGTACGTCCACCATTTGTCTTTCTTTTACTTCGTCCACCCTTTGCTCCCATTGGCGCATAAGTCGGATATTGCATATACCCTTCTGTTTCTTCTCCCAACGAAACCGTAGTAACATCTGCTGAGCCGTGATCTTCAAATATTTCTTTTACTTGCTCCTCTTCTCGCATGCGAGCAGGAACTGCGACAAGGGCTGCGCCTTCTTTAACATATCTTTCATACCTAAGTGCGTCCTCTTCGGAAAGACCCAAACCAGTTAAGGCTCCAAGAAGTCCTCCAGCCACTGCGCCTGTTGCTACACCGCTTGCTGTTGTAGCTGCCGCTCCCGTAAGCCCTAAAGCGGAAGCTATTGGACCACCGACAAAGAAAGCACCAAGGCCAGGAATGGCCACTGCTGCAACCAATCCTGCTAAACCGCCCAGGATGCCTCCGGTTACTGCGCCCGATGCTGTACCGCTAACCACATTTGCGCCTGTATCTTCCTTTAGTTCTGCACGGCCTTCCACATCTCTCATAAGAATTGATATGTCTTGCGGATCATAACCTGCCTCGCGCAAATGGGCAATTGCGTCTTTTGCATCGCCTGTATTGTGAAATACACCAATAACTGTTTCTGGCATATTTGTTCACCCCCTTCCCTTGTTTATAATTTAAATAATTTCTGCTAGAGGAAAAAGGCCTCTAGCACTTTAAAAACCAAAGCTAAAGATCTTCTCCTTGTCTTTCCATATCCTCATCGTCTCTGGAGAAATCTTCTGTGTCTTCCATCTCTGGTTGATCTTTAGTTCTGCCTGATTGTCCACCCTTTTGCCCTTGATCTTCTGAAGAGCTTGGTTGATTTCGTCGTTTATCGATCATATTATTCACCTCCTCTCTTTTTTGTAAAAAGCAGAATAAAACCTGGGGATAAATGCGTAGTGATAGAAACGGAATAATTGTGTAAGAAAGAAAGTCCGAGGGCTATTTTACTCCACCAAGAGTAACCACCACATCTGAGGTGTCATTTGAAGTAAGTGTCTTTACTTCTCCAAGTGTATATGTCTTTTCCAGAGTTTCTTTAAGTGCATTTACAAACTCATTATCTACCGTGTCTTTTGATGCAATCGTAGTATCT
>CAYZZG010000014.1:12004-15622 GCA_964482825.1 uncultured Gammaproteobacteria bacterium
AGAACTTTTATCTTGTATTTTGTTTTATCGATTTCCGGAGTTACCGTTGGAGTGGGCTCTTTTGCTTTTGCTTCTTGTTGAGATTTTTCTATCTGTTTTTTTACTGCCTCTCCGCCTTTATTGAACCCAAGCTGATACATAAAGTAGCCACCAAGAGCTAAGATAGCAATATATATAACCAGTAACCCAACCCATAAAAGACGTTTTTGTAGTGTGGGTTTATTGCTTGGGTTTTCATCTGTTGAAACTTCTCCCGCCGTTTCCTTCTCTTGCTCTGAGCTTGCCAAATGAGAATCTTTTGCAGATTCCGGTTTTGAATTTATCGTGTCAGATTTATCCTTATCTGTCTCTTCCTTATCTGCTGTTTCCGATTGCTTTGGCTCTTCTCTACCCTCAGGCTTTTCTACTGTTTTTTCTTCTTCTTTTTTCTTGAAGAGTTCTTTTTTTAACCTGGTTCGTGTTGTGCTATGAGCAGCCATAAAAATCCTCTAACTATAGAGTAGTAGAAAAATATGACAAATGTCAAATGCAAAATTTATTCTTCTTATTTATTAAACTGTTCTCTATAAAACTCTATGCTTCGTGAAACTGCCAATGACCAACCGCCTAGTAAATTGTGATCTGCTCCCGGATAAATAAAGTAGGTTACTTCTTTATCGATTTTTTTAAGTGTTTCCACTAATTGATTTGACCAGCGAATTGGTACTGCTTCATCGTCTGTTCCTTGATGAATTTGTAGAGGCGCCTGTGTCCACTGATAGTAATTCGTTGGCGAATAATTTTCTGCGTCATAATCTTTCTCAAAATCTGCAATTGCTTTTCGTAAAGCTTTGCCGTGATCGTCAAACTCGTCGGTAAAATAGAGTATTGAATAAGGAAAAGGTTTACTGACCGGCGCCCAGAGAACAGTCGGGTAAGTTTTACCTGATATTGAAAGAACCGATAGCGCGATATGTCCTCCATTACTATGTGCCCAAACTCCTATTTTTTCCGTATCTACTTTTATTGTTGCTCCGTACGAAGCAAATAAACCCTCATTAAGATTTTTTAGTGAGGAAAAAAGCGTTAGTGCGGTTGTGTATGTTTGGAAACGTTCCTCGATTGAGCTTACCGAAGGATTATCCGATTCACCATAGCCCAAAAAGTCCGGCGAAAGCGTAATAAAACCATTCTGAGCAAAAACCTCCGCTGCCCTTCTTGTTCCAATCCCTGTTTTGTACTCTTCTTTTGGTACAAAGCCCCTAAACATGACGATAACGGGATATGTTCCCGGTAAATTAGGAACATTAAGTAATCCGCTCACTTTTTTTCCGCTAGCGTTGTAGTAAAACAGCTGGGAAATAAAACTACTTTCTTTTGCTAATTCCCTTCCCAGTAGAATTGAACTTGGAGGAAAGGTGGTTTTTTTAAGTTTTTCAAATGAATATTTATCCAACGGTTTTTCTTTTGGCACTTTTCCTAACGGGCTAATAAGTTTTTCTTTCTTAAAATAGAAAAATCCTCCGGCAATAACAACAATTATCAGGAAGGCAACAGCGAGGTTTACATATTTCATGTCGTAGAGTACCAAAATACTCCTTCTTTTTATCTCTGTCAACACGGTAACAAAACATGCTAGAATATTTTTATGGAGATTGCGAGTGTAACATTCTTTGGGTCTGCCAAAAGTAAACCCGGCGACAAAAACTTCGAAGACGCCAGACAAACAGCAAGGGCGGTAGCACTTTCCGGAAGACGGGTAATTAACGGCGGCGGACCGGGCGTAATGCTGGCAGCAACCTTGGGCGCAAAGACAGGCGAAGGAAAAACAACAGTGGTGTATTACAAACCGGAATTGGCAACCGGTTTTGTGGGAGAAGCAGCCGCAAATTATGCCGACGAGTCTTTTGAAGAAACAAATTATATTTTGCGAACAAAAAAACTATTAGAATTGGGTGACGCATATATTGTTTTTAACGGAGGCACCGGAACACTTTCGGAATTTGCCATGGCTTGGGGTGTAAATCGATTGTATTTTGGCCATCATAAACCTCTTCTTTTATATGGAGATTTTTGGCAAAATATTATGGATGAGTTTAAAAAATATATGATGGTACGCGAAGAAGAATACAAAATTTTTACTATTGTTAATTCTCCATCCGAAGTATTAGCAGCACTGGAAACCTATGGAAAGATTCTCTCCAGAAATCGTCATATACATATTCAATGTGTTGGGCATGAATGCCGTTTGCTTTTATAAAACAATGGAGTTTAGAAATTATCTTATTCGAAATATAGATGCCGGTGACCTTTTTGAAAATTTTTTAATTTCCGCCATAACTTCGTTATTGGGAGTGCGATTTTACCTCTCCCTTACCGGCTTTCCCCAAATAGGTATCGGAGAATTCCATATCGCTCATATGCTGTGGGGCGGACTTTTAATGTTTATCGCCATTTTACTGTTGATTAATTTCCTTAATAAGCCCATTCTGCAAATTGGCGCTATTGTCGGCGGGCTTGGTTTTGGTTTGTTTATTGACGAACTTGGCAAATTTATTACCCGCGACAATAACTATTTTTTTGAGCCTACTATAGTTTTTCTCTATACCATTTTTGTGTTACTTTTTCTGTTGGGAAGGCCGCTTGAAAAACCGCAAACCTATACCAACAAAGAATACCTAATGAATGCCCTCGAAATGCTGGAGGAAGCAGTGCTTGGCGACATGAATAAGGATGAAAAAAAGCTTACCATGTCGCTTCTTAATAAAAGCAGCCCTAACGACACTGTGGTGATAGAGCTAAAAAAGCTGATGAAAAATATTGATGCCGTACCCGCCAAACCAAGTTTTTTCCAAAAACTGCGGCGCATTCCCAGTCGTTTTTACCATGGATTGATAGAGTCGCGCTGGTTTGCCAGAATTCTGATCTGGTTTTTTGTGGGCAAATCAATTGTGTCTTTAATAAGTATCCCCACCCTGTTTGTTTTTTTGCAAACTCACATCAACCTTCTGTCGCAAAAAAGAATTGCCGAATTATCTTTTGTCCAATCGGGCGAGGTGGTTTTCTCGACACTTTCCAGTATGTTTGTGCTATTGGGTGTTGGTTTGATTGGCCGATCGAGGCTAAAAGCTTATCAGATGTTTAAACGCTCGGTGTTAATCACCATTTTCTTTACCCAGTTTTTTATATTTTATCGCGAACAACTATCGGCAGTGGTAGGACTGTTTATTAATATTTTGATATTTCTGACTCTTTCGTACATGATAGCCGAAGAACAAGCAAAGCTAGCCGAAAACACCACCAGTTAGGTCTCTATTGACATTGACAATTAAAGAAAAAGAGAGATAATAACACTAGAGTATGGGCCCACAACACAGTGAGGTCTTATCGATAGTTCCTTCTGAAGCTACTCGGTCGCCACTTAGGGTGGACCGAGCAAGCAGCATGGTCTTAGAAATTTTTGACCATCTGCCCGCAGATACGCAAATAGCTCTTTATACTCATAGAGAAACCAGAACTTATAGACTGCAACAACAGGGGTTAGAAATATCAATAGACCGACCCTCTATGCCACAAGGAAATTCCCCTAATTTTCCCTCTTCTTCGGATACTACTACCGCTACTATTACCCAACAGGAT
>CAYZZG010000014.1:15632-17365 GCA_964482825.1 uncultured Gammaproteobacteria bacterium
TGAACGTACCCAAGAAGTAAAAACACGCGCAGAGCTGGAGCTTGGTGTTCGGGACGGATTATCTAAAATATATATTGCAACTAATGATGGCACCATTATGGATCAACACGTTGATGATCTTACATCAGAAGCACAACAGGAAGCATTTAGAAAATATGGAGTTACCGTAGCACAATGGCTGGCAGATGTGCTGTTTGCCGGAAAATGGCTTGATCCGCCTTATCCCCGGACAACCATTTCAGAATTGTCGATGGACAGCATTAATGAGAAACCTAAACCACAACTTTCTCGTCCCGAAATTACCGGAGATAAATATTTTAAAGCCTCAGCGTATGATCCTGTTATCGCCAATAATCTTCCTGAATTAGGTAATTTTAGCGGTCCGATTCCTGATCGATAGATTACTCTTTTATTTTCTCTATTCTTGAACTCCCGCCTTCGTCAATTATATCGTATCCAAGTTTTTTGATTTTCGCTCGAATACCATCGGCCAAATGATACCGCTTTTGTCTTCTTAACTCCTCTCGCTCTCTAACCATTTTCTGAACCTCTTCCGGTATCTTCTCGCTTTTAACTTTTAACTTTGAACTTTTAACTTGATCAAGGTTGAGTCCCAAAGTCTCATCGAATTTGAACAAACTCTCTGCTTTTGCCGAAGTTGGATAATCTGATTTAATCATCTCCCACATTACTGCTACTGCTTTTGGAGTATTAAGGTCATCATTTAGCGCATCCATAAACTGCCCTTCAAATTCAGCGCATCCGATTTTTGGCTGATCATAAGTTGCAACTTCATCTTTTAATCGATTAAAGGCGGTTTGGGCTGCTTCCAGCGCTTCCCAGGTAAAATTCATTTCCTGCCGATAATGAGTTTGTAAATAAAGATACCGAAGCGCTAAGGGATTGAATCCCTTTTTGATAACATCATCAACAGTGAATAGATTTCCCAAACTTTTACTCATTTTTTGTCCCTCGACCATTAAAAATCCATGATGCACCCAATATTTAACAAACTCTTTTCCTGACGCCGCCTCTGATTGTGCAATTTCGTTGGTGTGGTGAACTGGAATATGATCAATGCCGCCGGTGTGAATATCAAAGGTTGGACCAAGCGCTCGCATACTCATTGCCGAACACTCAATATGCCAACCCGGAAAACCAACCCCCCAGGGACTTTCCCACTCCATCTGACGACGCTCAATTTTTTTATCATTTTGAACTCGCCTTTTGTCATGCTGAACTTGTTTCAGCATCTCCTCATACGATGCACCTCCTTGATAGCTAAACTTCCACAGCGCGAAATCTGTTGGATGCTTTTTGCCTTTCACCATTTCTACTCGTGAACCTGCCTTTAGTTCTTCCAATTTTTGACCAGATAAGCTTCCATAGTCTTTAAACTTTGTGCTGTCAAAATAAATACCATCGTCTATTTGATAGGTGTATCCTTTTTCCTCCAAAATTTGAATAAGTTCTATCTGATCTTTTATGTAATCTGTTGCATGCATTACCATATCGGGTTTTTGAACATTGAGTTCTTTAGCACTGTCAAAAAATTGCTGCTCAAACTTTTTGGCAATATCCCATACACTCATGCCAAATTTTTTAGCACCCTTTTCCATCTTATCTTCGCCGGTATCAGCATCTGAGGTAAGATGACCAACATCTGTAATATTCATCACGTGCTTTACCTCGTAACCATTTGCCTTAAGAACACGAACCAAAATATCATCGCC
>CAYZZG010000015.1:0-622 GCA_964482825.1 uncultured Gammaproteobacteria bacterium
GAATTGACAAGGGCATACATTTTTAATGGAGATTTTTTAATAAAGAGAGCATTTGCGTATGATCTCTCATTCACGACAAGATTTCAAGGAGAATGGCCAAGGGCAGTAGAAGCATTTAAACGAAATATTTTTTTAGGTAGCGGTTATTCATCGATTAGTCTTGCCGTAGATAACAACTATCTTCGCATTTTAGGAGAGACAGGATTGTTGGGTTTTGCCTCTTTTTTTGCAATATTCTTGATTGCCGGAATTTACATACGAAAGGTATTGCCAGAAGTGGATTCACCTGTTGTTAGAAGTTTCGTTGTGGGTTTTATTGCCGGTGTGGTTGGCTTAGCGCTTAATGCAATACTTATCGATGTTTTTGAAGCATCAAAAATAGCTTTTCTTCTTTGGCTTTTAACAGGGGTAGTGTTTGGAACGCTTAATTTATATCAAACGAAATACATTGACCTTTATAGAGAAGTTAAGAATATAGCAACTTCCACTTATGCAATCATTTTCTATATATGTATTCTTACAGTGGCGCTATTTTTACCTATGGTAAACAATTATTTTGTCGGCGATGATTTTACTTGGTTTAGATGGGTTGCCGATTGCAGCAATACTGTTAGTTTGCAGC
>CAYZZG010000015.1:685-15666 GCA_964482825.1 uncultured Gammaproteobacteria bacterium
TGTCAATTTAGTCCGGAGACAATTTTTCTTTACTTCACGCAAGCTGATGGATTTTTTTATCGCCCTGGGACAAAGACATATTTTCTTCTCATGTACTTAGTATTCTGGCTTAACCAGACGGTATATCACATTGTATCCTTATTTATTCATTTTGTTGTGGCAGCGCTGGTGTTTTTACTTGCCAAAAAAATTTTACGGGATTCTAAACTCAGCGTTTTAGCTAGTTTTTTATTTCTTATTCTGAGCGGTTATTCCGAAGCTGTTTTTTGGGCTTCCTCAACTGGATTTCTTTTTAATGCGATGTTTATCCTTCTTAGCCTGCTTTTCTTTATTGCATGGGAAGAGAAGAAAAAAACTGTTTACTTTGTCTTCTCCTTTCTTTCTCTTATCTTTAGTCTTTTTTTCCACGAACTTGGGGTGGTTGCTCCTCTTTTCATGATTATGTATAAATTTACAATGGGGCAAAAGGTAACTTTTAAGAGTATATATACAAAAATCCATTACATACTTTTATTCCTTCCTCTCTTTCCGTACCTTGCTATTCGGTATTTTGCTCAGAGTCATTGGTTTAGCGGGGATTATAGTTACAATCTTTTAAAGCTGCCGTTTAATGCTGTTGGTAATGTAATTGGCTATTTCTTTCTTGCTATTTTTGGCCCTCTATCTTTACCCTTCTATCAAAACTTACGAAATTTTTCAAAAGACCACATAGTGTTTGCAATTATTTTTATTTCGGTAATGATTTATTTTTCCGTTTTGGGATATAGATTCCTGATAAAAAAGGTGGAATACGAAGAAAAAAAAATTATCGTTTTCGGACTCCTTTTCTTCGGTACAGCATTGCTGCCGTTTTTGGGATTGGGAAATATCACTTCCCGATATAGTTATCTAGCATCTTTTGGATTTATTCTTCTCTTCGTCTTTTCTATTAAAAAACTGCATATTTTTCTTCGTAGCAACGGTCAAAATATTGCTCTTGCCGCTACCACAGCGGTAATTACCATCTTTGGTCTTTTGCACATAATGCAGCTTCAACAAATCCACAGCAATTGGTACGAAGCTGGTGAAAAAGCGAAAAGATTTTTTTTAGCAGTCGATGGATTATATGAAGATTATTGGATAAAGGAATCTATGAAGTTTTACTTTGTAGATGTGCCGATTCGTGAGGGAGAGGCATGGGTTTTTCCCGTCGGACTAAATGACGCGCTGTGGTTAAGTTTTCGCAGTCCAAACATTCGTGTTTATCAATCGCAATCTGTAGAACAAGCTCTGAGTTTGGTTGATGGATCGAAAAATGAAAAAGTATTCTTATTCGATAATAGCGGAAAAATTATTGAAAAGAAAAAATATCTGAAAGCTCAATGAAAAAAATAGGATTTATTTTGTTAGCTGTCATTCTTTTTGGAGCTATTACAGTACGATTGTACAGATTTGATAGCCCCATTGCCGATTGGCACGCATGGCGACAAGCAGATACTTCTGCGGTTTCACGTAACTTTGTTCAAAGAGGCTTTGATATTCTTCATCCTCGTTTTGACGACCTTTCGAATGTGCCATCCGGAAAAGATAACCCCGAAGGGTTTCGCTTCGTAGAGTTCCCGCTCTATAACATCGCACAAGCAGGCTTTTTTATACTCTTCGATTTTTTTACCCTTGAGCAATGGGGGAGAATAGTTACAATAATCTCTTCTCTTTTTTCGATAGTATTTCTCTATGGATTAGTTTCTCGGTATGCAAATAGAATAACAGGATTATTTGCCAGCTTCTTTTTTGCTTTCCTTCCCTACAGTATCTATTACGGAAGAACGCTTTTACCTGATTCATCAATGGTGATGGCAATATTAGGAGGTATCTACTTTTTCGATAGATGGCTTTCTACCGATGTCATTCTGAGGCCAAAAGCCGAAGAATCTCAAAGGGGATCCTTCTCCGCCAGTCGGCGGATCAGGATGACAACTGAATTTATTCTTGCGATTATTTTTACTGCTTGTGCTTTTCTTCTCAAACCTTATGCGTTGTTTTTTACATTGCCAATAATATATATAGCGTTTGAGAAGTTCGGATTTTCGTTATTTAAAAAGTGGCAATTGTGGCTGTTTATGATTCTGTCTATTATGCCTCTTTTACTGTGGCGGTTATGGATGAATCAATATCCGGAAGGTATTCCGGTATCGAATTGGTTGTTTAACGAAGGAAATATTCGTTTTAAGGGAGCCTTCTTTTACTGGCTCTTTGCGGAGCGTATTGCAAAGCTTATTTTAGGTTACTGGGGAGGACCGCTTCTTATTTTTGGGATTTTTGCTGTAACGGGAAGAAATGCACGGTCAGGATGGTTTTTTCTATCATTTCTTATTTCATCTCTTGTCTATCTTACTGTTATTGCCCGGGGAAATGTGCAGCACGATTACTATCAAATCGCAATTATTCCAACCATAGCAATCTTTTTGGGGCTTGGTGCACATTTTTTGCTATTTTCTCATAAAGAGGGTTTTTTTAATAAGAGGGTTTCCTATTTTATAGTGGTTCTTTGCTCATTTTGGATGATTGCTTTTGGGTGGTATCTTGTTCGTGATTATTTTAACATCAACAACAAAAGTGTTGTTGTTGCGGGCGCAGCTGTTGATCGGTTGACTCCCAAAGATGCAAAAGTGATTGCGCCCTACGACGGCGATACGACATTTCTCTACCAAACAAATAGACGAGGCTGGGCAAGTTTTCAAGACCCCCTCCCAATTCTTATTAAGAAAGGAGCACAGTTTCTGGTTTTGGTAAATCCGCAGGAAAAAGATAGAGAAATTGGGAAAACATATCCAATTGTTTCTGAAACGAAAGACTATATTTTATTTGATCTTCGTATCTTACGATGAAAATACTTGTTATTTCTTCATTTCTGCCATTTCCGCTTTATTCAGGCGGTCATATTCGTCTTTTTAATATACTTGAGGGTTTGTCAAAATCTCACGAAATTACTTTGGTATGTGAAAAGCGTAGTTACCAAACAGGAGAAGATGTAGATTGGGTGAAGAAATGGTGTAAAGAAGTCTTTGTTTTTGATCGAAAAAAACAATGGTCGTTTGCCAATATCGCAAAAGCGGGAATTTCGTCATCGCCTTTTCTGGTAGTAGGACATACAAATAAAAACATGCGGCTAAAAATAGAGATGCTGCTAAAAGAAAACACGTTTGATCTTATTCACGCAGAAACTTTTTATATTATGCAAAATATTCCTGCAACTTCTGTTCCTATTGTGCTGGTTGAACATAATGTTGAGTATTCGGTGTATAAGCGATTTATGGACAATACGCCGCTGTTTATCCGTCCGGTCTTATTGATTGATATTGTAAAACTTACAATCTGGGAGAAAAGAATGTGGAAGAAAGCAGCCGCGCTGGCGTTTGTTTCCAAGTACGACAAGGCTGTCAGCGGAGAAGACAAAGCATTTATTGTGCCAAATGGCGTTGATCCAAAAAAGTTTTTGATGCAGAGCACAGAGCAAAAGATAAACAGAAAAGAGAAAAGGCTACTTTTTATTGGTGATTTCCGGTGGGTTCAAAACAGAGATGCTGTTAACTGGATAATTAATGATATTTGGCCTCGCATCAAAGCTCAAATGGATGATGCGGTGCTTTGGATTGTGGGAAAAAATATTCCCCCCAAATTAAAATCTATAACGAGTGACTTATCGGTTCTATTTGATGAAAATGCGCCAAGGAAGACGGAAGAAATCTTTAAGCAAGCGGCATTACTTCTTGCGCCAATACGGGTGGGGGGCGGCACGGGGTACAAAATACTGGAAGCCATGGCATCCGGAGTGGTAGTGATTACCACAACCCGAGGAGCACAGGGATTAGATGTAGAGAATAATAAAGAAGTGATTATTGCCGATGATGCGGTAGATTTAGCCAATAGTGCGATACAGATCCTACAAGATGTAAAACATTACGAGGCAATTGCGACGAAAGCACGGGAAAAAGTAGAAAATATCTATAATTGGGAAAAGATTGTTGCCGAGCTTGAACAAGTTTACGCATCTGTTATACACGCATGATTACCGTATCCATAATCATTGTTTCCTATAACACAAAAGATATACTTCTTGAGTGCATTAAATCAATCATCAAAACTACCACAGATATAGATTATGAAATTATTATTATTGATAATAACTCTTCTGATGGAACAGTAGAGGCAATTCAATCCGCCAGCTGGCGGACAAAATTCAAAATTATTATGAATAAAGAAAATCTGGGGTTTTCGAGAGCGAATAATATTGGGGTAAAAAAGGCAGTGGGGAGATATATCTTATTTCTTAACTCAGATACAGTTGTTCATGAAAATACTATTAAGACAATGGTCGAGTTTATGGATGAGCGTGCTGGTGTAGGTGCTGCAACTTGCAAAGTTCAATTACCAAATGGAGAACTTGACGATGCGGCTCATCGAGGTTTTCCTACCCCATGGAATGCGTTTTGTCATTTTTCTGGATTATCACAGATTTTTCCAGCATCGCGGATTTTCGCAGGATACAATTTGGGATGGAAGGATCTTTCAGTAATGCATGAAATTGATGCATGTGCAGGGGCGTTTATGGTGATTCGTAGAGAAGCAGGAGATGAGGTCGGGTGGTGGGATGAAGATTTTTTTTGGTATGGAGATGATTTGGATTTTTGCTATCGTTTAAAAGAAAAGCAATGGAAAATTTATTTCGTCCCAACAGTTTCGATTCTTCATTACAAAGGAGTTTCTGGAGGGCTCAAAAAGGGTTCGGAACATCTCACAAAAGCAACTACCGAAACAAAAATACGCGCCACCAAAGCCCGTTTTGACGCCATGGAACTCTTTTATAGAAAGCATTACAAACACAAATATCCACAATTACTTACGTGGTTAGTTCTCCACGGAATAAAACTTAAACGTATAATAGCGCTTCATTAACCGCAAGTATCAACGTAACCCACCCCCGGGGTGTAATCGGGAGTTTAATCGGATCTTAAGAGAATATTTCATCTATGCTATACTTAGAGGCATGAAAATTGGAATTGATTGTCGGCTGTGGAATGAATCGGGAGTGGGGCGTTACACCAGAAATCTAGTAAGGGAACTGTCAAAAATAGACAAGAAGAATGAGTATATTCTGTTTGTTCTCAAAAAAGACGAATCAGGAATCAGGAATTATGAATTAAGAAAAAATTGGAAAATTGTTCGGGCGGATATTAGATGGCATACAATTGCCGAACAAGTACTGTTTCCTTCAATTCTCAACAAAGAAAATCTTGATTTAATGCATTTTACTTACTTTTCCGTCCCCGTTTTATACAACAGGCCATTTATAGTAACTATTCACGATTTAATTCTTCATCATTTTCCAACAGGAGAAGCATCAACGCTGCCTTATTATTTTTACGCAATAAAACTTTTTGGGTATAGAAATATTATTAAGTTTTCTGCGAGAAGGGCTAAAAAAATAATCACGGTTTCTCATGCAACGGAAAAAGAGATTATTGATCATCTCAATATCCCAAAAGAAAAAATAATTGTTGCATACGAAGGAGTAGATAAAAGAATTCAGAATTCAGAATTTAGAGTTCAGAATAATAAAATAAAGAATCCATACTTCCTTTATGTAGGAAACGCATATCCACACAAAAACCTCGTGCTAATGCTTGAGGCATTCGCAAATGCAAAAGGCAAAATGCAATCCTTCAATTCCACTCAGGACAAGAATGCAAAATTGATATTGGTGGGTAAGGAAGATTACTTTTATCAAAAGTTGAAAATGTATGTGCGAAAGAAGGGTTTAGAAAATTTAGTTTTACTTCGTGGAGAGGTTACCGATACAGAACTTTCAAAATTTTACAAAAATGCTCTCGCTCTAGTAATGCCGTCTTTGATGGAAGGGTTTGGTCTTCCTATTGTGGAAGCAATGGCTAATAAATGTTTGGTATTGGCTTCGGATATTCCTGCTCATCGAGAAATTGCACAAGGTGCGGCAGTATATTTTGATCCAATTAACGTATTGGATTTATCGAATAAGTTAAGAGACATATTTAACGATTATAATAGTTATAACAGTTATAAAAATTATATTCGCAAAGGTGCTATAAGAACAAAAATATTTTCTTGGGAAAAAATGGCCAAAAAGACATTAGAATTGTATGAAAGTTGTTCTTCGACAAGCTCAGAATAAACTGCCAATTACACGAAGGTAATCAATGAGAGTTGCATTAGTCTATGATAGGGTGAATAAATGGGGTGGAGCAGAAAGGATGCTTCTTGTACTTCATGAACTTTTCCCAAAGGCGCCACTATATACATCGGTATATCACTCAAAGAATGCTCACTGGGCCAAAGTTTTTGATGTTAAAACAAGTTTTTTGCAGTGTATTCCTTTTGCCAAGTCAACACACGAATTATTTGCAACGGTAATGCCGTTAGTATTTGAACAATTCTCTTTTGATGAATATGATCTTGTAATATCAGTTACAAGCGAAGCGGCAAAGGGTATTTTTACAAAACCAAATACCACACATATTTGCCTTTGCCTTACGCCAACAAGGTATTTATGGAGCGGGTATAACGACTACTTTATAGATCCAATATTTAAATTAATGTCCAAACCATTTGTGTGGTACCTAAGGTGGTGGGATAAAATAGCAGCAAAACGCCCAGATGCATATATAGCTATATCGAAAGAAGTTCAAAGAAGAATTGAAAAATACTATGAAAGGGAATCAATAGTGCTATACCCACCGACAGAAATATCAAATATCAAAAAGCAAAAAGCAAATAATATACCAAATACGAAATTTCAAATACCAAAAAATGGATTTTTTCTGGTTGTATCTCGACTTGTTCCTTATAAAAGAATTAATATTGCAATCGAGGCTTGTAACGCTTTATCTCTTCCTCTTGTTATTGTTGGAAAAGGGTCAGAAGAAAAGGCGCTAAAGGAGATTGCTGGGGCAACCATACAGTTTGTTGGCAACTTGACTGATGAAGAGCTTGTGGAGTATTATAAAAACTGTCGT
This sequence comes from uncultured Gammaproteobacteria bacterium, assembly GCA_964482825.1. GTDB lineage: Bacteria > Patescibacteriota > Microgenomatia > Levybacterales > UBA12049 > CAYZZG01. The sequence goes on from CAYZZG010000015.1 coordinate 7,714, forward strand.
GCGTTGCTGTTTCCTGGAGAGGAGGATTTTGGTTTGGCAGCAGTTGAAGCACAAAGTTTTGGAAAACCGGTAATTGCCTATAAAAAAGGTGGGGTTCGAGAAATAATTGTTGAGGGTAAAACTGGATTATTCTTTTACCCCCAAAGTGGGATAGCCTTGCAAATGGCAATAAGAATATTTTCAAAACACCGATTTAAAAAAATAGATTGTCAAGAGCAAGCAAATAAGTTTTCTAAAGAGAATTTTAAAAAGAAATTACTAAAAATAATTAAAAGCACTATATGAAGATTGTTATTTTTGCAGGAGGAGTTGGAACAAGACTTTGGCCGTTATCGCGAAAAAAAACCCCAAAGCAATTTGAAAAAATAATAGGTGAGAAATCCACATTGCAATTAGCAATTGATAGAATTTTACCACTGGTTTCGCCAAACGATATATATATTTCCTCTGGAATTGCATACAAGGAAATATTGTTTAACCAATTAGATTTTATTTCTAAAGAAAATTTCATACTAGAACCAGAAATGCGTGATGTGGGCGCAGCGGTAGGACTTGTTTCTGCTATTTTAGCTAAAATCGCTCCTCATGAACCATTTTTCATTCTTTGGAGTGATCACCTTGTCAAAAATGAAGATCTTTTTCGGGAGGTTTTAAAGGCAATAGAGACAATTCTTCTGCAGGATCCTAATAAAATTGCATTTATAGGGCAAGATTCTAGGTTTGCTAGCCAGAATCTTGGCTGGATTGAGATGGGCAAAAAAACAAATGAGGTTAATGGTTTATCTGTCTATGAGTTCAAAAGTTTTCATTATCGTCCAAAGCTTACGCTGGCCGACGAATTTCATAAAAGTTTATATCACGTATGGAATCCAGGTTACTTTGGCACAACAGCCGGTTTTTTGTTTTCTCTCTACGAAAAATATGCCCCCGAAATGTACGAAAAGCTTTTGTTAATTCAAAAATCCTGGGGAACTAAGGAGTTTGCTTCGGTTTTAGCTAGGGAATATCCAGCACTTGAAAAAATATCATTTGACAATCTTATTCTTGAAAAGATCGATGAAAAAGATGGTTATGTAATTGGGGCAGATTTAGGCTGGAGTGATGTTGGTGCATGGGAGGCGCTAAAGGAGGCATTGAGTCAGTCAGAAAATGAAAATGTTACTAAAGGAAAGGTGCTCCTTGAAGATTGCGTCGATTCTTTAGTATTTAACTATAATAATCAGCTTGTCGTTGGGATTGACCTAAGCGAAATGTTAGTGATTCATACGTCCGATGTTATGCTTGTTTGTCCTAAAACATCTGTACCAAAAATTAAAAAATTAGTAGAAAGCCTTTCTGGTACTCCTCACGAGCATTTAACGTAGTATGCCCTACACAGAAATAAAAAAGAGTCCCTTTTACGAAGTCAGTAAACGACTTCTTGATATTGTTTTCTCAATCCTACTTTTATTTATTTTTTTTCCTGTTATTGTGGTTGTTATCATTGCGATTTCTTTAGATACCCCTGGGCCAATTTTGGCGGATACTCCAGAGAGAGTAGGTAAAAATGGGAGACTTTTTAAAATGTTTAAATTTAGGTCGATGGTGCAAAATGCGCACGAGATATTAAGAGAAAATCCACGCTTTTCCAAATTGTTGGCAGATTATAAAAAAGGGAGCTATAAATTAAAAGATGACCCTCGGATTACAAAGGTAGGAAGGTTCATTCGTAAACATTCGCTAGATGAAATTCCTCAATTTATGAATGTTTTACGAGGAGAAATGAGTTTGGTCGGACCAAGAGCATATTATCCGGATGAACTGCGTGAACAGCAAAAAAAATATCCTAACACAAGAGAAGCAGTAAAAGTTGTACTTTCGGTAAAACCTGGAATTACTGGATTCTGGCAGGTGTCCGGAAGGAGTGAAATTAATTTTGACAAAAGAATACAAATGGATGCGCAATACGTTAGTAAGCGATCTATACTTTATGATATTTGGATTATTTCAAAAAGTCCCTGGGCAATGATTTCGGGAAAGGGCGCCTTATAAGACTTGTTGACATGGTACTTGCAAATCATTTATGATAAAATTTATGGGAGAATTAAGAAAGCTCGAATTTAATAGCCCGAATTCAGTAAGCACCGATGGTAATCAAAGACCAGACACAATACGGGCTAAAAAGCAACACATGCCAACCCCAAAGAAAAAAATTATTCTTGTCATTGCTGGTATAGTTCTTATCCCACTAATCGTAATTATTGCCATTGCAATTCCTGCTCAGAAAACCTATGTTTCGGCGCAAAAAACGTACAAACAAGCAAAAAGCGCATGGGATGCGGTAAAAAAGCAAAATGTAGAGCTTGCCAGTCAAGAAATAGCCGCAACGCAGAAAGACTTAAAAGAGACACAGAGCAATTTGCGTGCGTTATCATACCTTCGTTTTATTCCACTAGTAAATAACTACTATAATGATGCGGAGCATCTTACAAATGCAGGTACCCATGCTCTTACTGCCGCCTCAATTTTAGTTGATTCAGTAAAGCCTTATGCCGATATTTTGGGGCTTAAGGGAGGAGGAAGCTTTGTTATGGGTTCTGCAGAGCAGCGAATACAAACAGCTATTCTTACTATGGGAAAGATTACTCCAAGAATTGATGATGTTGCAAAGTCGATGGTGCTTTTTCAAAAAGAAGTGGATGCTGTTGACCCAAATCATTATCCGTCGTTTTTCGGAGGCGATAAAATTAGAAAACAGCTTGTTTCGTTACAACAGATTACTGATCAGAGTGCTACGTTAATAGTAGAAGCACGTCCTCTTATTAAGGTATTACCATCTCTTCTTGGTGAATCTAAAGAACGGAAATATCTTATTATTTTCCAAAACGATAAAGAGTTGCGGCCGACAGGCGGTTTTATGACTGCGTATGCAGTATTTCGTATTGATAAAGGCATAATTCATGTTGATCGGTCGGATGATATTTATACGTTAGATAATAGCATACGTAATAAACCAAAAGCGCCGGAAGCTCTTCTTAAATACCTTCCTAAGTCCACCGTGTTAAATATTCGAGATACTAATCTTTCTCCGGATTTTGTTGAATCAATGAAAATATTTAATTCACTTTACGACAAAGCATCTGGCAAAGCAGTAGTCGACGGAATTATAGCCCTTGATACAAATGTATTGGTAAATACTATTAGGATTCTTGACGACAAAGTTGAAGCAGCAGGGATTACATTCACCAGCAAGGAAGATAAGCGATGTGATTGTCCGCAAGTTATTTATGAGTTGGAAGATAATATTACGCGGCCTGTTGCTTATGAAAAATCAGGAAGAAAAGACCTTTTAGGTACCCTTTTGTATGCAATTATGGAAAAAGCGCTTCAGTCATCGCCAAAGCTTTATTGGGGCCCGCTCTTTCAGGATATGATCGAACAGATCAATCAAAAGCATGTCCTCGTATATTTGTATAACAAAGATGCACAAGATGGATTAGAAGCCTTAAATGCAGCAGGAAAAATTAAGCCATTTGAAGGGGATTACTTACATATTAATAATGCAAATCTTGGAGGAGCAAAGTCTAATTTATTTACAAAAGATACAGTAAGTCAGAGTATTGAAGTTGCCGGAGATGGTACAATTACAAAGACAGTAACTATTTCCTACAAAAATCCCCATCCACCATCTGATTGTAATCTGGAAAGAGGAGGACTTTGTCTTAATGCAATTTTGCGTGATTGGATACGAGTATATGTTCCTAAAGGAAGTGTGCTTCTTGACAGCAAAGGTTCGGAAGTAAAAGTAACAACAGCAGAGGATTTGGGAAAGACCGTGTTTGAAGGCTTTTTTACACTTAAGCCTTTGGGTGCGGCAACATATACACTTAAATACCGTTTGCCATTTAAACTAGAAGGCCGTTCTCCACTACCTTTGCTTATACAAAAACAGCCAGGGACGTACAATACGCTGTATGAAATTACGCTTGGTGGAAAAATAGTACAAAAGTTTAATTTACTTACAGATAAAGAATTGCGGCTAGTTCGATAAACCTCGAAAATCTGCTCATGAGAAACTACAAAATAGAAGCAATAATCCTAAAACGAAGAAACGTTGGAGAAGCCGATAAATTGTTAACTATTTTTACCAAGCAGCATGGAAAAATGCAGGTAAAGGCTGTGGGAATAAGAAGGATTACCAGCAGACGTTCACCGCATGCAGAATTACTAAACCATTCAATGTTAACTCTTTATAAAGGAAAAGGAATTCCAATTGTCACAGAAGCAACAACAGTTGAGAGCTTTTCAGCGATTAAAAATAGTTTACTTAAAGTGGGTTTTGCCTATCATATTTGCGAGCTGATTGATGGTCTCTGCGCGGAAAATCAGGAAAATAAGTTTGTTTTTTCTTTACTCCACAACACGCTGGATCGTTTATCAAAAGAAGAAGAAATACTTGACGCAATCCATGAATTCGAAATTCAGCTTCTTACCTCACTTGGCTTTTATCGGTTTAGTCAAAACAATAGAGATATTGATACCTTATCGTTCATAGAATCAATCTTGGAGCGCAAACTAAAGGCTCGTAAATTTCTTCACAGACTTTCTTAACCAGCTCTGTTTATTTCTAGTAATTTTTTCTACGATTTGCTATTATATGCTCATGGATAACAAAATGGACAAGATTGTGGCGCTTTGTAAGAGGCGCGGATTTATTTTTCCCGGTAGTGAATTATACGGCGGATTAAATGGAACATGGGATTTGGGACCAGTTGGTGTTTGCTTAGCAAACAATATTAAACAGCAGTGGTGGAAAGAGATTGTGCTCAAAAGAGACGATGTGGTTGGGTTGGACTCTTCAATTTTGCACCACCCAAAAGTATGGGAGGCCTCTGGTCACGTTGCTTCGTTTACAGATCCTTTAGTTGAATGTAAGGTGTGTCATCAGCGTTTTAGGGCAGATCATAAAAAAGAAATGGAGGAACACGCAAATTCTCACAAAGAAACCGAGTGGACAGACGTAAAACACTTTAATCTGATGTTTAAGACCTATATCGGGCCAATAGACGATGAGGCAAACAAGACATACCTTCGTCCAGAAACAGCACAAGGCATTTTTATCAATTTTACCAATGTTCTCAACACTACCAGAATAAAGATACCTTTTGGTATTGCCCAAATTGGCAAAGGTTTTCGAAACGAAATCACCACGGGTAATTTTCTTTTTCGCGCACGGGAATTTGAAATGATGGAACTGGAATATTTTGTCAAACCGGGAACAGAAAGAAAATGGCATGAATATTGGAAGGAAAAACGTCTTAACTGGTATTTATCTTTAGGTATGAGTAAAAACAACGTAAAAATAGTAGATCTGCCAAAAGAAGAGATTGCTCATTACTCAAAAGGTACGGCGGAAATCTGGTACAACTGGCCATTTATGGGCTTTGGAGAATTGGAAGGCATTGCCAGTAGAGGTGATTATGACCTTTCTGCCCACGCAAAGCATTCACAGCGCGATATGAGTTACCTTGATCAGGAAACTGGAGAAAACTATGTGCCGTACGTGATTGAGCCCTCTGTTGGCGTGGGACGGGCCTTTTTGGCATTTTTGATTGACGCGTATAGGCATGAAAATAACCGGATTTTTCTCCAGCTCAATCCAAAACTTGCGCCTGTTACTGCTGCCGTGTTTCCTCTTTTGGCAAATAAAGAAAATTTAGTAGCAAAAGCTCGTTCAATCTACCAGCCACTCAAGCAAGACTATATGGCTGCATGGGACGATCGGGGAAATATTGGCAAGCGGTATGCATCGCAAGATGAAATTGGCACCCCTTATTGTGTAACAGTGGACTTTCAGACCCTTGAGGATAATACTATTACGATTAGAGATAGAAATACAGCAGTTCAGGAGAGAATATCTACTGAACGTATTACTGACTACCTTAAGGAAAAATTACTATAACACTATTGACAGCAGAAAAAAAATACTGTTATGATCAATGAAGTTATTTTATGAAGAATAAAAATATTCTAATTGTTGCAGTAGTTGGTGTAGTTCTTGTTTTAGGGATAGTTGGGTACTTATTAACAAACAGTGGTTTAAGTAAGCCTCAGCCAGAAACCGCCAGCGAGACTTCAATTGAGGAAGAATTAGTTATCCCTACCATCGATCCTTCTGATCTTGGTTTAACCTTTGTATTGCGCAATGACAAAAAAGCAGCAAAATTTGAAATCGTAAATGGAAAAGATATAGAAAATGTCGAATATCAATTGTCTTATACAAAAGAAGTAAATGGAGAAGAAGTTCCAGAAGGCCTTATCGGTGAAGCAAAACCAAAAGGAGATACAGTAAGTATTGCATATCGGGAATTTGGAACATGCTCTTCGGGTACATGCCGCTATGACAAAGTAGTTTCTCCGGTAAAATTAACCCTAAAGATTACAAAAACCGACGGAAAAGTCTACCAATCAGAGGAGACCATCGATCTTTAATCCTCTATTTTATCTTTTTTTTCTATTTCAAGCTATGTAGTGTTTAGATTGTGTTAATACACTATTTTACCTATTTTTTCCTTCTTGACATGCTGTATAATTTACATCAAAATGGGATAAAGTGGGAAAAAGTGGGCAGGATATGTTACTCGGACAGTATGAGGCAAAATTTGGGGCAAAAAATAGAATTGCGTTTCCTAAAAAACTTCGGGAAGTTTTGGGCGATAAGCTTATCATCACTCTTGGATATGAAAACTCTCTTGTTATGGTTTCTGAAGAAGGCTGGCGAGCGCTTCTGGAGGGAACAGAAGGAAAACCTTTTATCCATACAGAAACGCGAGAAACACAGCGATTTCTTCTTGGTGGCGCCAGTTTTATTGAGCTTGATGAAAAAGGAAGGTTTGTTTTGCCTAGTTATCTACGACAATTTGCACAGATACAAGAGGAAGTGGTTTTTATAGGACTTTCTAGGTACGTTGAGATGTGGGACAAGAAGAGATGGGAGGTTTACCGGGAAAATCTTGAGAAAAACATAGACACTATAGCCAAGCGTTTAATAGAATCGGGAAGAGAAAATGAGTAGTTTCCATGAACCTGTTCTTTTACAAGAAGTTTTACGAGAATTTCAGCCAATAGCAGGAAATAGTTTTATCGACGCAACTGGTGGAGGAGGGGGACATACGCTAGCCCTACTTAAAAATGGAGGAAGAGTACTAACAATAGATTGGGATGAAGATTCAATACAATACATTCAGACTTTATTAAAAGAGAACGGGAGAGAGCATTTAACACAAAAATATAACGAGGCGCTGGATATATACATCTGGGAATATCAAAATATAACATTGGTAAGAGGAAATTTTAGGAACATTAAAAATATAGCGCATGCATGTGGGTTTAGAACGGCAAGCGGCGTGCTTTTTGATTTGGGAGTATCAAGTTACCAACTTGACACCCGGGAAAGAGGATTCAGTTTTCAAGAAAATGGACCTCTGGATATGAGGATGGATAAGCGATTAACGGTAGAAGCAAAGTATTTGGTTAACGCGCTATCACAAAAAGAGTTGGTGGACTTATTAAGAAGATTTGGAGAAGAATATAACGCAACAAGGATTGCTAAGTCCATTGTTGCGGCACGCCGCTTACAACCAGTCCAAACAACGCAAGAGCTAGCGGATATTGTTAAAAGAAGTGTTTGGACAAAAAGCAAAATCCATCCGGCAACGAAAGTATTTCAAGCCTTACGGATTGCAATTAACGACGAATTAGGCAATATTTCATTTGCACTACCTAAGGCATATGAATTGCTTGATAAAAAAGGAAAAATAGCTGTTATCTCTTTTCATTCACTTGAAGACAGGATAGCAAAGGAAGCATTTATAAGATTTGAGAAAGAAGGAAAAGGAAAAATAGTAACCAAAAAACCAATAATGGCCTCAGAATATGAGGTAACCCAAAACAGGAGAAGCAAAAGTGCAAAAA
>CAYZZG010000016.1:0-14886 GCA_964482825.1 uncultured Gammaproteobacteria bacterium
AGTAAATTTACTTCTTCTGGATGGTAAGTTAATATCTTGTAAATGTTTGTCTGCCGCCACTTTCCAAAAGATATCCCCATCTGCCCCAGGTGCGATCGCCAATCGGATTGTAGAATGTTACAGAAAATTGCGGAGAGACATTAGCTCCGTTAACCATTCTTAATGTTAGTCCGCGTGATGTACCTCCATAAGGTATATTAGGCTCGCGATTCAGAGAATCCCATCCATATCCTGATTGGTAAACACGGTAGGTGCCCCTCGTAAAACTTTGGCCCGTAGTGCTTTCGCTACAGGAAGTAGCATTCAAACAATGGGCATAGACTGCAATAAAGCCTCCTCCAGAACTAGCGCAGGATACAAGGTCCGAGAGTGTTGTAGGATTACAGGTTGGATTTACAAATGCAATACCAGAGAGTGCGATATTATTGTTGTTTCCAGTAACTTGAGAATTTACTGTTTGTGTAATGGACAAGGCATTATTGTAATTACTACCGATTTTACCGGATGGATCTTCTCCTGCTGACCGTAATCCGCTTAAACTTGGTGTTGTGCCAACCACAGCGCTTCTGGTTTGATCTGGCACTTTGGTTTGCGAAACAAGCACTGGGCCTTTATAGGCGCCGAAGTTGGCTGTTCTGCTGGTAGTATCGGTAATAGATAAATTGGAATAGCTAGGGGTGGTGTATTCGAATCCGGAAAATACACCGCTGGCAGGACCCACTGTGTACGATCCGCGTTTAACGCCGCTTATAGTGTAATTACCGGTGCTATTGGTAGTTGCCGGTAAGGATACAGTAGAACCGGTATCTGTTTCTACGCCATTTAATTGAATACTGGCATTTGAGTAAATAGAATCAATACTACTTTCGTAAAAACCATTTTTGTCCATGTCATAAAATACCTGTCCGGTAACGCTGGTGGTTGGCGGATACCAGTGAAACCAAAAGTCCTGATAACCACTGGCCGGGCAGTCAGAAGTAAGAGTGTAGTTGTTTGTCCCAGACACATTGGCATGGCAGCCGGTGGCATTGGGATCGGTGGAGTTAACACAGCTGCTAAAGGATACGGTATAACCATTGGCAGGTGCTGCTCCCAGACTAATAGTATGTCCGCCGCTTGGTATGCCGCTAAAGTTAAATTGAGAAACAGCCGGTGATTGCAGGGCGTTATAATCAATTGACGCGCCGGATTGGGGGATAAACGCTGTTTTATCCGGCATTAAGACATGTTTTATCTGTATGTTGCATTTAGGCGCCGGTGTGGGAGTAGGAGTGGGGGCAACAATAGAAACAGGTATTGTGGCATTTGACGCCGAACATTGGTATGCAGCTGGATTACTATTAACACCGGAAAAGAAGCTGCTATTTCCACGGCATTCTGAAATAAAGTCGTTAAATCCTCGGCAAAACACCTGATAATTTCCCGTCGAGACTCCCGCTGTGTCCCACGTAAAGCTTGCCGCAAAATTTTTATTGGTGGGGAAATTGGGTGATTTCTCGGGATAGTCGTCTGACCAGTCGGCCAAACTAGACATAGGTCCTCCAACTAGGTTAGAATCAAGCTGACCATAAACAATATCGCCAGAAGTGTTGCCCATTTTCGACTCAAAAAGCGCGGAGAAGGTTCCTTTTTGACCCTGAACAATAGTATATGGTCCAGCTATACTAGAACAATCCGGCGCGCACCTAAACGATGTGCCATAAACTGGATCGGTCCAGGTTTCATCATTAACAATACCGCTAATCCACCACCGGTACGTTCGCGTGGGGTTGATATTTAAAGTAATTGACGTACCTGTCCAGTTATTTAAGCAAATATCGTGACTAGGATTACCGGGGCAATCATTTGGTGTGTCTGGATCAACCGTTGCCGATGGCCCAGAGACTTCATTAACATCATCATCCACTCGTACGGCATATTTTTGATAATCGCTGGCAGTCCAGCTAAGCGTTACCTTATTTCCCGGATTTGTGCACGTTGCTGTTAGGCTCGAAATAGGACCACTGGGTATTGGAGTAGGGGTAGGAGGGATTGGGTTATAAACAAAATTACAATAGCCGCCGGTGCCGCTGGCGCAGTCGTTATTTCCAGCCTCTTGGCATTCATATGAAACTTGGTTTGCCGGTGTATCAGCATTAGCGCAAATTCTATATGACCAGCTTGTTTTTGTTGTTTTGGGCGGGCTTTGATAGCCGGCTATCGGTGCGCCCGGCCTAACTGCATACACACCGCCTTTCGGAATAAAATTATCTACATTAAAATCACCGCTGCTATTGGTAGAAACTACCCGTGATTGATTATGGTTGTCTGTTACAGTAACACTTATACCTGATAATGCTGCTCCGTTAGCACTATTGGTAATTCTTCCTTGAATGGTAACCGGTGGAGCATAGTAGATAGTTGTGGGTCCCTGATCAGGAACTTCGGGGTCATTATTTACAGGGTTTCCATTATCATCGGACATAACCACCGTAGTATAGGTGCCTGCATCATTCACTCTGGGAACCACGGTAAAAGTATGAGGGTTTTCAAAACAACCAAAAGCGCTGTAGTCGGTGGTGCTGGTTCTTCTACTTTCGGCTGATCCATTCCCATCGGTATCCACAAAAGTATTATATTCATTCTCGCGATTAACAATCTGCCAGCTTACGAATTGATACCAGCCGTCTCCCCGGTAGGAATCATTTCTGCTTTGGGTATATCTAACGTTTCCATTTTTATCTGTCCATTTTACCCAAACGCCGTTAATACCGGCTTCGGTTCCGGCAGTTTTGACATACCCGTTAATGTTTGGCGCATTGGCTTCTGCTTTTTGGGCGAAAAAAGCAAATGGGAGAAGGAGGAAGATGAAAAAAAATAATGATTTAGTAATAAATAACCTCATAGAGTTTTTTCTTTTGAGACAGCCAGTCTTCAAAACCGGTAAATTTTCCGCTGCTTATTTTTTTGTCCACCTGGATAAATTTATACAGTGCTTCTGTTTCTTTGCCCAAAGTAAATGGAGTTGCTTTGGCAAGATAAACATCAGATATTTCTCCTTCTTTCAGACTACTAACCAGCGCGTCAATTTTTGGGTCGGTACTAAATTTTTCGTTTGTTTTTTTAGTAAACTCGTAGTATGCATTACTGGCATGGGCCGGATCAATGTCCTCGAGTGAATTGTCTTTGGCAATTACTTCTCCTGCTTCTTTCATGGTTAATTTTCCTACTTTTACATCTGCATGTATTTTGGTAATTTTTTCCAATGCAATCTGTTTGACTTTTTCTAGACCTATTTTCGGCGCCACGTCATTAAAAAACCAAATGGTTACATAGGAACCAGAAATGCTGTCGGATTTTTCGTTAATAGTTTTTTTGATTTGCTTAATCAGCTTTACTCTATTGAGGTAGTTCTTGTTTTTGGAATTGAAAACCGAATTATCCAGCGTGATTACTCCGTCTGCTTTGGCTGCCTGCAAAATAATAGAATCAGTAATAATTTTGTCAACCAGCAGTTTATTTATGTCAACTCCTTGGACCGGCGGATACTGGGATTTTTCAAAATCAAAATCTTGCTGGTAAATCAGTTCCTCTCCTACTTTCATCACCGCGGCAGTCGGCTCTTTTTTCTCGGAAATCCGCTCGGACGGCGTTTGGACGGTTTTTTTAAGAAACGGTATTTGTTTGGCCAGCCGTGGGTAAAAAACAATTCCCACAATGATTGCGATAGTAAGAAAAAAAAGTATTCCCGCGGTTTGTTTTTTCTTTCTGTGGTGGTTGGTCATATCGTTATTTGGCCCAACATTACTAGTTGGTTGAGTGCTCTCCACCGGTAAAGAAGGCGGGGGAGGTAAGGGTGGTTGGGGTGAAGTTGTCCCATAAGACTCAGGTATAGTGTTGTCCATAACATGGTATATCCATCGAACCACATTTTGAAGTGAGTGTCAATAGCGATTCTTTACACTATTTTGCACCTCAATTTGAATGAACTCACAGTAATGCAATGGATATTCTTCGAGTGATCCGTCAGCTGGCCACGTACCGTCTGGTACATGGCTGGCGGAGAATCGAGAAGTTCTCGACTGCGTTCATGCAATGCAGAACTACGTTCGAACAATAAACTCCATATCAGAAGAGTAAATACGTTATTTTTGTAGTTGACAAGGTAGCATGATTATGCTACGAATAGCTTATAAATTATTTTTGTTATGAGTCGGAGTCGATTTGAAGCACACATACCGCGATCAACCAGGCGGCAGTTTGTTGCGGGAACATTGGAAGTAACAGCAGGTTTTATGGCTGCTTGTTCGTTACTTCCCGATGCCACACCGTTTACTCAATACCAATTAGAAGGCTATACAGTTAAAGTCCCTTCTGATTACAAACACTCGCCCTTAAGGCTCCCTAACGATCAATATGAACATCAATTTAATGGAGAAGCCACCAATGGAATACCGACATACATATCGATAAAAAACTTTCCAGCCAATGGGTCTTTCGAAAATTATATACGTGAATTTCAGAGAGGCGTTACTAGACTTTCTAACGATTCTGCGTATAAAGATACATTAGTGCGTACCTCGCGTATACGGTTTAAGGGCAAAGAAGCATTTAGGGTTGAAATAGATAAAATTCCTGCTGATGATAAGTCAAAAGGTGTTTATTCAACCAGATCTATTGGGTTTGCTGCCAACAACAGATTCTGGGAACTGATGTTTACTGCACACTCTTCTGTTATGGGAGAAAAACAAAAGGTATTTGAGAAAGTTTTGGAAACATTCACCCTTAATGTTGACGTTAATTAATAGCAGTTAAAATCTTCACCCCATAATCACCACTAGTATTGATTTATAATATTTGAAATTGGTAGTATTGAATAATAAATCCTAAATACTAAACCCTAAATTCTAAATAATAGCAAATGATCAAAATACGAAATCATAAACAGTATGATTTAGAAGAAAGAACCGCGCGGTTTGCTAAAGATGTTCGAGGTCTTGTAAAACAGTTACCAAAAACGATAGCAAATATAGAAGATGGAAAACAAGCAATTCGATCTTCGGGTTCGACTGGTGCTAATTACATCGAAGCAAACGAGGCCCTAAGTAAGAAAGATTTTATCATGCGAATTATGATTTGTAGAAAAGAAGCAAAAGAAACAGAGTATTGGTTAAATTTAATTGAAACTGGTAATATTAATGAGCAAGAACAAGTAAGAAAAAGGATGATTAACGAAGCTACGGAATTAAGAAAAATATTTGGTGCTATTTTAGAAAAATCAAAGTAGTTTTGAACATTAATTATTGTGATTTATTTAGTATTTAGATATTGGAATTTAGAATTTTCATGGAGGTGAGTGTATGGCTTTTGGTGGTTTTTATAAAGGTGAGAAAAAAAAGAAGAAGAAAGGCAAAGAAGGAAAGAGTAGCGGATACTCAAGTGCCCCGGTGTTTACGCTGCCCGAATTAATACAAAAAAAGAAAAAGGAATGACAAAACGAAAGAAAAAAAAACCACATTCCGGCCGTAGTATACGATTGGCAATACTCTTTTGTCTTCTTGTTGGGGGGCTTATTTTTTTCTCTCTTTTGTCAAAGCTTCTAATTATTATTAAAAACAGCACGTTTGATGGAGAACATCGTTTTACAATAGTGGTTTCTTCGGATAATAAATCAAATACAGTTATTTCCTTTGCTCCAAAAGAAGAATCTGTTTCGGTTTTGCATATTAATGGGATAGAAAATTCATCCAATATAGAGAAAATAATGGAAATACCCGTTGATGGAAAAGTAGCATCACAGTATTCCGTACAAAAAAATCTTCCTGATACACTAAAAGTGTTTCTTTTACGATATACATCAATAACAACTAATCTTACTATTATTGATTTGGCCAGGCTTTGGTGGTTTTCCCAAGCGCTGCCAAAACATGCATATACAGAAAAGTCATTGTCTCTGGCGAGTAAAGACTTTAGGCCTTTAACAGATATAGCACTAGATAAGCTTTCAGCAGAGCTATTTACCGATGAAACCATAGCACTTGAAAAGATAAGTATTCAGATTGTAAATGCTACTAGCGTCAGCGGACTTGGGAATCGATTTGCGCGACTGGTGGGGAATATGGGCGGTAATGTTATTTCGGTAGTAACTGCCGAAAAAGAGGCAGCCAAAAGTTCCATTCAATACTTTGGAGAAAAATCTTATACGGTTATTCGTTTGGAAAAAATAATCGGCATAGTAAGCACTCCTATGCAAAACCCGGGACTTGCGGATATAATAGTGACGATAGGAAAGGACAGCGAGAACGCGACAGCGTTCTAAGAAAATAAGTAAATTTCAAATAATTACCAATTTCAAATATCCAATTTCCAATAAGTTTTTTATTTGACATTTGAAATTTGATATTGGAAATTTGAAATTCGTGTTTGTTCATTCAGATAGTCATCATCCTAGCGATTATCTCCTTTCTGTGGGCGTTGTGGTCGCTTCGTGATTTTAAAAAAGATACAAATGCAATAAAAGGAGTACAAAAAAAATTAGAAACTGGAAGAGTAGTATTTCATCATGAACATGCAGCTAAAACTCACGATTCTTCTTCGTCCTCGGAGACATAATTTTCTGTTTCGCGGGAAGATACACGATAGTGTTTGCTGTTTAAAGGTTTTGTTTTATCTGTGGAAATAAACGATGGTTGATTTTTAAATCGGGCAGCACGTTTTGTTTCTTTTAAAAAGATCATTATTTTTCTTTGTTCTATTGCTTTTACATATGCTTGGTAAAAATTGCCCCCTTTAATAAACTTAATAAGTCTTCTACCAATGTCCTCGGGAAGCATGCCAATATAACGCTTTTTTTCATCAAGCACAAATATCTTAAGCCGCTTTATTTGAAGCGACAAAAGCTCTCCGGTCATAAGGTTTGTAACAATTCTGGGTTCTGCTACATTAATCAGTTCAACTACCTTTGTTTTTCCCGTTTCTTCTAAAAATATTGTGTCAAGATCGGTTACGAGCTGGTGGATCTGAAATCCGTTTTTTGGAGAACTGGTTAAACGCTTTAGGCTTTTTAAGGCAATTGGATTTTGACTATCAAGCAAGAGTACTTTTTGGTAGAGAGACTTTGCATCTTTTACTTTCCCAAGTACCGTAAACGCAAAAGCAAGCCTATTAAGTGTTTCTATGTCGTCGGGGCTTTCCTTAAGGAGTTGCCGGTTAAGGGTAATTGCGGTTTGCCAGTCGCCACTTAGAGCAGTTTGTATGGCTTGACTTTTAAGCGGAGTCATGAAAGGTTTAATAACCAAAAAATATACTACGATTTGTTGCAAAAGTCAATATGGAAACGCTATAATAGCGTCTAGTTAGTTAGCGCCTAGCGTTTAGTTTTTTTATAACTATACGCTATTATCTAGACGCTAAACGCTACTATGAGTGGTCATTCAAAATGGGCGCAGATAAAGCGGCAGAAAGGCGTTGCCGACAAAAAAAGGGGACAAACATTTACCAAAATAGCAAATGCAATCACCATCGCAGTTAGGAATGGAGGAGGGGTTACCGACCCTGAGCAAAACTTCCGTTTGCGCCTTGCGATCGAAAAGGCAAGGGAAGTTAACATGCCCAAAGAAAATATCGAGCGGGCTATAGCGCGGGCAACAGGAAAGTCGGGAGGAGAGTCACTAGAGGAAGTAACTTATGAAGGATTTGGTCCCTTTGGTGTTGCTATTATGGTTGATGCGGCAACCGATAATAAATTGCGCACTAATAGTGATGTGCGGAGTGTTTTTGAAAAAGGGGGAGGAAACATGGGAAGTGTAGGGTCGGTATCCTATCAATTTCAGAAAATTGGTCTTATTACGGTTAGGATTTCAGGTAAATCAATTGATGATATTTTTCTTACCGCTGCGGACGCAGGCGCAAGTGACATAGAAGAAGCAGGAGATGTTGCATTGGTTTATACAAATCCAGAGCAACTTTTCGCTGTTAAAAATGCCCTTGTTGCAGAAGACTTGATTATAGAAGGATTCGAGTTAACCCGAAAGCCACTTTCCACCATAACGCTAACCGATAAAGAGCAGGTAGCTAAAGTAATATCACTTCTTGAAAAACTTGAGGAATTAGATGATGTGCAAAAAGTCTATAGCAACGTGGACGTACCGGATAGTCTTGTATGAAACAGAGAAAACAATTTTACTCTCGCACGACGCGCCGCCGGTTACAACCAAAGGTTTTTATCTCTAGACTACAAACGTTTACTTCCATATTTGCTGCCAGTAAAAGGCATCGTTTTGTAGCGGCGGTTATTATTTTGTCCCTTGGTTTATTTTTTTCGGAATACATGCTGGGGAAGGCAGGTATCTTTGTGGTACTAGGCATATCGGTGCTTACCAATATTTTACTGTTGTGGTCAAATTACAGGGATATAAAAGACAACTTTACCTGGCATCAGTTTATCTTGCCGTTTCTTTTTAGTCTTGCGTGCGGATTATTTTATTTTCTTATTCCGGCCAGGCTTTTAACAAGGTTTCTTATGACAACGTCTTATGCTTTTGGACTCTATTCACTTTTTTTAAGCCAGAATATTTTTACTATTGCGTCCGCTCGCACTATTGCGCTTTTTTCAAGCGCCAGAACTGTATCTTTTGTCATGACCATTTTATCTTATTTCTTTCTGTCCACCACAGTTTTTTCACTCCATATCAATCCTTTTATTACGGCGCTGTTAGTAATTCCGTATTCTTTCTTACTTGTTTTGCATTCGTTATGGACAGTAACACTTGAACCGTCGGTTAAGCCTCATCTTTTGTGGTCATTTGGCCTAACACTGTGCTTGTTTGAAGTCGCGCTATTTTTATCATTTTGGCCAACAACAGCAACGGTTATTGCGCTATTTTTAACCGGATTTTTTTACACATTAACAGGTCTTACACAGGTCTGGTTTGAAAAACGCCTTTTCAGAGGAGTACTTTGGGAATATATTTGGGTAGCGGTTATTGTGCTTTTAATTTTACTTCTGTTTACCTCATGGCGCTAGAGTCAACAATTAACACTTCGACTTCGCTCAGCGCAGGCAATTCACAATTAACAGTTAACAAAAATAAATTCTTTATGGCGGGGAAGAGAGGAGTAGTGGCTTTTTGAGAAATAGTTGTTTACAGTGAGGAGTTTGCAATGCAGAACGACGAACTGATATAGTTTGATACATAGACCTATAATATTATAGGACATATTTAGCTTCAAAATGTGGATAAGTTGATTATTTTCACGGTTTTTAGGATGAATTTTCACGGGTTACGGGCTAGTCATGCACATCCTTCGGGAATAGGCGTGTAATAAGAAATACGCAAAAGTAAGCAAACTCCTTGATTAGAAATCAAATCTTCCTTCGGAGTAATAGGATGTACCGCTCTCTTACAATAGCAAATAAAATTGCGGCGTCGAAAAAAACACGAACGCCTCTTTCTAAGCTATCATTTCTTAAGGCTAAAATATAATATTTAGATTGATTTGGAGACTAAACTAAGATGATTTCCTATATAACATGTACATTCAATTTTGCATTTTAAGGCTAAAATATTACGATTAGATTGATTTATCAGTCCAATTTGCTCACTGCTTAGTTCTTGGGGAGAGAGCTCCTTGGTTTTTGGACATAATATTCATCATCTAAAATAAAAAAACGTGTCCTAGCGCATTACACGCGGTCTGATCCGAGGCTGGAGGAGCAACGTTCTCCCTCTGTATTATAAATTGTCTAATATGTCCTGTCAGTAAAAAACGACGCAAGGTATCCAAGGGAAGCTATATTGCTAATGTCGCACAATAATACTTTTACGACGTACCGTATTCAGCGCCTCTGAGGGGAGGGTTTTTTAACAATTGACAGTTAACAGTTAACAATTAACAATTCATGCTCCTTTAGCGGCTTAGGTGTTACTCGATCAAATTTCTCTTTTAAAAGGTTTATTGTTGATATCCCCTACTATAGGACTTTAAGTTTTATTAAAGAGATTTTTATGAATAAATTGAAGCTAAAATTTTGTGTTTCCCCGCTTCCCTTGAAAAACAATCACATGGAGGAGTCTCTTACCTTCCTCTCCCATCAATTTTTGAACGGAGCATATGAAGTGGATCGTCGCTCTCTGGTCCAAAAGTTGAGAGGTTAATCTTTATAGATGTAGGAATTAATTTTCCGTCTGCGTCTTTAATTTCTGAGCCAATATTAGCATAGGCCAGAGGTTTGGTATAATCTCCATCTAATAATATTGCCCATCTTTCAGAATGTATGGTGCCATCTTCAGATTTTTGTTCAATGTCTATTTCGCCGACGTAGTTGAATTGTTCTTGATGACCTCTACTGTAAGGTGGAGCTTGATCTACCGATTCAGAGGGTAAATGGCGGAAATAAATTCCATCTTCAGATGCTACTATTGCACCCCTTTTCATAGTTCTAAACGCTACCGATATTCCTTCTGGTAAGTCATTAACAAATTGCTGAAGTTTTTTGTCTTTCAAAATTCTTTGTGCAAGCGGAGAAAGTGCGCTTTCGGGATTAGATGGTAATCCCTGATTATATTCTATTATAACGTGTTCTGTTGGTAAAGATTCTTTGGCTAGTGCCGCACCGGGTGGAGGCGGAGTTTTTGAGAGTGGTTCGCGAATATAATCTACAAACACTTCAGTTCCTTTGATAGCCAGTGCCGTAAGACCAGTTAAAATTAAAGTTGCGAAATAAGGGTTTTGCGTTGCTTTATGAATAATATCTTTTATGGGCAATTTACGTGGTAATCCCTCGGTAAGAGCCTGTCCTTGATTAAATAAAATATTTCTTCTCTCAATTGGACCAATCATAACAGCCCAAATTATACACTATAGGATATTAAAAGTCAAGTTTTTAGAGAATAATTGCTTTCCAATCTTCTGCAAAACGGACAAGGCCTTTGTCGGTTAAATCGTGTTTGATATTTAGTTTATCAGTGGTGATGACTTCCATGAAGCCATCAATGGTATCAATTTTAAGCAGATCATCAGAAGGTTGCCAGTACGGTATCGGTGCTAGCTCTTTTGCATAATCTGTGGGGTTTAATTGTTCGCGCTTTTCATTGGTAAGTGAATACCACTGCTCAAAAGCCTTGCCTGGAACGGTCATAATTTCTGTTTTTGCTATAATGCCGCGTTTAATGTGTTCTGGCCTTCGAATTGACGCTTCCAGCATCCAGTTATCATATCCGTAGACTTGTTTGGTTTTCATTGCGTGTTCGACAAAGCTCATGCCGTCAAGACCTATGTCATCAAGTCTTCCAACAAATGGTGAGATAAACGTTGGCCACATGCGATTTTTTGCGCCTAATTGTTTTTGCATTATTTTTTCGTGCAGACAAATAGCAAAAGATTGCTCTTGCGAAAATACCAAGGTATTGTTGATAGGAATGTTTTCTTTCCGAAGAGCAGTTCGAGCATTAAACCCTTCTATGGTAGTTGGAAGTTTTACATAAATCCGTTGGTCCCATGTTGAGATTTCTCTTCCTTGAGCAATCATGTCCTTGGCTTTTGTGGTTTCGTCGGCATACACTTCTGCAGAAACTGCGCCGGGAACAATCTCCAGAATTTCTAAAACTATTCCTCTTTGAAAGTTAAACGCTTCTTCTGGCGATATTTTTCTTCCAGAAAGTTTTTTGGCAATTAAAGAAGGATTGGTGGTGGCGCCCCAAATTTCACTGCCATAAAGTTTCGCTAGTCTGGTTATTGTTTTATATTCTTCGGGATCACCGCTATCCAGCAAAAACTTGGTCATACGCGTATTGTACCACTCCGAAGATTTTTTTCAATCTTGCAAAGTTCTCTTCCACGTCGTAGAATTTTTTTATGACCACTTCTCTGTCACAGCTTATTGATGAGTTTTTGGAATATCTGGAGATTGAAAAGAATTGTTCCAAACTTACCATCCGCGACTATCGGCACTACCTCAAAACGTTTCATAATTGGTTGGTCTCTTCCCTTCCAGGGAAAGGAATCGAGGACTTGGATTTAGGGACAATACGAAAATATAGAATTTATTTGGCGAATAGAGCTGATGATAAAGGATTAACGCTTAAACGGGTAACGCAAAACTACTATGTGATTGCGCTACGTTCATTCCTCCGCTTCTTAATCAAAAATGATTACAAAACTCTTGAGCCGTCAAAAATTGATTTACCAAAAACCGAAAGCCGATCACTCAAATTTTTGGAACGTGATCAGATTGACCGTCTTGTTACCTCAATTGATACGAGTAAAGATGAAGGCATGCGCGATCGGGCGATGTTGGAACTTCTCTTTTCAACAGGCCTTCGTGTTTCAGAATTAGTAAAACTGAATCGCGATATGCTTAATTTAGAGCGGAAAGAGTTTGGGGTGATTGGAAAAGGCGGCCGGGCGCGGGTCGTCTTCGTTTCTGATAGAGCTTCGGAGTGGATTGCCCGATATCTGGCAATTCGCAAAGACAAGTTTAAACCGTTGTTTATCCGTTACTCCGGTAAAGTAATTGAAGAAGAAAATGGAGAGAAGATGAGACTGACTGTGAGAAGTGTTGAGCGGGCGGTAAAAAAATATGTCCGCGCAGCGCGGTTGCCTGTTGATGCAACTGTTCATACGCTCCGTCATTCTTTCGCTACTGATCTTTTAACCAATGGCGCAGATATTCGCAGTGTCCAAGAAATGCTGGGACACAAAAACATTGCTACCACCCAAATTTATACCCATGTAACCAATCGCCAGCTGCGCGAAGTCCACGACGCCTTTCACAGCGGAAATAAAGAATAATTTGCCTCCGTCGCTTCCGACCTACATTGTTTAAGTTTATTCAATCCTAGCAACTACGATTACAGAGATACGATTTCCTAAATGATCAATAGCTCCTCCAACACCTATATCTGTAACCGTAGTAGATTCAATAAGTCTATCCAAATTATTCACGTCGTTTCTTGTTGATGGATTTTTCAATTTGTAATCTTCGATTAAAGCATATTTTTTTCCATTTGTTCCTCTGGCAGTGATGGCAGAAAAAACATCGACTTCAAGTACTGAAAATTGGGATGTTTGAGAATTCCGCTCTCCAGTTACAGCCTCAAAAGCAGCGGCATAACCACTCAAAAGTTCTATAGCACCTTGTGAAATTGATTTAGCGATCTGAGGAGCAAAATACCTACGATTTTTAGCAACAGGATCGATTTCTGCGAGGGCTTTAGCTGTGCTGTCCGCTATTAAAGCAAGCGCCTCATTTACTTTTAATTCTCGTTGACCTTTTTCTATACGTTTTTGATTTATATTAAGAATTAGGTTTGATAACTCTTCTTCGGAAATAGGAGAATGAGTTTTTGCTTCAGGTGCGTCTCGCGGGACCACACCGGTAATTCTTCTTACCAATCCTCCAGGCACAACTGCTTCTACAGTTGCGCCTATTGCTCCTGCTGCAAAAACTTTCAGGATAGTCTGTCTAGGTAACCTTAATCTTCTATTTCCTGTTTCAGCTGTCATGGACGGGATTATAGCACATCATTCCAAACATCATCTAAGAGTTACTTCTAATGAGTTGTTTTACTTCAGTAAAGGTTCAAGACTTAACTAACAGACCTACGAGGTGTTGACTTTGACACCTCGTAGGTCGATACTTGATATATGGCCACACCGCCAAGATTTTTCGAAGATGGAGGTTTTTATCACGTCTATAATCGTGGAAATAGGAGACAACAAATTTTTCTTTATAACAGAGATTACGATAGATTCTTGGAGAAGGTTCTCGAATATAAAAAGAAATATCCTTTAACGATTCATGCTTACTGCTTGATGCCCAACCATTTTCATTTTCTTATACAACAACGATCTTCTAATGCAATTAGTAGTTTTATGTCTGATCTGTGTAATAGTCATACTCGTTATTTTAATGTGAAATACGAATTAGTTGGCTCTATATTCCAAGGACGATTTAAAGCAAAGAAAGTAGATAAAGATGAATATTCCATCCATCTTTCACGCTATATACACTTAAATCCTGTTGATCTACTTTATAATCAAGGTAAAGATTTGTTTGAAAAGCTTTTATTGTACAAATGGTCGTCGCTGCCTTTATACATATTTGGTAGGAATGATGAAATTGCTACTTCGGAATTTATCCTTAATTACTTTTCTAAGAAGAATCCAGCCGAAGATTATAAAGCGTTTGTCGCTTGTAGTATACAATTAAAAGTTGATCCGATTATCAGCGACTTAGCTTTTGACGAATAGTTTAGTCTCTGACCTGCGAGGTGACGAAGCTAACACCTCGTAGGTAGATACTGCATAATTCACTTTGCTGGATTAAAAGTATCACAATTTTAGCAATTGCGCAATTTGTGATATTTCTGTGATGATAAGGTAGATATATTGATTTTTATAGTATAATTTTCTTTATGTCAATTGTTGAAAAATTGAGAGAACGATTCCGTCGCAGAAATCCCATGGAGGAGTTTATTACTGCGGTTTCAAGGACAGGGAATCTCCCTATTGATATCGGCGTTGAAGAAATCAAAGGTATGCCTCGTTGCCAAAGAGAGATTGGTTCACGGGTGGTGGCAATAAGTGGAGAAAATAGACTGGTATTGGGAGAAGAATGGTATCCCGGAGCATGCCACTTGCTGAAATGGATATTGTTGTTGGTAAAATAAATGATCGTATAGCAAATAGAACGCTTCATGCCGGAGATACCTTTGAGCGATTTGGTTTATCGGTAACAGTAGCTGGTAGACCTTTCCATGAATTCAAGAGGGCACGAATAAAAGCAGTAAGATAGTTAGCGGGTTTCGTAGACAAGAGCGACGGTCAGTTCGATGGTGGTTTGTGCTTTATCAACCCTTCCCGTCGTTTTAGCGCTAAACATCAATGACTGCTAAATTATCAAAA
>CAYZZG010000017.1:0-13284 GCA_964482825.1 uncultured Gammaproteobacteria bacterium
CCGCAAGATAGCTTGCGGGTCTATTCCGAAGAAAACGTAGAAGCAACAACAGAGTTTTTAAGCGGAAAAGGCGGGCGCAGCGTAAAAATGCGACATGGAGCACAGCAATCAGATACTACCAATAAGCTGGACCAAATGAAGCTTCCACGAAACCTTGAGGATTTTCTAACTGCCGCATCAATCGCAGAATCAGCAGGTATGGCAGTTGCCATGGCGCTTATTTTGCAAAAAATAGGCAGCAAGCAGGGTCGTGTGCATACGGCAAGCAATAATCGCTCTGCGGAAGTAGCAATACTTCTTGCCGCCGCAATGAGAACAGTCGCACAGCCTAATATAAATTTCGATTGCGTTAATTATCGAGATGATATGCCAGATGAAGAACTCAATAAATTAATCGGTGTTGAAAATAATGGCTCAGTTCCTTGGGACGAAAGAATTGATCAAGTCTGCAACCAGCCTGGTTTAAATCAAAACATGTGGAACATACCCGAAGGCATGACCTTATATCAATACATGAATAGGCTTATGACCCGATATGCAGAAGATTTAATGTATAAAGAAGGACAAGAAGTGCATTTTTACGTTACCCATACACAACAAACCCAAGCTTTTGATGTTTATTTTGGAGATAAACCGACACGGCTTGATGAACTTGGGTTTAGAATGATAAGTAACGAGAATCTTTATGAAGATCCAACAACTCGTCGTTTCAAGTCCGGTCTCTACAAAGGCAAATAGCTTACTTTCTACTTACCGCCACCACTCTTCCTTTTGTTCTTTCTTAAACAACTGCGCGATAACAAAACCTGCAACGAATCCCCCCACATGCGCAAAGAAGGCGACTCCGCCTGTTTCTCCCGAGAAGGGGAGCGAAACAGCGCCGGAGAATAATTGTAAGATAAACCAATACCCAAGCATAAACGGCGCGCTGATGTTAACAAAGGTTAGAAAACCAAAAAACGGCACCAGTGTTTTAATTTTCGAGTGGGGAAAGAGCACATAATATGCGCCCAAAACTCCGGCAACTGCGCCCGATGCTCCAAGCATGGGTATGGTAGAAGCTGGCATCAGAAAATACTGGGTAAAGTTACCAATAATACCAGCGGCAAAATAAAGAACCAGAAAGAAAAACCATCCCAGATGACCCTCGATATTGTCGCCAAACACCCACAAAAACCACATATTGGAAACTATGTGCAACAAGCCTCCATGTAGAAAAATGGCGGAAATAAATGGGTAGAGCGTTACGGTATTATTAAAGTCAACTGTCGCCGGAATTAGGGCGTACTGTAAAATAAAGCTTTCTGGGTCTGGAGTGATAATTTGTTGAATAAATACAAAGGCTGTTGCGGCAATTAAGACAAGATTAAAAATTGGAAAGCGGCGGGCAGGAATAGAATCCGAAATAGGAAACATATCTTAATTAGATTAGATGAATAAATAAACTTACATCGTAAAGAAAAAGTAATAGAAAAGTAAAGATAAACTATACCGAATTGACCAACATGCTAGAATATCTATAGTGATTTCTTTGTTTTGCAGTTTTTTTCCTGTGACAATTTGCACATCGCACATCACATTTCTTAATCTCCTTCATAATTATCTTCCATGAGTAATTTCTATGAATCATCGATGCAATCGCTAGTTTTTTCTTTCCTCTACAATGATCAAATTCTAAAACAACCCAATCAGATTCTCCACAATCTATACAAGTATGTGTTAAAAGGTATTCCTTTAGTTTTTGTTGTACCTCCATGGTTGTCTTCTTTTCGTTTAATCGCACTCGTGCAATTTGTTTTGTTTTATTTCGTAGATACCAAAGGTGTTGATATGATTTTTGTTGCAAAGGATCTTTATATGGCATAGTTTATTTATAAAACGTTTAATTGTTGGTAAAACAAAGGTTTATGTTGCGCGGGTGACAGGAATCGAACCTGTAGTCTACTCCTTAGAAGGGAGTTGCTTTATCCGTTAAGCTACACCCGCAAGTAACTACTATTGTAGCTAGACAAGCATAAAAAATCAACTTAACTTTATTCATGGTATAATTACAAGGTGGACATTCGATCTTATCTATTAAAAAACCAGTTTATAGCTGCTTTGCTAGTAGTGGCAGTTGGCATGTTTTTGCTGGAAATAAAAGATGTTTTACTCCTTTTGTTTATTTGTATAATTATTACTTCTACACTTGCTCCTGCAGTACGATTTCTTAAAAAATACAGAGTGCCTAAAATTGTGGCAATCGCTCTTCTTTACATTGTAATTATCTCTTTTCTCACTTTGCTTATTGCCCCTTTAGTTCCGTTTTTTATAGAACAACTTCAGGCATTACTGGATAACTTTCCCCGTTATATTGACCAGACTGCCAGAGTTCTTCATTTTAATTTAGACGCGACCAAAATACGGGATTTTGCCGGCTCACAAGCAGAAGCTATTGGAAAAAATGCATTTGCTCTAACCAGCGGAATATTTGGCGGCTTTTTATCGCTTATCACCATACTGGTTATTAGCTTTTATCTGCTTTTAGATCATGACAACATTATTGAGAAACTTCCCATGCTCTTTCCTAAAACAATACAAGCAAAGGTAAGAGATGTGGTAAGAGAAGTAGAAACTACATTAGGTGCGTGGTTTCGCGGACAACTAACGCTGTCGCTTTTTGTTGGATTTTTTACTTGGTTAGCGCTTACTGCTATTGGTTTGCCCTACGCATTACCATTGGCAGTTATAGCTGGCATGTTGGAAATTATCCCAACCATTGGACCAATTCTTTCGGCAGTTCCGGCAATTATTATTGGATTTTCCATTTCGCCAACCACCGCCTTGGTTGTGGCGGTCGCCTTTTTAGTAATACAGCAATTAGAAAATAATCTGCTGGTGCCAAAAATTATGGAAAAAGCAGTAGGTCTTCATCCGGTTGTGGTTATTCTTGGCGTAATACTTGGAGGAAAATTGGCAGGAATTTTAGGAGCACTTCTTTCAGCGCCGTTTATCTCGGTACTCTATATTCTTCTTAAAAGATCGCACAGACAGTGACAGCGAACTCCACCTATTCCACCTTAGAGGTGGAACAGCTTCGCCACCTCTTTCTATTTCTATACATTTCGAGCTTAGTGAAAGCTTAAAGAGCGGGTGAAGAGAATCGAACTCTCGTATCAACTTTGGAAAAGTTGTGTTCTACCATTGAACTACACCCGCAAGACACTCAGTATATCAAAATTGAAAAGCATCCTCAAGGCAAGTTTTATTTGACAGACAACACGAATGGCGTTACACTTCGATCATATGCTGCCAATTCTCAATCAATCCCTCTGGCGAGACGAGGCGTTTTCGGCGCTGCTTTCGCAAAATAGCTTAGTTGATATTGTCCGCTTAACCATGCAGGATGTTTCGCCTCCTCTTTATTATTTTGTCCTTCATTACTGGATGCTGCTTTTTGGCAATAACGAAGTTGTATTAAGATCACTGTCTTTTGTATTTCATCTGGCTACAGTGGTTATTGTTTTTTTTATTGCTCGAAAACTTATATCCTCTCTTACTGCTCAAATTATTGTTGCCGGAGCAGTATTATTAAATCCGTTTCTTTTGCAATATGCATTTGAAGCCAGACCCTATAGCATGCTGGTGTTTTTAAGCATGCTAGCTATTTATTTTTTAATCTCTAAAAAACATATTGCAGGAGGAATCATATTGGGCATTGCCATTCTTACTCATAATTTTGCAGTTTTTACCACAGTTGCCTGTGCTTTATGGTGGATATTTATTAACAGACAGCATAAATTCCCCTTTGAAAAAACAGTGGAGATTTTTTTCGCTCCAATTCTTGCCATACTTATGTGGGGGAGTGTGATTTGGTCGCAATGGATAAAAGTTGCCGGCGGATTTTGGATAGAACAAGCCACCAGCACTATTTTTTTGCGTTCTCTAGAGGTATATACGCGTGGAGACCTGGGATTTGAAACTCAAAGCTTATTGTTTTTTGTATCCCTGATTGTTTTATTTTTTGCATTTTCTTATTGGGTATGGAATGAAAGAAAAAATGATCATTACGGAATTTCGCTTCTTGTTTTTGTGCTAAGCGTGCCTCTTTTAATTACTTATACTATTTCAGCATTATTTTCGCCCATTTACCACGAACGATATCTTATAGCCACCAATCCAGTTCTTATTATTTTAGCAGGGTATTCTCTTTATCAACTTTTTATTTACAACAAAAGATTACAAACAGTACTTGTGGCAGTAATTGCTATTTATGCTGCGCTACTTGTTCAATCGAGCGAACAAATAGTTGGCGCCACGACCAAACCTGCGCTTAATTGGGGCGTCAATCAAATTATCTCCAAAGCGCAACCTGGGGATATTATTGTTCCTAAAGACATTCTAAATTTTCTTGAAGCAAAGTATTACGTACAACAAAGTGATAAACTTGTCCCAGTGTATGCTTATTCGCCAAGCGGCAAAATTCCATTCTACGTTGGAAAAATTTTCTACCAACCTTCTGAAATAATTACTTCTTTACCAAAAAACCAACGCATCTGGCAAATAAAACCAGATGGGGGATACAAACTACTCACAGAGTAGTCTTCTTGAACAAGACCTCTTAATATTGTAGAATCTACTATACGCCGCGGTGGTGGAATGGCAGACACGAGGGCCTTAAGAGCCCTTGTCCTAAAAGGGCGTGAGAGTTCGACTCTCTCCCGCGGCACATCTGCAAAGCAGATTTCTGTTTTGTAGACTCAGAATGTATTCAGTATATTTGCTAAAAAGTTTGAGCAATCCAACAAAGACGTATATTGAATTAACCATAAAAAAGTTAGAACTTAGATTAAAAGAACATAATAAAGGTTTATCTCAGTACACTAAAACAGATAGACCGTGGAAAATAATCTATTTCGAACATTTTTATTGCAAACTCTGTGTAGAGAAGAGAGAGCAATTTTTGAAATCAGGTTTCGGTTATAGATTTAGAAGCTTGATTTCACAACATTATAAAAGTTTAAGTTCTGCAGAGTAGAACGGGGAGTAGCTCAGTTGGCTAGAGCGCGCGGTTTGGGACCGTGAGGTCGGAGGTTCAAGTCCTCTCTCCCCGACATACATCCTCAAAATCGTGTTTAGCTTTAATTATAAACCTTTTCCTGCTATAATCCTTTTTTATGTCGCCAACAATAGAATATCGTAGTACGCGAGGATGTCCCGAGAGGTATCAGTTAACTCAAGCTATCCTCGCTAGTACCGCTCCAGACGGAGGGCTATTAGTACCAGAAATAATGCCTAGATTTTCCGCAGGCGATATATCTTTTCTTAGTTTACTTTCTTACGCTCAGCGTGTCCAATACATCATCAATAGATTTCATTCTGACCTAGACCCCGCCATAATAGAGGAATCTACAATAAGAGCTTACGGTAGTAATTTTGACCATCGCGATATTGCCCCAGTAAGAAAGGTGAAATCTGGAATGTGGATGCAAGAGCTCTGGCATGGACCTAGCGGAGCATTCAAAGATATGGCTCTTCAACAAATGCCAATATTGTTTGCACATTCAGTAATGCAACTAAATATTAGCCGTAAATCACTAGGAAAACATCCTCTATACTACCTTATCTTAACTGCTACCTCGGGCGATACAGGCAAAGCAGCAGAAGAGGGATACAAAGATATGCCGAATTGTTCAATCATGGTATTCTTTCCGCACGAACGTGTATCTAGACTGCAGGAATTACAGATGGTAACGCAGGAAGGAGATAATGTTGCTGTTCATCCGGCTCGAGGTGCTTTTGACGCAGTGCAAGCTGCAGTAAAGGCTACGTTTGGCGATAACGCATTCAACGATGAACTTAAAGCTTCAAATATAATTCTCTCTTCAGCAAACTCAATTAATTGGGGAAGAATTCTCCCACAAATTGCCTATCATTTTAGTGCATATGCAGAACTGCTTCGTCAAGGCGTTATTAAACAAGGCGACCAGATTGATATAGCAGTACCTACCGGTAATTTTGGTAATATATTATCCGCTTTTTATGCAAAGGAAATGGGACTCCCGGTTGAAAAACTTATTTGTGCTTCTAACGAAAACAGTGTTCTTACAGAATTTCTGCAAACCGGAGTATACGACATTACTAATCGCTCACTGATTAAAACTCCTTCTCCGTCTATGGATATTCTTGTTGCCAGCAATATAGAAAGATTGCTTCATGCCATAACAAACGACCCCAAAAGAGTAACCCAATGGATGCATGAACTAAAAACACAAGGAAAATTTGTTGTTGACAAAATGACAAAAGAAAGACTACAAAATGATTTCTATGCTGGATGGGTAAGCAATAGTGAATGTCTGGCAAATATTGCACATATTGTGGATGAAACAGGACTTTTAATAGATCCCCACACGTCGGTTGCTCAGATTGTTGGACAAGAATATCTTGATGAAGCGTCAGGAGGAAATCCTTTGGTAATTTCCTCAACTGCGCACTGGGCAAAATTCGCCAGAGACGTACGAGCGGCACTTTTTGGCGGAGAAGAAAATTTACCACCGGGAATTGATCCAACAGACGAATTTGCTGCAATAGAGCAAGTTACACAACTGGTTCCCAACGCAACTGTGCCAAAAAGTATTGCAGGTCTTGCAGCAAAACCTGTCCTCCATACCACGATCTATGATGCCACCAAGAAAGGGGTAGAAGAAGCAGCAAGAACACACTTACAAACAAAAAAACTTTTATAAAACGCTTACTTATACTTAGGAGGGGTAAGACCGATATGTTTTAGCCCGTAATCCAACATCTCCCTCATTTCAAACCGCCTGTTATTGCTACCCAGCAACACACCAATTAATTTGTGATCCTTATATTCAAGATACGTAATAAGACAAAGGCCCGCTTATGGAGTAAATCCTGTCTTTACGCTGACCTGACCCCTTGACATGTAACGGGTAAAAACTTACGCTTAACTATATATAAAGATATGCGCGAAAATCTTTTTAAGAGAGTTGTTGATTCACCGGCAATAGTTTTAGATAAAACAGTCGATACATCAAAACTTATTGTAGAAAGTATCTCTAATAGAGAACCAATAAAAAGAGCAGAAAAATATTGGAAAACCTTGGGTCCTGGACTTACCACAGGAGCTTCGGATGATGATCCCTCAGGCATTGCTACCTACTCCCAGGCAGGTGCTCAATACGGCTTTGGGCTGTTGTGGCATGCAGGATTCACTTTTCCCCTCATGGCCATTATTCAAGAAATGTGCGCCAGGATAGGCCTTGTTACCGGTAGAGGACTTGCAGGTACTATTAGGATATATTTTCCTAAATGGGTACTCTACCTTTGTACAATATTACTTTTTTCAGCAAACACTATTAATATTGGCGCTGACCTTGGTGCCATGGCAAAAGCATCACAATTACTTTTGCCAAAAGCTGACTTTGGTATGTTAATTGTGTTTTTCACCATTATCAGTCTTTTACTTCAAATTTTTACCAGCTATGAACAATATGCAAAATACCTAAAGTGGCTAGCTCTTATTCTTCTTTCATATATACTTTCTGCCCTTAGTGTTAACCTAGATCTTAGCACCCTCGCAATCCGCACACTCTTGCCTTCCATTACTTTTTCAAAAGAGCAAATTTTTCTTATCTGCGCTATTTTGGGTACCACAATTTCCCCATACCTTTTTTTCTGGCAAACTTCACAGGAAGTCGAAGAAGAAATCTTAAAAGGAAAAACAACCATAGCTGTACGAAGAGACACACCTAATAGTGCCGAAGATATAAATAATATGCGCATTGATGTATGGTCAGGGATGTTTATTTCCAATGTGGTTATGTATTTTATTATTGCTGCCTGCGCTGCCACACTTTTTGCCAACGGCATTACGAATATTACTACCGCAGCAGATGCGGCAAAAGCGCTTCGTCCCATTGCTGGAGAAAATGCATTCCTGCTCTTTGCAATAGGCATTATTGGTACTGGAATGTTAGCAATACCAATTCTGGCCGGAAGTGCATCTTATGCATTATCAGAAGCATTTAAATGGCGCAGTGGGCTTTATCTTAATCTCAAACAAGCACCTTCATTTTATGGAATTATTATTATTTCTATGTTTATTGGCCTGCTTATAAACTTTATAGGTGTTGATCCTATTAAAGCGCTTATTTATACTGCTGTACTAAACGGACTGATTGCGCCAATAATTCTTGTCTGCATTGTACTTCTTGGTAGTAGCAAAAAAATAATGGGGCAGTGGGTAAACCATCCTTTTATAACCCTTATCGGCTGGCTAACAATCTCTATTATGACTCTTGCCGGTGTTGCAACCATTGTTTCATTCTTTTTGTAGCTAGAGGAAAAATGATGGTTATAAAAATAAAAAAAACTGACACCTTTACAAAAAAAATTTTTGGCTTAATTGGCGCTTCCAGACCATATCCACTACTTCTTCAAACGCGATGGGGAATACACACATTTGGTTTACGCTTTTCTATTGATGTTATTGTTTTAAGTCAAAAACAAAAAGTTGTGTCTCTTAAAGTAGATCTAAAACCTAATAGGATTTTCGTTTGGAACCCAAAATATCACTGTGTTATCGAACTTCCTTTTGGAAACATCAAAAAAATGAATATAAAGCTAGGAGATTACGTAGAGCTTGCAAGCTTGTAGTAGCTTGTTTTTGTCTTGCCAAATTTTTGCAAGATACCCTTTTTTACCAAAGATGAAAGTAATGCGTGCGCCTGCTGTCGGGTTACCTCGAATGCTTCCTGAATATCCGATGCCTTTATCGCCTTTTTTTCTATAATTATCTGAAGTACTTCTTCTTCTCGAGGAGTAACCAATACCCGCTTTTCCCCTGTCATATCATCAAGGTTTTTTTTCTTTGCGTTGGAAATACGAGATAAAGCAGCCTGTAAAGAATAAGCAATACCTTCTAAGAAATATTCAAGCCACTGTGTTTGATTACCTTTATCTGCAATATGCAACGTATCGGAATACAGTTGTCTGTCAATATCATAAAAGTCATCCAAAATAAAATAGCGGACTACTTCATACTGCTTAAGCAGTAAGTAATATGCTGTTAAAATACGAGCGAGTCTGCCGTTTCCGTCAAAAAATGGATGAATATAGGCAAACCGATGATGCATCACTCCTGCCTTTATAAGCGGATGCAATTGATCTTTTTGGAAAAGCCATTCATATAGTTCTCCTAGAGCTTGCCCTATTTCTTTTGCGCTGTGATAAGGGGGATTGTGTTTTACCACAATCTCTGTATGTGTTTTATGTCCAACAAACACTGGTCCATTTCTAAAACGACCTAAGTCTTTCTTCTCAATATCTTTCATAAGTTCATGATGAAGACGTTTGGTAAGCTCAGTTGTAATAGACTCATGTTTTTTTGCAAGCAAAAACATGGTATTAAGAACTGAAAAATAATTTTTAACTTCTTTCTCCGATTTGGTTGTTGGTATCTGATCGCCCAAGATAATATTAGTCACATCATGAGGTGAGAGCGGATTTCCTTCTATGCTGGTTGAATGATGAGTTGCTAAAATTTTGTTTTCCTGAGAAAGAGAAAGCGCCAGGGAAGGAATAAGCTTTTCACCTAAAAGCTGACCATAGAGGCGTTCAATAGCTGCTAGTTCATTAATAAGCTTGGGGGTATAATCAAATTTAGGCGCGAACATAAATGCATTATAACATACTTAGCCTCAATTGTCAAGTTATTAGTAAACCTTATTGTAAATATTATTTACCCTGGGCTGGTCGAAAGATCAACTCTTTTTCCAACGCTTTAACTTAGGAATCATTTCATTCGCAAGTCTATGGGCTTTTTCCTCTGGCAGATTCAATTCGCTTATCATGTTATCAACCGACATTTGTATCATCACTTCCATAGGAATGTCTGGTTGAACAAAAGCACCCTCCTGATAGCAAAATTTGCAATACGTTTGTGTTTGACCTCCATCTTTTTCTGTACCAAAAAAACCGTCTCCCAGAGGCATACCACAGCTTTGACAACGTAATGTACTATCCATTGCTTTTTTTGGGTTTAAAATTAAGCGCTGCCGAATTAATGCAATATCTCATACCTGTGGTTTTTTTAGGTCCATCTTCAAACATATGGCCTAAGTGTGAACCACAGTTTTTACAAACTACTTCTGTTCGCATCATATCGCGACTGGTATCCTCCAAAAGTTCAATATTTTTCTTATTGATTGGGTCATCAAAGCTTGGCCAGCCAGTGCCAGAATCAAACTTAGCATCTGATGAGAATAATGGTTGACCACAAACCACGCATTCATACATACCTGTTTGGTGATTATTCCAGTATTTTCCGCTAAACGGCGCTTCTGTGCCTTTCAAGCGGCAAACTTGATATTGTTCTGGAGTCAACTTTTCTTTCCAATAATCTTCCGATTTATTTTTGGAGCTTTTCATATAGTCATTATACACAATAGGAAACTTTTGTCGATAATCTATTGTCAAATCTATCCTTTATGAGTGATCTACCTTTCTATAAGATCGAAGAGAGAAGTAGCGAACATAGGCAATAATTTCGCCCAAAATATATCCCGCAATTGCATAAATAAGAATAGCGATTAGTGTATTTACTTCCAACACATAACCTCCGGTTAAGATAGAGTTGGGAAACATGCCGCGAAATGGAGTCAATAATGGATCGCTTGTTTCATACACCCATCTGACAAATGGCGCGCCAGAACTAGCCCCAAAAAATCTAAGTAATACTCTAACGGCTAAAATCCCTTCTATAAAGCCAAAAATTATATTAACCAGCTGAAGAACTAACGTTGGCCCAAACATATTTAAAGCATAAAAAGCTTAAGTAAGAAGAATAAGACAGAGTAGTAAGAAAAAAGTAATTTATGTAAATATAGCCAGCGCTGCGGTGGCATTTATTGGCGCAATTATTACCTTTTTGTTGGGCGATAGACTTGAAACTTATTTATCTATACTTTTGGCATTCACAGCCGACTTTTTATCTACATTGCGGCTTAGGTTTCTGTCCTGAAACACTAGAAGTAACTTATTACTACTAATTTTACTATTTGTTCCAGACCCCAGCAATAATTTCTCCTGCATTTGTGTTTGAGGTTGAAAGTTAAATTTGCTAGAATAGAGGGACATTGCCGGGTCGTCTAATGGTAGGACAACGGACTTTGGATCCGTTTATTTTGGTTCGAATCCAAGCCTGGCAGCAAGGTACCGTTCGATACCTTGCTCCGCCAGGGGCAAGTGAGAATGGGACCGCAGCCGGGTACCGACTGGTATCCGAGCGCAGCCAGATACCGAATGGTATCTGTGCAATAACTCATGAAGTTCTATTACATCTACATCCTTCATAATTCCGCCAAAGACTTTATTTATATTGGTTACTCCGAAGATTTAAAACAAAGGTTAATTTCTCACAATAAAGGAGAAAATAAATCCACAAAGCCATATATTCCCCTCGATATTATTCATTACGAAGCTTATAAAAATATGAAAGACGCCAAACGAAGAGAGTTTTACTTAAAATCAAACAAAGGAAAAACAACTCTGGTAACAATGTTGAAAGAATATTTTGAAGAGTATAATAAAAGCAAATAAATGAAACCTCTTAATTTACATAAGATTTCCAGACTTAATAAAATAAATGTTGGCAACGGCGTAAAACTTCGTCCGCTCGATAAATCAGATGCAGCGCGTATACTGGAAATTCTAGAATTAGATAAAAACATTCGCAATAAAGTTACCGTTGCCTCTCGTTTTCATACTCCGGAAGACATAGCGACTGAAATCGGAAGATACACGAAAGATCCCGGGCTCATACGTTATACTCTTCTTAAAGAGAATAATCCTATTGGTCTTATATCTCTTTGGCGAGACGATGGGTTTTGGGGTGCAAAAAATCTTGACGATTATGGATTTGGATATTTTCTCGATCCAAACGAACGGGGTAAGGGATTAGTGAGTCATGCCGTAAAAAGCCTTATGGATATTGTTTCAGAAAATCTTCGGGTTAATCAATTTGTGGCCTTTTTAGAAGACAAAAATAACGAAAGTATTGCGGTACTTGAGAATCTAGGTTTTAAATCTACCGATCAAACACTTATTGAACCTAACAAAGGATGGATTGAGCGAAAATACGTAAAGAAACTATAACGACTAAATGGATCTAGACCGAGATTCCAGCCAGTAAAGAGAAGAAAGAGGTCGGGAGGTAGCGCTTTCCGCGCCCGCTTTACACTGAGCGGGGCCGAAGTGCTCCGCGGAAAGCGCGTCAAATCCGCCTTTTTTGAAACTTGCAGACCGCCGCCGGAAAAAGAAGAGAAAAAACGCAAAATTTTACTTGTCCTTCCGAAGCTTCAGCGAAGGAGGAAAGAACTTTTTATAACTTAAGTGGCCGCTCTGGTTGTACTCAACTCGGATTGCTCCAAATTGTCCAAAGCGGCCATTAAAAAAGCAATCCGCGAAAGTCGAGTACACTTACAATATACAAATTTTTAAAAAAATAGCGATGTAATTGATCTACTCAAAATTCTAGGAAAACTATATAATGCAAGAATGAAGGAAAGAATTTTTCGGTCGTTAGACGAACCAGTCGGAAATCTATGGAGAGAATTACAAGCACGGTATACAAAAAAAGGTTCTTTTTCCGTTGCATCGCCTCTATCGAGCACTCCACTGCCTATTTACGAATGGATTGTTGAACATGCATCGGAGTTTGAAAATTGGGACAAAGTAAGGTTTGTACTTATGGACGAAATGCTTGAGGGAAATAAACCTCCTTTTAGATATGTTCCCATTTATGACCAAGCAAGTTATGAGCGGTTTGCGAGAGAACACTTACTTACTCCGCTTGCAAAAGCGGTTCCTGTTTCTCAACAAGTAGTAAAACCCGAAGAAACAAATATAGAAAATTTTGAAACGCCAATTGACCTGCTAATACTTGCAATTGGCGTGAAAGGGAATTATGCAAATGTTATGCCAGGAACGCCCGAGCAAACTGGATGGCATGTGGCGCACTTGATTCCAGAATTTAGACAAGCGCATACTCAACAGGGAAGTAAATCTTACGAGGGTGCAAAATTTCGTGAATACGGAATGTCTTTAGGGCCACAGCAAATTTTAACCGCAAAAAACGTTTTAGTAATTATTAGCGGACAGAAGAAACGGGGGCTTGCAAGACAATTATTATCTTCCCTGAAATATGACCTTCTTTCCGAATGACCGATAATAACGTACCTGGTACCAGCATTTTTAATCATTTCAGATGATACCTCACCTGTG
>CAYZZG010000018.1:0-2847 GCA_964482825.1 uncultured Gammaproteobacteria bacterium
CTATGCATTTTTTAGACCAAAGGGATATGCATATTCGGAATTTAGGCCGTCAGCCCCGATTAAATCGGGGTCAGACAGGAATAATTTGAAGAATTCTTGCAGCTCGCCTCGCTGAAGCTCAGGCGAAGCGGGTCTGTGCAATATCTCGTGAGGATCACTTCTTCTTTTGAGCAACGATAAAGATAGAGGTACCAATAGGAAAGTTTATATACTGAAAAAAATCGTTCTCAATAAGCTGCGCTTGCAAAAAGATCCAGTTTAGAATGCCAGGAGGAATAATAAATGTTGATTTTTGCTTCTTTGAACTTAGATATGCTTTTTTAAATATCTTTACTATCGCCACTATAGCAAACATGAAAAAAGTTCTGTAGCTTGATTTTTTAATTACCCATTTTTTGTTATCAAAATAACTTTCAAGTTCTCTTTTGTAAAATCGTTTCTTAAAAGAAATATTCTCATCATGTTGGGAATGCAACCAAGGAAGTGCTGCACATTGTAATATTAGATGCCCATTTGGTTTAAGGATACGCCAACATTCATCGATTGTTTTCTGTACATCCTTGCTATTTTTAAATATGCCAAGCACATCCATAGAAATTACCATATCAAATGATTTATTCCGAAACGGCATTTCGGAAACCGAAGCTTTTTTGACCGACCTAATGCCCCGCATGCGAGAGTATTTTAGTGCATCGTCTGAAAAATCAATTCCTTTCACTATGTACCCTTCGTTGAGAAGCATTTCCATATTTTTCCCGGTTCCGCATCCTGCATCAAGAATGACACTTTTTGATTTTGCAAATTTCTTGACATATCTAAGTAACAAGTCACGAAGACCAACGTACCACCACATTTTTTCCTCCGCTAAATACATAGCAAAATACTCTTTTGAGGGCATAACATCAACTTTTTTCTTCATAGTGAAATACTATCTAAACTAGTGTATATTATAACAAGCGAATATATGAAAAGACGCACAAAAATTATCTGCACTCTTGGTCCAGCATCCTCTACGCCGGAGGTACTTGAAGCAATGGTAGTTGCCGGAATGGATATTGCTAGATTCAACTTTTCTCACGCAACCAAGGAACAATTTTTGCAGCTAACTAAAATACTTAGGATCTTAGGGGGAAAACATAATGAAATAATTGAAATATTAGCTGATTTACAAGGACCGCGAATCCGCGTAGGAAAAATACCCCCCGCGGGAAGAAAACTTTTAGCCGGCGAAACAATAATTTTTACTACTGATCCCAACAACACTAAGGACATTTTTATTGACGATCCCAAGCTGCATGAGAATATAGAAGTTAACCATCCGATATATCTTGTTAATGGAGATATTGAACTTGTTGT
This sequence comes from uncultured Gammaproteobacteria bacterium, assembly GCA_964482825.1. Lineage (GTDB taxonomy): Bacteria > Patescibacteriota > Microgenomatia > Levybacterales > UBA12049 > CAYZZG01. The sequence continues at coordinate 1,357 of CAYZZG010000018.1, forward strand.
TACAGAGAAAAATCACAACCGTATTGCAGCAGAGGTTATCCGCGGAGGCATATTACATTCACGAAAAGCAGTTAACGTCCCAAAAACGGACCTAAAATCAGACGGACTGACAGATAAGGATATTGCTGATAGCAGGTTTGCGGCAACAAACAAAGCTGACTACATTGCACTTTCCTTTGTAAAAGATTCATCTGACGTACAGGCACTGAAAAAGCACATTGGTGAAACATCTGTAAAAGTTATTTCAAAAATAGAACGATGGAATGCGCTGCACCACCTTGATGAAATTATTTCGGCGTCTGATGCAGTTATGGTGGCAAGAGGGGATTTAGGCATTGAGATCGCGCTGGAAGAATTACCGCTTATTCAGAAAGATATTATTAAACGTTGCCTAGTAAAGCAAAAACCATCCATAGTTGCAACCCAATTACTTATGAGTATGGTAAATCATCATAGACCAACCCGAGCAGAAGTTACTGATGTAGCGAATGCTGTTTTGGAAGGCGCTTGGGGTCTAATGCTTTGCGATGAAACATCTTTTGGAAGTTATCCTGTAGAAGCGGTGCAGTATTTGGCAAAAATAATTGACAGAATTGAAACAGATACCCCATCTCCTTTTTAAAAACGCTCACCAAAAGAGTTTTTTTCTTCTCAAAAATCTGGTATACTAAGCAGTTCATTCTATTTTATAAAATAAATAATGAGTAATGATGCAATTGTTATAAAGGGGGCAAGAGAACACAACCTTAAAAATATTTCCGTTGATATTCCCAAAAACAAGCTTGTGGTCTTTACCGGCCTTTCTGGTAGCGGCAAATCTTCCCTGGCCTTTGATACTATTTATGCAGAAGGACAAAGACGGTATGTAGAAAGCCTTTCATCATACGCAAGGCAATTCTTGGGCGTAATGAAAAAACCGGATGTCGATCTTATCGAAGGTTTGTCTCCGGCAATTTCCATTGACCAGAAAGGTTCTTCACATAATCCTCGTTCCACAGTGGGCACAATTACCGAAATTTACGACTATTTACGACTGCTGTTTGCACGCATAGGTCATCCGCACTGTCCAAATTGCGAACGGGAAATTTCACATCTTTCCAAAGAACAAATTACCAATGCAATTTTTGAGATTGCAGATAATTTAAAAATCGGCATAAAACTGTTAATTCTCGCCCCATTGGTCAAAGATAGAAAAGGAGAGTATAATCAATTGTTTGAAGATTTGCGAAAACAAGGATATAAAAAGGTGCGTATTGACGGACAAGTGTATCTTTTATCAGATGATCTGATACTTATAAAAACAAATAAGCATACTATAGAGCTTGTCATTGACGCCGTGGTCTTATCTAAAAAAACTGAAAGAGAGCGGATTGCCCACGATGCGGAGGTTGCGCTTAAGTTTGGAAACGGCGAGCTTATTGTTGCCAAAATTCTAGATAAGGGGTTTGATCTTCCCGAAAGGCCCAAAAAAATGGAAGATCAGTTGTTTTC
>CAYZZG010000018.1:2857-10941 GCA_964482825.1 uncultured Gammaproteobacteria bacterium
CCCTTTATGTAACATATCTCTTCCCGAAATTGAACCAAGAATTTTTTCTTTTAATACTCCCCATGGCGCTTGCCAAACATGCAACGGCCTTGGAAATATCCTAACAGTAGATAAAGACTTAGTCTTTAACGATAATCTTTCCATTAATGAAGGGGGATTACTTCCTTTTCCAAACATTGAGGAGCAAGATACTTGGTTTTCCCGCACTTTTAAAACATTTTGTAAAGAAAATGCCATTCCTCTTACTACACGATTAGGCCTAATGAGTAAAGAAAAGAAACAGCTTTTACTCATAGGAACCGGTGAAAAAACATACGAGGTACCAGGAGAAAACAGATGGGGAAGAAAAACTGCGATTTACGAAAAATTTGAAGGAGTTATACAAGAACTAAAGAAAAAACATGAAGAATCAGAATCGGATTTTGTACGTACACAAATAGAAAAATTCATGCGCTATGAGCTATGCACAACCTGCTACGGCGCAAGGCTAAAAAAGGAAGCCCTTGGAGTAACTATACAAAATAAATCAATCATCGATGTATGCTTGCTTTCTATACAGCTTGCACTTGATTTTGTTGATAGTTTAAAATTAACAATTTCTTCTAAAGAACAAGAAATAAGCACCATGCTTTGTAAAGAAATTATAGGCCGTTTACGCTTCTTGGTTGATGTGGGATTAGAATATCTAACTCTTGCCCGCAAGGCACAAACACTTTCCGGCGGAGAAGCACAGCGTATTCGACTTGCGTCACAAATTGGAAGTGGGCTTACCGGTGTTTTGTACGTGTTAGATGAACCTTCTATTGGACTACATCAGAAAGATAACAAGAAACTTATTGAAACACTTAAGCGCCTCCGTAATTTAGGAAATTCAGTAATAGTTGTTGAGCATGATGAGGAAACAATGCAAGAGTCAGACTATATAGTGGACTTTGGACCTGGAGCAGGAAAAGAAGGAGGAAGCATCGTTGCCAAGGGAACGACAGAAGAAATTGAAAAAAATCCACGTTCTCTCACGGGGCAGTACCTTTCTGGAAAAAGAAGAATTTCTATTCCTGCAATTCAAACCATATCAATAGAAGACGAACAAAGATCATTAAAAATTATAGGAGCTAGTGAACATAACTTAAAAAATCTTACTGTCGAGTTTCCTCTAAATAAGTTAGTCGTAGTTACTGGAGTGTCTGGAAGCGGCAAATCAACACTGGTGAATGACATCCTGTACCACGCTCTTATGCAAAAACAAAATCCATTCCACCGCCAAAAACCAGGCAAGTTTTTACAACTAGAAGGACATGAACACGTTAGGCATGTATACCTCATCGATCAGTCTCCAATCGGGCGAACCCCCAGAAGCAATCCCGCAACCTACACCGGAGCATTTACCTTTATTCGAGATTTGTTTGCCAAAACAAAGGAAGCGAAAATTCGAGGATATACTGCCGGAAGGTTTTCTTTTAATGTACGCGGAGGACGATGCGAGGCATGCGAAGGCGAGGGTCAAATTAAAATTGAAATGCAATTTCTATCAGATGTATACATTACCTGTGAGGTGTGTAAGGGAAAACAATATAACAACGAAGCGCTCGAAATAGGATTTAACGGAAAAAATATTGCCGATGTTCTCTCTATGAGCATTGGGGAAGCAGCATTATTTTTTTCTTTTGTTCCGGGCCTTTCTCACAAACTCCAGACTCTTGTTGATGTAGGATTATCTTACATGAAGTTAGGACAACCCGCACCAACACTATCCGGAGGAGAGGCACAACGCGTTAAGTTAGCAGCAGAACTTTCAAAAAAAGGAAAGGGCGCATTGTATCTTTTGGATGAACCAACAACAGGTCTTCACTTTGCTGATCTTGAAAAATTACTTGGTGTTTTACACAGATTGGTTTCTCAGGAAAACACAGTTATAGTTATTGAACACAATTTGGACATCATTAAAAATTCGGATCACATCATAGACTTGGGACCTGAAGGAGGGGAAAAGGGCGGAACAGTTGTTGCTTCAGGTACCCCGGAGGAAGTAAGTAAAAATTATCGCTCCTTTACCGGCACATTTCTACATACTGTTTTATCAGGTAAAAAATAGTGTACAATGGGATATGACCTCATGAAGCGCTTCTTCACTGTTATCTTATTAATCGTTTTTTTATCTCTCCTTACTGAAAAAAGTATTTTTGCTTTGGAAAAAGTAACGACAACAGCCTATGATATTACCTATACTGTCGAACCAAATGGTCTTACTAAAGTACTTTTTATTATTAACCTTACAAATACAACAAGCAGCCAGTACCCTACGGCCTATTCATTAAAAGTTGGGTTTGACAATCTGGCAAATCTGCAAGCTACTGATCCGGATGGCCCTATTGTTACTTCGGTAAAACAACTAGACGATGGTTATATTTTAACTTTTGTATTTAATAAAAAAGTTGTTGGTAAAGGAAAAAGGCTTACATTTACTGTTTCATTTACTACCTCTGATATTGTTCAAAAAAATGGAGAAGTATGGGAAGTAAATATTCCAGGTGTATCCAATAAAGATGAGTTTTCCACCCTTAACACCCATGTAAAAGTTCCTCCTTTTCTTGGAAACCCAAGCTACATTAAGCCAAAAAGCAGCACAGATGCTTTAGATTTCTCAAAAGATCAACTAGGAAAATCTGGTATATCACTTTTTTTTGGTCAGGAACAAATTTACAAATTTTCCCTAACTTATCATTTGCAAAATACCAACATCTTTCCCATAAAAACTGAAGTCGCTCTTCCTCCGTCAACAAACTATCAACAAGTAGCATATAAGTCTATTCTTCCACCTCCTGAAAATGTACGTCAAGATATGGATGGTAATTGGCTAGCTCAGTATTATTTAAAACCGTCACAAAAAATTGATGTTATTGCAAAGGGACGCGTAAAGATTTCCCTTAAGCCCACACAGCAAGAAATTTCAGAGCAAGAACGAATAATATATACAGCAGAACAAGCATATTGGCAAAAAAATAACGCAAAAATAAAGGCATTAGCCAGAGAGCTTAAGACTCCAGAGGCAATCTATAATTACGTGGTAAAAACTCTTACCTATGATTTCTCCAGAGTTAAGGGGAGCAAACCACGTCTCGGCGCACAGCAGGCACTTTCTAACCCTAAGTCAGCTGTTTGCCTGGAGTTTACAGACCTTTTTATAGCAATTGCAAGAGCCGCAGGAATTCCTTCCCGAAAAGTCGATGGGTTTGCCTATACACAGAATGTAAAACAAAGACCGGTATCGCTAACTAAAGATGTACTTCATAGCTGGCCAGAATACTATGATGATACAAAAAAAACCTGGGTTATGATTGACCCCACCTGGGGAAACACAACTGGAGGAACGGACTATTTCCATACGCTCGACTTTGATCACTTTGCATTTGCCATAAAAGGAAAAAGCAGTACCACGCCAATACCTGCGGGTGGATATAAACTACCTAAGACTCCAGAGGGGAAAGATGTTATTGTTACCCTTACAGATAAAAGCGAGGAGATTACCCCGGAAGTCTCTTTTTCTACAAAAATATCTCAGAAAACTTTTGCTGGAATACCCCTTTTTGGTACAATACTTGTACAAAATCCTAAGGGGATTCTCTATCCTAGAAATAGCATTATCATTGAAAATAGCGAGTTATCATCGCGCCCTATCCCTTATCCTCTCCCTGCCATACCACCATATGGCCATATACAAATACCTCTTTTTTTGGGAAGATCATCTTTTTTGACAAATACAATTTCAGCCTCTACAATACGAATCGGCAATCATAAGCAAGAACAAACTATTGCTATTGTCCCGCTCACAAAGTTAGGATTATTAAAAGGAGGTCTTCTTTTTGCAGGTATCACGATCATCCTACTTATCATTGCCCAAAGAACCGGGCGTATACCTTTTTTTAAACAAAAAAGGTAACGTGCTTTATGTGGGAAAAGCTATTAATTTACGACGCCGTGTTGCTTCGTATTTCTCAATGCTCATTGATTTAGGAGAAAAAACGAAGGCTCTGTCTGCAAAGATACATGCCATTAGGTATATTCCAGTCGCGTCAGAAATAGAGTCGCTACTTTTAGAGGCAAATTACATTAAAAAATATATTCCCCCATTTAATGTTCGCTTTACCGATGGGAAATCCTACCCGATGATTCAAATCACAGTAAAAAGTAAATTTCCTGCTGTCCTTTACGCAAGAAAAATTACCGATCCAAAGTCATTATATTTTGGTCCTTATCCAAACGCTGGCGCGATGAGATTGGTTGTAAAAACTATTCGACGAATTTTTCCTTTCCAATCAGTCGCAAAACATCCTAATAGAATCTGTCTATATTATCATTTAGGTCTTTGCCCTTGTCCCGCTGTTTTTTCAGAAAACATCCAGGAACATAAGAAAAATATTCGTTATGTAATTCAGTTTCTAAAAGGTAAATCTAAAAAAATCATTAATGATCTGGAAAAAGAAAGAGACAAATTTAGCAGAGAAGAAAAGTTTGAACAAGCACAAGAAGTGCAGAAAAAAATTGACTCTATAAAACTTATAACCCAACCAGTTCATAAACCGTTTGAGTACGAAATAAATCCAAATCTTACTGTTGACCTTCGTCAGCAAGAACTTAGCGAACTAAAACGAATTCTTAACAAAAATGATGTGCCGGCTAATCATCTTGATAGGATTGAATGCTATGATATTTCCAATATCCAGGGGCATAATACTACAGGATCAATGGTGGTTTTTACTAATGGAGAAAAAGACAGTTCACAGTACCGTAAGTTTCGTATCCGTTCACTTTTGCAAGGATTGCCAAATGATGTTGCTGCAATGACCGAAGTTCTTCAAAGAAGAATGACACATGAAGAATGGCCTATTCCCGATTTGATAATAGTTGATGGGGGAAAAGGACAAATTTCAGCAGTGCTAAAGGTCCTACAACAAAAAAAACTAGCTATTTCACTAATAGGACTTGCAAAACGAGAAGAAACAATTATTACCTCAAGCTTTAGAGAAATATTCCTCCCGGTTAGATCACCTGCGCTTAATTTGGTTTTAAGAATCCGTGACGAAACCCACCGCTTTGCCATAACTTACCACCGTAAACTTAGATCAAAACAAGCTTTATCTCCTTAGGTATCTACTACATAAACTTATCTTCTACTAATCTCGTATTCATAAGGAAAATAGAGAAATGAAGCGGGGGCGCCGTCGAGGAGGTATTTTTGAAAATCGGCATAGATTTTTTTCCGTGACGCAAAATCAACTGACTTTCTTCCATCTTCTAAAAGCTTATCTATACGTTTATCATCATACCTGCTAATATTTGCACTAAGATTTGAGTGCCACAAAAGATATTGGTCTGGATCTTTGGGAACAATAAAATCACCTAAAAATATTTGAAAGTCGCTGGGGATTGTATCCACCGACTCAATGGTAGTTTTAACACCTATTTTTTCCCATGTCTTGCTAACAACCAAAGCAGTATCTCGATACTTTGTAAATGTTTTTATGTGCAGCTTAAGCGACGCGCTGTTTGACGCGGCATTTGCAGCAAGCAAAAGCAGTTTTGCATTTTCAAGGTCATATTTAAAACCATATTGATCTGTGTATGCCCAAGAGACTGGAGGGTAAGGAGTATAAGCTTTTTTGCCAAAAGAAAAGGTGTCAGGTATTGCATAAGAAAGAGCTTGCCGAATACGTTTGTCTGAAACGACAGTATCTTGTGTATTGTAGAAAAGAGTTACTAGTAAATTTTCATTTACTTTCCGAGCAACTTCTGTATTTGGATAAGTAGTAAATTGTTGATTTTCAAAAGTTGGGTCTAATAAGCCGGCTATTTTATTCACTTCCCCCAAAAGGTATGCTGTTTTTAACGAACGCGTACTGGGATAAAATTGAAAAATTTTTTTCTTGTAGGGGTTTTTAACAGAAACAAGCCTTATTGACTGCACAAAATTACCATTAACCGAAACGTCGTAAATTTTATATTCTCCCACACCAATAAATCCACGCTTGAATATTGGGCGGGAAACTGTAACAAGGAAAGGGGAAAAATTGTCTTTTAAGATAAATTTTATTGTATAGTCATCGGGGCGTTCTATTTTTGCGTCCGAAAAATTGTAGTTTATACTTCCTGAGGTTAACTTACTACCATCATTGTAAAAAATATTTTTTTTCAGATGAAACACATACACTTTGCCGTTATTCTCAATATCCCAAGAGGAAGCTATATCGGGTAATAAGCTTCCATCTCTCGATATTGATGTTAATCCTCTAGACATCTCATAAAGAATGGATAATGGAAGGTTCTGTAAGGTATATGGACCTAGTATGCCAGTAGACTCGCTTCTTCCTAAAGACAATTTCGGGTAAAAATAGGGAAAGGAATAACGCATTAGAAAAAAAACAGCTAATCCAGCGATAAAAAAAAGTAATATGGTTTTTCTCCATTTTTTAACATACTCCCTAATAAGCCAAAGAATTAATCTTCTTCGTATAATAAGCATAAGATAAGATTTCTCCTAAGGTGGGTTATACATCTAATTGGGAAGCAATAAAATAACCGAAAGTAAACAAAAAAGTACAGATAGAGCAGCAGTTGCCCACACCAGGATTTTTTCGATACTTCTTTTACTCCGGTAGAATTCTCCTCCACCGCCAAATACTGCCGAAGCACCTTTTCCTTGCGTTTGCAGTAAAATAACAATTATGAGTAAAACTGCAATAATTACCTGAAGAATAACAAATACCATAGAGCAAACGTAAGGTTTATTATATAACGCGTGAAACTATCTTCGCAAGTTTGTGAGGACTGTGGTACAAGGGAAATTCCTCATTTACCAAATCATCTTGGATGATTTCGATGTTTTTATCAAAAGTAGTTGCTGTATTTTGGTTCTTTCCCTGAAGGAATACATAATGATAATGAAATTTTTTCGGTATAGAAAGAGAATAGTTATTGTTTGCAATTATTTTTTCAAACGGAAATCCTCCAAGGTGTTTTTCTATTGCCGCTATATAATCTTTAAACGTATAACCTTTTGTCTCGAATGGCTTATTGGCGATATTGACAATAAAAATTTTCGAAGCTGTGCTTTCGATTAGAGCCTTTTTGATTGCCGGAACAATTAAAACAGGCAAAGTTGTGGTATAGAGATCTCCAGGCCCTGCAATAATAATATCTGCCTCTCTTATGGCTTCTATAACCCCTTTTCCAGGTTCTGCGGTCTCCGGATGAAGATATACTCTATCGAGCACGCGTTTACCATTATATTTTCCTCGATCTATATTTTCTTCTCCAACTACCATCTTACCTTCTATAGTTTTTGCGGAAATAGAAACATTCTCGCTTGTCGCCGGAAGAAATGTCCCCTGAATGTCGAAAAGTGCTTTAAATAGCTCCAGGCCTTCGGAAAAGCTTCCTGTTATATCACGCATAGCCACAAGAAGTAAATTACCTAATTTATGTCCCGCCAGAGAACCATCTGCAGCATAACGTTTACCAGGAAACCGATAGGTAAGAAGTTTTTCCAAAATGGTACTTTTACCAGAAAGGGAAGCCGCCATACAGGACACCAAATCTCCTGGGGGAAAAATATTATAAAGGCGACGTAATCTTCCCGCGGATCCGCCTTCATCAGCCATAGAAACAACAACTGTTATATCTTTAGATGTTGCTGTGAGACCTTTTATAAGATTAACGGTTCCTATTCCTCCGCCCAGGCAAACAATTTTCTTTGAGGTTTTCATAATAAGCTCGTATTTTACAATAACCAACGCAAAAAAGATACCAAGCCAGATAAAACCGCAGAGGCCGCAATATAGGCCATAAATGTATTAAATTGAAGCTGTGGGATGACAAAGCCTGAATAAGAAAATCCCGGGTAAATAAAAGCCGTAATGGTAATCTGTGAAACAAAAATAGTCAAAAGATAAAGAATAAATGCATTAATCAGATAAGAAAAAATGCCAAAGGTTAACATGTTAAGTGGAAGTGTAAATATTTGTATAATCGGACGAATAATAAGGGCAAGAAGCGAAAAAATAAACCCGCCAATAATATAACTCCAAAGT
>CAYZZG010000018.1:10951-13244 GCA_964482825.1 uncultured Gammaproteobacteria bacterium
GGAAGAACAAACAAAGCGAAAGCATGCAGAGCTGTATTGCGAAATACAAACTTCATATTTAGTATATTATCTAACCTCTTTGATGCTAGCAAAATAAGGATATCCGTGTCAAACGCTTTATTACAAAAAACATGCTTGCAAAAAGAATATCTACTGGAGTATTATGAATAAACTTTATGAATACACTCATTTGTCCTCACTGTAAAAAACAAGTCGAAATCTCCGAAGCACTCACGCACCAATTAAGAGAGGATATTTCATCTACGCTTCGCGCAGAATATAAAGAAAAAATTGATAAAGCCAAACAAGAAGCAGAAGAAGCAGCCATAAAGAAGATATCAGAAGCTAATTATTTAAAATTAAAAGACCTTGAAAACGAGAATAGAGAAGAGAAAGAAAGAGCTAGAGAACTTAGAGAACAACTGCTGGAATTAACAAAAACATTAAGAGATCTAAAACAGAAAGACGAGGAACGAGAATTAGAAATGCAAAAAAAATTACAACAAGAGGAGAGAAAAATTCGTGAAGAAGTTTCAAAAAAAGAAGCTGAAAAGTCAAATTTAGCACTAGCAGAGCTCAAAAAACAACTTGAAGATACGAGAAAAGCTCTAGAAGAGGCTAATAGGAAAGCTGATCAAAAATCTCAACAACTACAAGGGGAAATTTTAGAAATTGAGCTGGAGGAAGTGCTTCGTTTATCTTTTCCTCACGATGAAATTATTGCGGTTGGAAAAGGAGTTTCAGGGGCAGATATCCGCCATATTGTAAAGAGCCCGAAAGGATTCATTTGTGGAGTAATTCTATGGGAATTTAAAAGAACTAAAGACTGGTCGGATAAATGGATTATAAAATTAAAAGAAGATCTTCGTATAGAAAAAGCAAATATTCCAGTAATTGTAAGCATAGAGATGCCTAAAGATATTCCAAACGGTTTTGGACTTAAAGATGGAGTGTGGGTATGCGGCCATTCACTTATTTTTCCCCTGGCGACACTTCTTCGAAAAAACTTGCTTGATGTTGGTTACCAAAAAGCAATCTCCGCAAATAGGGGAGAGAAAGCGGATTTGCTCTACTCCTATGTAACAAGTCATGAATTTCAACAGCAAATTGAAAATGCACTCGAGGCCTATACAGAAATGAAAAGTCAAATTTCAAAGGAAAGGGCATTTTCTGAAAAGTCCTGGAAACAGAGAGAAGCGCAAGCAGAAAGAGTTTTAATGAGTATTGCAAATATTGTGGGAAGTATGCAGGGAAGAGTGGGAACATCAATGCCTCAAATCAAAGGGTTGGATTTACCAGAAATAGAGAGTGGTAAATCTACATAGAATAATTACTACTATATTTCTTCTTTATCATATGTTATACTCTCAAAATGCCAATAAGAGCAAAAGCAAAGAGATTAGTCAAACAAAATAGAAAAACAGCAGAAGCACTCTCTACTGCATCTCCTCTTATCACCGAAGAAGAAACTAGTACAACTTTACCTATACAAAGAAAGTATATTATAGCTGCTGTTGTGGTTTTGGCGATTATTGGTATCCTCTATGTAGCAAGAGGGGTATTTGTTGCAGCAATCGTTAATGGACAACCAATCAGCAGACTCTCTGTTATTTCTGAACTTGAAAAACAGGGGGGAAAGCAAGCGCTTAATTCTCTTATTACAAAAACACTTATCTTCCAAGAAGCTAATAAGCAAAAGATAACCGTCAGCAAACAGGAAGTGGACGCTGAGATGAAAAAGATAGAGGAATCTGTAGTCAAACAGGGACAAAATCTAAATCAACTTCTTGCCACACAGGGTATGTCAAGGGATGCACTCGCAGAGCAAGTCAGTCTTCAAAAACTTATTGAAAAAATGGTAGGAAAAGAAATTCAAGTAACAGACAAAGAAGTTAGCGACTATATTGAGAAAAATAAAGAAACGTTGGGGGATACCACAGACCAGGCCAATTTACAAGAAAATGTAAAACAGCAATTACGGCAACAAAAACTTTCAGAAAAATATCAAGCGCTGATAGAAAAATTACAAAAAGACGCAAAGATCTCCTATTTTGTAGCTATTAGAGTAATACATTTTCTTTCTTACCCATTTTTTACATAATCTTGCTGTAGTATTTACGAGATAAGCTTAGCATACAAAGTACAGTATGGTCATCGTAGCGGCTGAGGCCCGAAGGGGCCTCAGCTTTTTTGATTGCAATAGCTTCGGGTGTTTGTTACAATATTTTGGCTACCCGCATCAGACGCGGCAGCAACGTTTGACATTGCGCCCGTAGCTTAACGGATAGAGCAT
>CAYZZG010000019.1:0-13216 GCA_964482825.1 uncultured Gammaproteobacteria bacterium
AAATGTTACAAATAAAGAATATCAGAGAAGCTTCTCTTTTCCCCAGAGATATGGAGCGTGTTGATGAAAGATTTTCGATTACTAACACCGCGTCAGGCGGCACTCCTCAAACGCATTCGAAGAAAGATTAAAGCATACGAAAAATCTTTTCTTCAGTTTTTTGTAAAAAAGAAACGGCAACTGCTTCTTCTTTCCCCCGTATTTTTACTTTTTCTTGTACTTCTTATAATACTTAGTCTTGACAAAACAACTGTAAAAAAAATTGACTCTATTGCCTTTGTGCCTCCTCCCACAAAAGTAACATATGAATCGTTTTATCCTTCGTTATCTTTTGTTTTGGGCGAACAAGCATCTTCTTTTACAAATAAAAAAGTGGAAGACGTAGATCTTCTTACGCGGCTTACCGCAAAAGGAGTTGTTGTAATGGATGATGAATCAAAGGTAATACTGTTTGCAAAAAATTCACAGCTTCGTTTTTCTATGGCTTCTACCACAAAAATTATGACTGCACTTACCGCCTTGGATCATTTTTTACTCGAGGATATATTAACTATCAAGGAAACATTTCGGGAAGGAGCGATTATTGGGCTTACTAAGGGAGAGCAGATGTCCTTTAAAAATTTGCTATACGCAATGTTGATTCCGTCAGGTAACGATGCAGCAGTAGCAATTGCACAAAATTATCCCGGAGGACAACAAGCATTTATTAAAAAAATGAACGAAAACGCAACTCATTTTCATCTTATAAATACACGCTTTGCTGATCCTACAGGTCTAAGTGATGAAGGAAATTATACTACGGTTGTTGACTTAGCTATGCTTGCATCGATTGCGTTGAAAAATCCTATTCTTACCGAAATCGTGGGAACCAAACATGCCGTTGTTGCTAATGCCAGTGGAGAAAAATCCTACTCACTTAATAACCTAAATAAGCTTTTGGGCGTAAATGGAGTGATAGGTATTAAAACAGGATTTACCGAAGAAGCAGGCGGCATTTTGGTAACAGGAAAAGAAGAACAGGGACATAGACTCATTATTGTGGTTATGAAAAGTGAAGATAGATTTTTAGACACATCCTTACTCCTTTCTTTCCTCAGGGGTAACGTAAGGTATATAAGATTAGAATAATCTATTCTATCCAAGAATCTTTAACTGCAGAAACGAATGCGTAAAAACCATCTCCTTCAAAAACAATAATAGGCATAAGGAAACTGGTTTCTTCATTTCCTAAATAGTACCCAAGAGCAATATTTTTAATACTAATGCTCCCGCCTGTAGTAGGAGAGGAGGCAATATATCCTTTTCCGCTTTTAAGTAAATCAAAGGCTTCTTGTGCGGTTATAATCGGATAAGTAGCTGATGTTTCTTCATCAACCGTTTGATGAAAAAAATTTGCTGCGACAATTTGAGGGCCATTGGTACTTCCGACATAAAAATTAAGCGGTGTATTTGGGTAGGACGAATAATAGATAGGAATTTTGTTAATATCTTTTTGATAATAATTAACTCGTATTATGTGGGTATTTGAGAGGCTTGTTGCCTCTACGAGTTTACCACTGCGTATTGTAAGCAAGGTAGTTTTCGTTTTTGCGTCATCAATATCTGCTGGAGTATTTCCACGTGATGAAAGAAAATCTTTAACCACCGCTTTTGCTTTTTGCTCGTTGGATAGATTTTTTGCAGCTAAAACATCTTCGTCAGTTAAGTACATAGAAGTCAGGGTAAAATTAAGCGACAAAACATCCATCTCTATTTTTTTAAACGGAGCTTCTAAACTATTCCAGGCATATCTTGTTTCAGAAAGACGAGTTGGTTTCGTAGTAAATCCTATTTTTTCGACTCTATCTTGAGCTCGTTCAAGCGCAAGGAGATTAGGTTTTATAGTAGTAGTTTTATAGACAGTTATTCTGTCCGGAAAAACAGGTAACACACCTGTAAGAGTACTAAGTGTGTATGAAAAGTTGTTACTCTCGATAAAATTTTCTTCAAAAATAGGTTGTGGAAGCTTGCCAAAGGAAACAGTAGGAGGTGCGGGGGGAGTAGGGTAGAAATACTCCTTTATCGCTATGCCAATATTGTAGAGAATAATAGCTCCAATAAATAGACCAGAAATAATAAGGGTAAATTTCCCAAGAAGTTTTATCTTATCGGTAACGTCGTGAAGAGATGTCATGCATATTGAGTATAAGAGAAGTTTTGGGTACAATGCAAGTATAATGATATACATGAATAATATTAGGGTACGTATCGCCCCCAGTCCCACAGGTATTCCACATATTGGTAATACTAGAACTGCCCTTTTTAACTACCTTTTTGCAAAACATTACAATGGAGTGTTTATTTTAAGAATTGAAGATACTGACCAAACAAGAAGAGTTGCGGGGTCAGAGGAAGCAATAGAGGAGATTTTATACTGGTTGGGTCTTGTTCCAGATGAAAAATATATACAATCGCAGAGGCTTTCATTATACAAAGAGAAAACAGAAGAGCTCTTGAATAAAGGTTTGGCAAAAAGAGAAGATAATGCCGTGCGATTTATTGTTCCAAAAGAAAAAGTTATTGAATGGGTAGATGGTGTGGGAGAAAAAAAAATTTCTTTTCACACTAAAGATATCGAAGATTTTATCGTTCTCAAATCAGATGGTTTTCCAACCTATCATCTAGCAAGTGTAGTTGATGACCATGGGATGAAAATATCTCACGTAATTCGAGGTGAAGAATGGATATCTTCAACTCCCAAACATATACTTTTATATGATGCATTTGGATGGGGTAGACCTATCTTTGTTCACCTGCCGGTAATTTTAGGCCCGGATAAAACTAAACTATCAAAAAGACATGGAGCAAAATCAGCGCTTGATTATAGAGATGAAGGGTATTTGCCGCAAGCTCTTCTTAACTACATGGCGCTTTTGGGATGGAATCCCGGAGGAGACAATGAAATTATGAACATGGATGAAATGGTTGATCTATTTGATCTAAAAGATATTAACACAGCGAACCCGGTATTTGATGCGAAAAAATTGGAGTGGATGAATGGGGTATATATTCGCCAACTGAAGGCAGACGAATTAAAGTCAAAAGTCAAAAGTCAAAAGTCAAAATTAGAAAAAATTGATGATGAGCTAATAAGTAAATTTATTCCATTGGCGCAGACGAGGATGACAACGCTAAATGATTTTTACACTCTTGCTCAACCGTTTATTGAAGAAATACAAATTTTTTTACCAGAAGAAGAAAAAGAGATCGCAAGAAGTCTTATCGATCAATTTACAGCAATTGAACAATGGAACAATGAAACAATTCTTTCAGCGATTAAAAAAGTTCTTGTTGATCAAAATGTTAGAATGCCATCTATCTATAAAATCATTACAGGTAAAGAGAGTGGATTGCCATTGCCACAGTCGCTGGCAATTTGGGGAAGAGAAAATACGTTAAAACGATTAAAAAAAGCTATATGAAACGTTTATTAGCTCGGTTTTTATCCTACCTTTTTCATCCAGTATTGTTTTTTCTTGTAATGCCGTTTTTCGTGGTATACAAACAAACAGACAGTGGATTGTATGCGGCAAAATGGATGTTTTTTTCATCAATATTTATTTTTATTGGCATTATGCTTATTTTGTTCGAAATGCTAAGGGGTGACTTCTCTGATTTTGATATTTCCAAAAAAGAACAGAGAACAAAATTTTTTATAATACTATTTTTCTTAGGAGTAATATATCTTGCGATTGCTATGTATTTTAAGGGAATTTTTTTTCCTTTATCATTTATTTCTCTGGGCATTGCCTTTGGTGTTGTCCTTTTCGCTCTGGTAAATAGATTGATAAAAGCCAGTATTCACGTGGCAGTAAGTAGCGGATTTGTGGTGTCGATGTATCTGCTTTTTGGAGAGGAAATGTTTTTGCTTACTCTCTGGATTGTGCCAGTGGTTGGGTGGGCGAGGGTACTTCTTAAAAGACACTCGATAGGAGAAGTAATAAGCGGAGGATTGTTGGGTACAGCAATTACTATGGTCACCTTTATTGTAGGCGAGTATTTTTACAA
The DNA here is from genome assembly GCA_964482825.1 of uncultured Gammaproteobacteria bacterium. GTDB lineage: Bacteria > Patescibacteriota > Microgenomatia > Levybacterales > UBA12049 > CAYZZG01. The sequence continues at coordinate 4,048 of CAYZZG010000019.1, forward strand.
CATTCGTTTACTAGGATCAATATGATACGCCATAGAACTCTAACTCTTTCTTTTAAATATGCGATTGAAGGTATTTGGCATGCAGTACGTTATAATCAGAATCTACGGATACATTTTACAGTCGGTGTTTTAGTGGTGATAGCAAGTATCGTCTTTGGGGTAAACTCCTTTGAAAAGGGGATACTGGGTATTATAATTCTCCTGGTCATTGTCACAGAAATGGTTAATTGCGCAATAGAACAAATGGTTAATCTGATTAGCCTAGAACACAGAAAAGAAGCAAAAATTGCCAAAGATGTCTCTGCCGGAATGGTACTTCTCACCGCGATCGGCTCGATTATTATAGGGATACTTATTTTTACTCCCTACATATTAAAACTCCGTAGCTGATTTTAGTTACTCTTAATATGTTTCTCTAGGATTGACAGTAAGTCTTCTATGTCAAATGGCTTTTCTAAAAAACCATCTACATCTGCCTCTTTTGCAGTTTGCGAAAGGTCATGATTAGCAGATACCATAATAATTGGAATATCTTTTGTTTTATCATCCTTTTTAAGTTGTTGGGTTACAGATGTTCCATTAGCCCCAGGCATAAGGAAATCAAGAAGCACAGCATCCGGCAGATTACTCTTTACGAGGGGAAGAATGTTATTGCTTTGTGAAGTGGTAATTACATCATAGCCATTATCCTCAAGAATTATTTTTATCACCTCGAGAATTGCAATATCATCATCCACAACAAGAATTTTTTTATTCATATATTTATAGTATATTTACTATAGCAAATTAAAATCTAAGAATCATTCTATTCCTTTTTTTCCTTTTTCTTTCCATTGTCATTTTTTTCCTCTTTGCTTTCTTGTACTCTAGAAATAGTTGGAGATGGAGTAAATGTTGTTATCGGTTGTTGAGCTTGTTGTTTTTTAGGTGGAACAATACATGCTGCAGGTTCGGTGCCTATTATAAAATATTCCATGGTACTTGATGGAGTAGCTATAGACGGGATGCATATAGATATTGCGATAACCTCCGCAGGCGGTACGAATATCTCTATTGGTTTATTCTCCAAAAACTTCTCCATAAGGCTTTTCCAAATAGGAGCGGCGCCCAAAGAACCTGCAATATTATCCATTGGTTTATAATCATTATCACCAACCCATACGCCTATTGCTAAGCTTGGGGTATATCCTAATGTGAGAGCATCTCGGTAGCCCTCCGATGTCCCTGTTTTTACCGCTGCAGGTCTTGAGATGGTAAGTAAATTCCCAAAAACCTCTGTTCTTGCTCTGTTATCCGAAAGAATAGAGGAGATAAGAAAAGCCTCGCCTTTACTCACTGCCTGTCTGCTAGATGGATTATTCTGGTAGATCTTATGATTTAGTTTGTCTTGAATTGAACGTATAGCCACAGCCTCTTGCCATTTGCCTTCTCTTGCAAATGTAGCATAGACATTGGTCATCTCCAGTAAGTTTACCTCGCCGGCTCCTAAAACCAGAGATAGGCCATAATTCGATGGATCCTTAATTGTGGTAATGCCAAAATCTTTTGCTTTATCAATTGCTTCAGAAACCCCAAGTCTGGATATAACTTCCACAGAGGGTACATTAAGCGAGTTGGCAAGAGCACGACGAACCGTAACTGGTCCACGAAATTTCCTGTCGTAATTAAGTGGTTTATAATTTCCAGTAAAAGTGGTTGGTTGGTCACGAAGTATTGTTGCCGGAGTAATAATCTTTTTCTCAAGAGCTGCTGCATATATAATGGGTTTAAAAGAAGATCCTGGAGAGCGGGGAGCAGTTACCATATTTACTTTCCCATTTGTTTCATCGTACCAATCCCTACTTCCCACCCATGCGCGCACCTCTGCGCTTGGTACGTCAATAACTACAGCAGATCCATTAGTTGCGTTATTGACTTTTAGTTTTTCAACGTTTTGACTGACGACACTTTCTGTATATTTTTGCCAAGCAATATCAATTGTAGTGTAAACTTTAAATCCAGAGCGTGAAATTCGTTCTTCTCCATATTTTTTGACAAGTAGATCTTTTACGTAAAGCGCAAAATGGACTGCAGTTGAGTTAACCTCCCTTCCATTTCTGTTAAACACAAGTTCTGTCTTTTCTGCTTTGTTTTTTTCTTCTTGTGTGATATAACGCTCTTCCAGCATATTGGTAAGCACATATCGTTGTCGTGCTTTGGCTGCCTGTGCATTCCCAATATGAGGGGAGAGATTTGAAGGTGAGGGAAGTAGTCCTACAAGCAGTGCCGACTCTGCAAGTGTAATGTCTTTTACGTGTTTTCCAAAAAAAGTTTTCGCTGCTTCTTCTATGCCAAACGCGCCTTCACCAAAGTACACAGAGTTAAGATACATTTCTAGAATTTCTTTTTTACTAAAACGTCGCTCTATTTCTTGAGCAAGAATAATCTCCTGCGTTTTTCTAAAGAAATTTCGTTGGGGAGATAGCAAAGAATTTTTTACTAACTGTTGCGTAATGGTCGATCCGCCATATGATATACTGCCTTTTTTGATATCTGCAATAAGTGCTGCAATAATTGCTTGTATAGAAAAGCCTACATGGGAGTAAAAATGTTTATCTTCTGCTGCAATAATTGCCCGTTGCGTATGTATGGGGATATCGCTAAGAGAAACGAAGGTTTTTGTTTTTGCCTGGTAGAATGCATAAAAAGGTTGGTTATTTTTATCGAGTAAAATAATGCCGGTATCGTTTCTGTTCATAATACTTTCCTTACTATGCAAATCATTTGAGAAATAAAGATATGTAACAACAGGAATAGTAGCAAGAAAGAAAGCAACTCCAAGAAGTGCCACAAAAAGATCATTCTTATCGATTAAAAACACACGAAAAATATTGACCATATAGTATATAGATAATTAAATATAGGCAGATGGCGTAAGATCTCTGAAAGAAACCAGTAAGGCTGCGGTATAAAGAAGCAAGCACAGGGCAAGTCTTAATTCCAGTACTTCCACTGGCTATATTTTAATTTTAAACTTTCATTATTTATCGTAATAGGAGTAAGCCTTGCAAGTCTCCAAAAACCTTCATTAAGTAATGCTGCCGCCCACATATCTCGTTCTAATTGGCCGGGAGCTCCTAAGATAATAGCAAGTACCTTTTTATTTTCTCTTTCAGAGGCAACCATTGTAGTGTGTCCTGCCCCTTCCGTATTGCCAATTTTTAGTCCTAGGATATTAGGGTAAACGCCAAGTAATCCATTCCAGTTGTAAAGATCAAATTGTTTGTGGTTGTTATCTTGAGGTAGAAAATGGTAGTCTGTTTTTACAATTTGTTTAAATAAGGGATAGTTGGATAAAGCATAATGAGCAAGCACTGCCAGATCCGATACAGAACTATAGTTTAAACGACTATCGAATCCCTGAGGATTACTAAAATTGGTATTTTTCATTCCAAGCGACTTGGCCTTTATATTCATCGCCTTTATAAAAGTGCCTTTTCCATATTTGGCATCAATACCTTCGGCTAAAACCTCGGCAGCATCATTAGCAGAGGTAAGAAGAAGAGCGTATAGTAATTCATCCCGCAGCATCTTTTGACCTGCAATTACGCCTATTCTTGTTGGTATAATATTTGCCGCATGAGTAGTAGTAACGAAAACATCAGAAGCCGATGCGAGATCAAGAGTAACAACTGCTGTCATAACTTTATTAAGAGATGCAATTGGGAGGGAAGAGGAAATATTCTTGCCTTCAAGAATCTTGCCACTATCTAAATCAATTGCAATATACGCATTTGCCTTGGAGTAAGACATGTTTTCACTTTGATTTAGGTTTTGACTGTCAGCGAGTAGATAGAAGGTATTGTTGTTTGTTAATGCTTGCGCCCAGTTATTTTGAGAAACATTTTGTGGAGAAAACTTTGATATTTGTGGAGCATGCACGCCTAAATTAAGAAGGGAAGAGATTAGAAAAATTGAAATAAAGCTTATGTAGAATATTTTAATTTGCGGCAGAACTGTCTGGCTAAAAAAGCTTTTATTATTCATTAATCTGTCGATTGCTAATAATTCGGTTGTCTGCAATTTTGAATCCAAATTTTTGTTCCAGCAGATCCCATAGTTCTCTTTTTCCGTCGTCAAATCCCAATGCCCACATACCCACACCCCCTAAGTTTTTATCTTTCGCATAATCATACTTTATGCCCAAAGAACGCACATCTTCTAAGAAAATCATTCGCCATGTGCCGGTATAACTATTATAGTAGGCTTTCCATCCAACTTGTCCTTCTCTATCCCACCCTGTGCGTACATTATTAATGCCAGGCGAATCTGGCTTAATTTGTTCTTTCGCGCTTGCGTATGTTTGTACTTTGGGGGAGCCTCTCCATGAATAATAGGGACGGGTTTCTGCTTTTACTTCTGGTTGGTAAACGACATAGTCGTATCCATACCAGGGAAGACCAAGAATAAGTTTTTCCGAAGGCATTTTTGTTAAGAAATCGTCAACAGCAGTTGAAACATCATACCAGTATGTTCCTTCTTTATGTCCTCCAAGAGGCGAAGTCGGCATGGCGTTGTCTGCACCGCTTACTGCAAAATCATAAGCCATCATAAATATACCATCACTTTTATTTGCCAGTTCTTTAATATCATAGATTTTCGGATCTTTTACGGCTGAGGCATACACAGAGACAGTAACATAAGAATGAGGAATCTGTCGGTGCATCTCATTTGTCAAATCTTCTACAAACAGACTAAACTTATTGCGATATATTGTTCCTGGATCACCAACGTATTCAAAGTCGATATTTACACCATCAATACCTCTTTTCTTAACTTCAGATACAATTTGATTAATTGCATTCTTTTGTGCTTCTGGAGCATCCATAAGCGTTTCTATAAGAGTGTTGTCCATTTGGGTAACTGTAAGAACAACTTTTGTTCCATAAGCATGTGCTTTACGAAAGAGCTCCGAAGCCTTAGAGCTTTTAAAAGTTTGGTAACCGGGATCGCTGCGTTCTAAATCTCCATCTCCATTAACAGGGACATCAAAATAGGCAAGAGTCGTTAAAACATTAAAGTCAACATTATCTAACCTGTCAAATGTCCAATAAGGCGCAAAGCCGAAGATTTCATAAGAATTTTTATTTTGGACTATGGGGGAGAGTGGTTGTAAGCCAGATAATGGAGAAATAATATTGTATGCAGAACGTGGTGCTAGAAAACCCAAGAAAAGAATACAGGCAATATTAACAGTAATAGAAGCAAGTAAGCTTTTTTTTGAAACAGAAGATTCTTTTTTGTAGTAATACTTTGTAGGAGCAGAAAAGAAAATCTCCTGAAATTTCCCCCACCAATGATAAATAGTGGACAGTATGATCATCATTGCATTGGTTAGTAAAAATTATGTACGAATTACGTATGGAAGATAAGTTCGCAGAAATGAGTCGCCAATATACCAGACAAAATTACATTTGTCAAGGAATCATAATGTAAGAAAAATATGAGAACAAAGTAATAGCTTGCCAAGAAAAGCTAATTTATGGCTTAAAGGGTATTGTTATTGTAAGAAATCATTGTTATAATTTTGACATGATGCATAGCATTATTGTTGTCGAAGATGATAAGGGGCTTCAAAAGTATCTAAAGGAATTACTGCTCGATAATGGATACGCTGTGCAGATCGCGCAAGACGGAGTTATTGCGCTTGAGATGATTGCCAAAACCCAGCCAGATATTTTAGTGCTTGATCTGGGACTGCCAAATTTAGCAGGTGAAGCAGTTTGTGCGGAGGTTAAGAAAAAATACTCTACAATTCCTATCATTATTCTTACCGCAAAAGATAGTATAAATGATATTGTGCAAGGTCTCGATCTGGGAGCAGATGATTATATGACAAAGCCCTTTGTTGCAGACGAATTTTTAGCACGTATTAAAGCACGCCTTCGAAGTAAAAATGGCGGAAGCGAAAAGCTTACGGTTGATAGTCTTACACTTGATTCAAAAACTCTTGAAGTTAAAAGAGAAGATAAACCCATTCAATTAACCCCCCAAGAATTTAAACTTCTCCAGTATCTTATGAGTAATCAAGGTCGAATATTAACCCGAGAGATGATTTTAAATAGAATCTGGCTTTACTCACCTGATATCGAAAGTAGAGTGGTTGATGTGTATGTTGGGTATCTGCGGAAAAAAATTGATAACGGATACAAGAAAAAACTGATCCACTCTGTCCGCGGCTTTGGCTATATGGTAAAAACCTAGGCAGCAAGTCGGTATACTTTTTTCCATGGAAATCTATATTTGTCAAGTTCTTCTCTATCAAGGAGAATTGATTTTCTTTGTTCCTCGTTAGGATCATCAACTGCCATTTTGTCATTCGATTCAACCAATCTCTTTTCAACACCCCACCGATCAAACAACCAATTAATGTATGCCTTTTCCACAGATTTTCTTAAATCATACTTGGTTTTCAAATCTTCCAATGTAAAATCAAACCCGACATTTAATTGTTCTTTTACAGAAAACATATTTAAATTGGTTGCGTGGCGTACAATTCGTCCCATCTCAGCTGTTCCAAACGTACGACGAAGATGTTGAGGTGATAGGGAAGTATTTATTGTAGTATTACCATGTGCTTTAAATATAACATTCGGCTCCGATGGATTCTCTTGCCATAATGGTTCTCGTTGTGGGAAACTTACTTCATCCTGTACCCGTATATCAGTAGCGATACCTAAGCCATAGAAGTTGGGATGTCTTCCGAATATCGCAAACGGAAGGGAGCCAATATCAAGTTGAATAGGCATATGTTGATTGTTTGGATTTAATGGGTCTGGGTGCATTATGCCAATAGATTCATTTAATACAACTCGAGTGATTGATTTGCCTCTTGGTTTTTCTGTAAATGCCCAGGCAATTCCTCTAGTTGCCCATTCTGATCCTGCTCTTAAGTCGTTTGGATCAAATTGTTCTGCCCATTTGTCTTTGTCAACATCTCCTTCATCTTGGGCCTTCTTCAAAGCGTCTGAGGTTGTCATGTGAAATATCTCTAATTCTGTTCTTTCTTCCTGGAGTAAGAGTTGAAATGATTGATTATTCTTCATAGCCTTTAGCATTCCCTGAAGGGCTGCTTCTTTTCCGATGCCTGAGCCTCCTGCAGTTGCCACCACAAATGTTTCTCCAGGTTTCATGATTATATCTGCCATAAGTTCTGCAGTAAAACGGGGAAGACCTTCGATGTTAAAAAATACTTCCATTCCGGGTACTTGTTGCATTGTTTGTATTTCTGCCAAAAATAAATCTTGAAGCATGTGTAGTCTAAATTCCGGCTGTTGCGCCATGATCATTTCTAGCCTAGAAGGTTGATGTGGCATTCCTGTTCCTAGATGAGGTATTTCCGTCATACTTTTGTTTTTGGTATAGTTACTTCTGCTATTGTGCCTTTATTTAATTCCGAATGGATAGCAATTGTGCCATGATGTTGTTCAACTATATTCTTGGCTAAGTAAAGTCCAAGACCCATGCCCATTTCAAAATTCTCTTTTCCTTTATAAAATCCCTGAAACACCTTGGGTAAATCCTCAGAATGTATGCCTTTTCCTCTATCGTGGACAGTAAGCTTGAGAGAGGTATTAAGGGATTTTACCATAATGGTTATAGGTTTATCAATAGGGGAAAACTTGGCAGCATTATCCAGTAAGTTTATAACTACCTGAATAAGCTTGTCATAATCACCTATAACAACATCGTCATCGCTGTTAGTTTTATTCTGAAAAACCATTTTGTGCTGCGGATGATTAAAATGGATAGTATTAATTGCTCGTTCAACTATTTCCGGAAACTTACACTCCTGCCAGGAAAACTGTAGCCGGCCGGTTTGGATACGATTTATCTCCAAAAGCTCATTAACCAAACGACTCAGCCTTGTGCTTTCTCCATAAAGTTGATCAACCCAATGGGTTTGTGGCGCAATACCCTCACCCTTCTTTTTATGTAATAGTTGTGCATAGCCGTAAATTGACGTAATTGGAGTACGAAGCTCATGTGCGGCAAGAGGAATAAAGAGATCACGTAGCTCAAGCGCGTTTTTTGTTTCGCTATATAATTGTGTTTTTCTGATGCCTAAGCTGGCAAGAGAACCAAAGAGTTTAAGAATCTCTAATTCTTTTTCGGCAAACATTTTATTTTTAAATGAGTGCACTAAAAGAACTCCTATAGATTTACTTCTGTAAAAAAGGGGAATGAATACTGCCGATTTTATTCCTTTTTTTCGTACCTTTGGATAATATCTGCCCCAATCGTCGACGCTTGCTACAAAAGCCTGGCGTTTTAAAAATGAAGTATAGGTGAAACCTCGTTTCCGAGGTACAAATTTCGCTGCTTGTGGAGAAGATCCATAGGCGTTTTTCATTTCTCCATTCCGACGCAGAAAAATCGTTCCATTATTACCGTCAACAAGTTTTATTGCCTCTTCCACAATAGTTTTATAGGTTTCTTCTGGAGTAAGAGGGATTAAAAATTTTAAACTTGCTTTCTGAATTTTTTCTAATGTTGTTTCCAGGGTTTTATATTTATCTCTTGACTCTAAGGCGTTTAATGTTTCTTCATGTAATTGAGCTTTTTTTATAGCAAGTGTTGCCATAGATCCAAATAGTTTGAATAGGTTAATGGTTTCATTTGTTGCTTTTTGTTGTTTATTAAAAAGAAGAGATAATACACCAAATGAAGTATTTTTATAAGAAAGCGGAATGAGAATATTTGATTTAAAGTGTAGTTGTTGCAGCTCGGGAATTAGTTTATTAATTTGATCCTCCGAAACAAAAGTAGGGTTATCTGTATTAAAGGTCTGCGAAATAAATTCTGGTCTTGTAACAATAACTTCATAAAGCCGAGGAAATGTGGTATATACTCGTTGCCATTTGTTATTTTTATTTACAAAGATAGAGCTATGTTTTGCATCAATAAGTTTCTTTGCCTCTTTTGCAATAGTAGTTAGTGTTTCTTTTACAGAAAGCGGTTGGAGAAACTTTAATGCGCTTTGATTGATCCTTTCCAGAAATTTCTTGTTGTCCATACTACTATCTAACTTATGGCAAGATTATACTGCAAATATATTGCATCCTCAAGAAAAAGACTAGTACTGTATTTCGTTAATTTTCATACGTTACCATTTTAATAAAGATTGTAC
>CAYZZG010000020.1:0-13178 GCA_964482825.1 uncultured Gammaproteobacteria bacterium
GCCATAATCAAGCTGGTCAGGGGCAACAGGAACATTCCATGATGTGTAAGAAATGTGGTCCTAAAGCAAAAACCTCTGATGACCTGAAGCAACATAGCTGTCCAGTGTGCTAAAATTAAAATTAAGTAGCCAATGAAAAAGTTTGATGTTTTGGTTATAGAATCAGGAGCTGGCCTTGAAGTGGCATCTTTTTGATGAAAAAAAACTTATCTAACGTAAGAGCAAGAAGATGATTTTTATGTATATATTATTTGATATTGGTGGTACCCAAACAAGACTTGCTGTTTCAAAAGAAAGAGACAAATTGGAAAACATTACAATTTTTGATACCCCTCAGTCTTTTGAAGAAGGAATAGATTTTATTGCAGCGAGAATACATATAATAAGCAAAGGAGGGAAGGTAGAGTCTGTTGCCGGCGGCATTGCCGGTCCATTAAATAAAGAGAAATCCGAATTAGTCAATACGTCTAATTTACAGGATTGGGCTAAAAGGCCTCTAAAAAAAGAGCTGCAAAAACGGTTGGAAGCGCCGGTTTATCTGGAAAATGACGCAGCTCTTGCAGGGTTGGGAGAGGCAGTATATGGCGCAGGAAAAAACAGACGAATTGTGGCTTATATAACTGTTAGTACCGGAGTTGGCGGCGCACGGATTGTTGAGGGAAAAATTGATAGAAATGCAATGGGCTTTGAACCCGGACACCAAATTATTGAAATAAACGGACCGTTGTGCCCTGCCTGCAGTATTCCCGGTCATTTGGAGGGATATATTTCCGGTATTGCATTAAGAAATAAATATAAGAAAAATCCTCAAGACATTACCGACGAAAAGATTTGGGACGAAGTCGCCTATTATTTAGCTTTTGGTATCCATAATTCAATACTTCATTGGTCGCCAAATGCTGTAATTCTTGGGGGCTCAATAATGAAAAGTGTATCGCTTGAGAAGGTTACGGCTAACCTTCATAAGATACTAACGATTTTTCCTCAAGTTCCTATAGTCAGACGGTCAGAACTTGGGGATATTGGCGGACTGTATGGCGCTTTAGTTATGGCGAAAGCATATGAGAAATCAGCGTAAAATCCAACTTAACTGGTCAAGAAAAGCCGTTGTTTACCAAATTTATCCGTGGAGCTTTAAAGACAGCAACAATGATGGTATTGGTGATTTACAAGGGATAATCGACAAGCTTGATTATTTAAACGATGGAACAGAGAAATCTCTTGGTGTTGGCGCGATTTGGCTTTCTCCGATCTATAAATCTCCTATGGTTGATTTTGGCTACGACATTTCAGATTATCTGGGTATAGATTCTGTCTTTGGTAATCTTAAAACATTTGATCGTTTGGTGAAAGAAGCGCATAAACGAAACATAAAAATTATCATGGATTTTGTTGCAAATCATACATCTGATAAACACCCTTGGTTTATGGATTCCAGATCATCAAAAACCAATCCAAAAAGAGACTGGTACATTTGGAAAGATCCAAAACCGGATGGTTCACCGCCAAATAATTGGCTTAGTTACTTTGGCGGGTCAGCTTGGATGTTGGATAAAAAAACAAATCAATACTACTTTCACAGTTTTTTACCGGAACAGCCGGATTTAAATTGGAGAAATATTGAAGTAAAGAAAGCAATGGAAAAGGTATTGGAATTTTGGATTCATAGAGGCGTTGATGGTTTTCGCTCTGATGCAACCTACCATTTGATAAAAGACGATCAGTTTCGTGATGATCTGCCAAACAAAAGCTACCAGGGCCCCAAAAATTCCTATGACGAGTTAATCCACACTTATAGCCAGCGTCAGCCGGGGACATTGGATGTTATAAATACTTTTTGCTCCATCCTGGGGATGCATGAAAATAAATACATGGTTAGTGAAGCCTATCTTGATATTCCTGAAATGGCCAAGCTTTACAAAGCCTGTTCCAACAATTTACATGCCCCATTTAACTTTAATCTTATTTCGCTGCCATGGGACGCTAAATTAGTGAGAAACCACATCGATAATTTTGAAGCATCTCTTAGCAAAAACGATTGGCCTAATTATGTTTTGGGTAATCACGACAGACCGCGTGTGGTTACTCGTGTTGGTGAAAAACGGGCAAGATTGTTAGCAATGCTCCTTTTTACCCTACGGGGTATGCCGTTTATATATTACGGTGAAGAGATAGGTATGGAAAATGTAGAAATAACCCCGGATAAACAAAAAGATTTAGTTGGCAATCGTCTGGCGAAAAATCGTGATGGGGAAAGAACGCCTATGCAATGGGATGATTCTGTCTATTCCGGTTTTTCAACTTCCAAGCCATGGCTGCCTGTGGGAAGAAAATATAAAGAGGTAAATGTTGAGAAAGAATTAAATGATTCCCTTTCCATGCTTCATTTGTATCGCCGGCTTATTCACTACCGCACTCATCATAATATTCTTCTTCACGGCTCTTATCGCTCGTTGGACGCAGGCAATAGCAAGATTTTTGCTTATTTGCGTGAGCTTGGAGATGAAAAAATCCTTATCATATTGAATCAGTTTCCTTTCCTTATCAAAAGGCAAGTTTGCTGTGTACTGCAAACGGAGAGAAAGAGGGGAAACCTATTGATCTTAAAAAAATAACTCTGGCTCCATATCAAGGGTACGTTTTGGAGATAGGGGGATAATACTTATGAACTTTGATCTCTAATGTAGCCAAGATATTGAAAAGCCTGTATACTAAGAGGTGTTTTTATGAAAGAAAAAGTATTTGATGTTTTTGTTATTGGGGTAGGCACTGCAGGGCAAGTTATTGCCTACAACTGTAAATCGCAAGGTTTAACAGTAGGCATTGTTGATAACCGTCCGTTTGGAGGAACCTGCGCGCTTCGCGGATGCGATCCAAAGAAGGTACTGGTAGCAGCTGCCGAAGCAATGGATTTTACTTCGCGAATGAAAGGAAACGGTATTGTAGCAAAAGATGTAAAAATTGACTGGAAACGTTTAATGGAAGTAAAGCAGGAGTTTGTTAAAGATATTCCGCACTATGTAGAACAAAGTCTTAAAAAAGCTGGCATAGAAGCTTATCATGGCAGTGCGCGGTTTATTTCAAAAACTACAGTTGCGGTAGGCTCTCAAGTTATACGGGCGAAGCATTTTGTAGTAGCAACAGGTGCAGTGCCGGTAAAACTTGGCATTCCCGGAGAAAAACATGTAATGATTAGCGATGATTTTTTAGAGATGACCCTACTTCCCAAACGTATTATTTTTATTGGCGGCGGGTTTATTTCTTTTGAATTTGCTCATGTTGCCAAGCGGGCCGGAGCAGATGTGACTATTCTTCATCGAAGTGAAAGGGTGCTTTCGGGCTTTGAGCCGGATTTGGTTGATCTGTTAATGAAAGCATCAAAAGATATTGGAATTGAAATTATTGTTAATACTCCGGTTGTTGGTGTTGAGAAGAATGGTTCAAAATTCAAAGTTAGCGCCAAAACAAAAGATGGCAAAAAGAAATCATTTACGGCTGATTTGGTAGTGCATGGTGGTGGACGAGTGCCGGATCTAGAGTCTTTAGATCTGGCAAAAGCGAATGTGGAAGTTGAAAAAAGAGGAGTAAAAGTAAATGAGTTTTTGCAAAGCACATCAAATCCGGCAGTTTATGCGGCCGGCGATGCCGCGGCATTGGGTTTGCCGCTTACTCCAGTTGCCGGACAGGAAGGACTGGTGGTATCAACAAATATTGTTAAAAAAAACACCATGAAAGTAGATTTAAGAGCCCAGCCTGCGGTTGTTTTTACCGTCCCGCCACTCTCAGCAGTTGGTTTGCGGGAAGATGAGGCAAAAGAAAAGGGACTTGCGTTTGATGTAAGGTTTTCCGAAACTTCTGGCTGGTATGCTTCGCGCAGAATCCACGAAAAATACTCGGGCTATAAAACAATTATCGAAAAAAAGACCGGCAGAATTCTTGGCGCTCATCTGCTGGGTCATAACGCGGAAGAAATTATTAATATATTTGCTTTGGCTATAAAGCACAATATAAAAGCAGAAGAGCTGGAAAATTTTATTTATGCTTACCCCACCCACGCTTCAAATATTGCCTACATGATTTCTGACTAATAGCTAGAATGACCTTTTGTATTCAAGTCGTCTCTTAAGAAGTTTTTCGTTATAGCCACCCTCTCTTTGATGTTTTTCTTCAACGGCATTGATTTGCTTGTCAAGCAGATACCCGCTTCTTATCAGGAGATCAATAAGATAATTAACTACTGCTTCTAATCCCTCTTTTCCTTCTAGTCCTCCTAAAACTTCTAAAACGGAAGAATAAGAGGGAATAGGTGGAATAGATGGATTAGGATAAGGATAACCTTCGAAAATTTGACGCAGCTTCCTAAGTCTTTGGTCTTCTTTATCCCAGCGAGGCAGATTTTCGAATCTAAGAATATCTTCGAAGTCTTCTAAAGCTTCCATCCCAGAAGATTTGGCTACATCATAAAGTTTTAGCTTGGAAGATAGACTTCTTTCTGCTGATCCCTCTACAATATTTTGTTTGTGCGAACGGAGTGCTTGTTTTATTTGATCCCTTTGACGAGAATCTTCATATTTATAATAATACTTTGGTACAAAATCCCAGCCTAAATCAAATGCAATTCGGGCTAGTTTATAACTAATCAGACTTTTATATCCAGGCTCAGCCATAAATGTAGCATAGCATAAAAGGATATGGATTTATTTTTGTCTAGTTTTTCATTAAAATGGCTAAAAACCCCGAGGTGGCCTAGCTATTCCACCTCTAAGGTGAAAATATAGAACAGCCAGTCATAGCCATATGATATAATCTCATCCATGAAAGAAGCATTACACGGAGCACAGATAAAAGAGGTGTTACGGCCCATGTCTGTGAGCGAACTCACGGTGTATTATCTTAAATCTGCGCGGGGAAAATCTCTTATGGTTGCAGAAGTTGGTCCACGGGGAATTGCTCATGATCGGACTTTTACTGCAATCGATGCGCAAACTTCAGATGGAACGTTTCGATCTCAAAGAGATGATAAAGCGCTGGCGCTTATTACCCCAGAGCTTTTTGAAGATAGATTACTGCTGAACGCTCCAGGAATGAACCAGCTTATTATTCCAGTTATTCGAAGAGGACATCTTGTTCCAGTGAGGGTTCATAATAGCAAGACGGTGGGTGTTGATCAAGGTGATGTAGCAGCACAGTGGTTAACTGAATTTCTTAATAGATATAAAAAACCAACAGAATCAGAAAAATTGACTAGGCTGGTAAGAATGCCCGATGATCAGGTTCGCCCAGTTTCTCCGAATCGGGCAATAACACCCAAAGATGAAGTTGCATATTCAGATGGAGCACCGCTTTTATTAATTTCTCAAGAATCACTTGATGATTTAAATGCGCGGTTAGCGAAAAAAGGCTTAGTACCATTACCAATGAACAGATTCCGTCCTAACATTGTGATTTCTGGTGGAGGTTTACCAAATGATGAAGATAGGATAGATCGGATAAAGATTGGTAGGGTGTGGTATAAAATAGCCTGGCCATGTGCACGTTGTGCAATACCAACAACCGATCAAGAATCACTCAAACGAACGTCAGAACCTACAAGAACACTCCTTGAATATCGTCCATCTAATGAAGAAGGCGCACCATATTTTGGGCAAAATGTGATTCCAATACTTGAGCCAGGGCAAAAAGCACGACTTCGGGTAGGAGATTTCATAGAAGAAGTCCGTTACAAAGAAGCACCATAACTTCTTCTTTACTTCATGATTATCTTATAGTATACTTAAGTGGTCAATTTAGAAACTTTCTATGAGAGAAAAATATGTACCAAGTGATGATTTTCCTCTTCCAAAAGATACACCACTTTTACCGAAAAATGTGGTGGATGCTATTGGTACGTTTAAGAGAATATTTAAGACACATCAGAGAGGAACGTCTGACTTTCCACAACCAGTATCAGTTACTACAAAGGATGGAAGAAAAATATTAGCTTATTTAGAAAAGATTTTTGCAGATACTGCTAGTCAGGAAGATGGGACATTTTACTTTGATAGGCAAACGAGAGAGGAGGATGGGCTAAGAGCAACCAACTTTCTGTGGGGACGGGAAATTGATACTTTTACCATTTTGTCTGATAAAGCTATGATTCCAACACTTGATCCTAAGCCTGGGGAGGATTTTTTGTGAAGCTACCCACACTTGGTATGTGGCAGGTAGACACGTAAGGATAATAAACCCCGAGGTGTTGAGTCGAACTCGACTACCAAGTTTGACCAAGTCTGACTTGGTTTGACTTGGTGGCCTAGCTATCTTACCTCTAAGGTGGAAATAGAGAAGTTTTACTTTGATCTGAAATTTTTATTTAAGCAGTCAAACCAATATGTTCTTCAATTTTTCCAACTCTTCTTTCCAATTTAACGTCTCCTTCATCGTAGTTTTTTACAGTTAGGCTGACCGTTTTATCAATTCTGTTTACTTTTTTCCTCAAATATTTTAAGTCCTTTTTAATAGGTTCCAATTCTTCGCCTATAACATTTCTTATTTGGTTTAAGTCTATTTTTGTTAACATAGGATTTATTATCTAACAATATAAGATTTTTTCAAGATGACAAACTGTATCATAAATTCCGCTAGGCAGAGACTAGACCTCCTGAACTAAATCTTTATTAAACCGTTCTCGTCCTGGAATTTGCGAAAACACTAAAAGTCCCGAGGTGGCCTAGCTATTCCACCTCGGAGGTGTACGAACTCAGACTTTCACCTTCAAGGTGGAAGCGTTCCTCTTTCGTTCCATCAGAACTAGTTAGCATTAAGAAGAGCTGGTGAAGAATTTTTGCTTGATATCGTTTGGCAAAGCCTTGCTCTCTTCCTTAAAAAACTTACTGGCCTCAAAAATCTCCACTAACACAGGCTCACCCTTTTCGGTAACACTCACTAAGCTATGTTCAGTTTCGTAAGTATCATCTATTTTCTTACGATCCAACACAATCATTAATATATCTTCATTTTCATCATAATGTACTTTCATATTTTCCCCTCCTTGCTATTGTGAGTTAATTATTTCTGCTTAAAAAGTTCTTTCTTGTTAATCCCTGCTTGTTTTAGAATTGATGAAAGCGTCCCTTGTTTTAAATCCTTGCTATGACGAGGCAAAGTAACATGTTTTGCTAAGTCTTTAACATGATGAAGTATCATATGACTCCCGCTTTGTCTGCTTACATAAAATCCCTTCTTTTGAAGAAACTTCAAAAGTTTTATGGGGGTAATTGATGGCATAACATTCTTAATGAGGCATGATGGATCTGTCCAGAGTTATTTTTACTTCGCCAACAAATAAAGTTTTTTCTATGGGAATTTCTTCTCCATCTGCCACTATATCTTCCAAGTAAAGTTTAATAGCGTCTTCAATATTTGTTTTTGCTTCTTCAAATGTATCACCCTCGCTAATACAGCCAGGCAAAGAGGGCACCGTAACTGTGTACCCACCCTCTTTTTGCTCTTCAAAAACCACATCATATTTTAATATTGTTTGTTTCATTGCGAGCATATTATACCATAATCCTTTATATAATAAGCTCTCGTAAAAATAAATTTCACAGAGTCAGTATAACAAGTTTGATTTTTTCTTGACTTTCTATCTTAAAATTGCCACACTGAAGATGTGATAAAGAAAGTTTTAATTGGTATAGGGGTTTTGATTGTAGTTTTGATATCGGTGGTTCTCTTTTCTCTTAAATCTGCTCAAAATGAGCCTCCTCCGCAAATTACTGCTAACTTTGTTGACCTAAATAAGATAGCAAAAATCTCTAAGTTTAGAAGCTGCGCGGGGCACGTAACAGTTCCTCAAGACGCACGAGAAATGAAGAGAAATATGAAACATTATTTTTGGGTGAAGCCTCAGTACAATAAACCTCAGGCTGTAGAGATTTATTCCCCGTATGATGGTTATGTGGCCGATATTCGGTCAGAACCAGAGCTTAATTTGGAGGGAGAAATATGGATTACGCCCATGCAAATTTTTGCCATGGTACCTCCTTTGGGAGTATGGAGTTTTAGTGTTCAGCATATTGATGTAAAACACGGTTTAAAATTAGGAGATAAAGTTAAGGCAGGAGAGCTGATTGGTTATTTGGCGGTTTCTGAAAAAAGAGGAGATTCTTTTGATATTGTATACGGCAAAAGCGGTTTCCCTCCGAAAAAAATTGACAACTGGACAGGGCCTTTTGCAGATTTGGATTCTGTGTTTAATCACATGAGCGATAAAGTTTTTGGGGAGTATCAGAAGAAGGGGATTGCCTCAAAAGAGGACTTTATTATTTCTAAAGAGCAAAGAGATCAAAATCCATGTCAGTATCAAGGAGAAGGACCCTATTTTACCAATCAAGAAGATCAAAATAACTGGGTCGTTCTTCCATAGAAAACCCACACCAGGTGTGTACTAGGCAGACACGTAAGGAATTTAAGAGATTTTTATGATTGCCAGAAATTTAAGTGAGGAGACCTTGGTGGGCACAAATAATCACCAACCGTTACGAGTGGGCGAGAGGTTTAAGGTGATATAATAATTCTGTGATCATTACCAAATCAGAACCGTTTACTAAAGAGGAAATAGAAAAACTGCGCGAAGAGTTCGACAGCTATATAAAAACAGTTATTGATATAGAAAGAAAAATCTGTTCTGCAGGAGCGAATAGGCATTTTGAATCAGAAAACATACTGCTTAGACAAGGTTCGTCACAATCATATCTTTGGGGCGGAGGAATAGATATCAAAACAAAAATTATTGACTATAACTCATTTATCAATATACGTCCGTCTGACAATAATTCCAGTAATGAAATTCTTGATTCCCAAACAAGAAAAACGTTCGTTAATATAACTAGATATTTTTTTAAAGTACTCTATGAATAATAATCAAATAGCATTAGCATCATTGGCCATGGATTTAAAGCGTGTTGCGTTGGGGTATCATCGAGGTTCGATCTCAACTGCTCAACGGTTTCTTAAGGAAGCACTAAAGCGAAGAAGCGAGATCGATACGGCTACCATGCAACCATATGTAAAAAAACTTTTGGATAAACTTGATTTATTAAAAACCCAACACGATACGCAACAAATTGCCGAAGATGCGCTTATGTATAGTACACTTTTTCAGAATGCGGCAATAACATATGTCAAAAACTAAACTGAGTAAAAAACGGCGAGAAGAAATCATGAAGCAATTTGGTGGGAGAATGCCTACTAAAGAAGAGATATTTCAAAAGATTATTGAATCTCAGGAGCGGATGGCTGATGCTTTAAAGGGCGCTTGGGAAACTGCTACAGATGATCCGGAGGTTAAAAAACAGTTGCTTGAGGTAGGTGAGCGCTCTGCGAAGCTCAGAAACAAAATTAAAGAGATGTTTAAAAAATAGCCTCAGAATCTTTTCTGTTATAATTCCTCTATGAATTTATCGGTGGGACTCACAGCACGCTATTCCACATTTACAATTCAATTTTAGCTTCGTTTTGCCGAACCCAAGGAAGGAGACGCCTGAAGATGTAACTATTACTACTTGCAAGTATCTTGCAGATGTGATAAGATCGCATTATGGTAAACGCAACAGAAGGACATGATTGCAAAAGTGAATTAAACGAAGTAAATCTTCGGGCAACCCCTGCTCGGAGGGCACTTATGAGCCTTTTTGAAACCGCCGACAAGCCAGTTGATGTGCAGACAATGATTGATTTCCTCAATAAGAAAGATCTTAAAACAGATCCTGCAACCGTATTTCGTATTGTAAATATGTTTACTGAAAAGGGACTTTTAAAACTAATTCAGTTAAATGAAGGGAAGTTTCGATACGAACTATCTTCAATGCCTGATCATCACCATTTAGTGTGTGAAAAATGCGGAGAAATTGAAGATATTTCAGATTGTAATATTGACGCATTAGAGAAGGATATTGAAAAGAAGAAGAAATTCAAGGTAACCAGCCATTCGCTTGAATTCTTTGGGATTTGCTCAGATTGTCAAAAATAATATATGAAGGCTAAATGGACGTATTTTATTGGGGGAATTCTTTTAATAGCAATTCTCAGTTATATAATAAGCGTAGGTATTTTTAAGAGTCCTACACGAAATACACAAAATAATAAAATTAAAGTGAGTACTTCTTTTTATCCACTATATTATTTTGCTTCAGAAATCGGGGGAGACAAGGCAGAAGTTAAAAATATTACACCGGCAGGTACTGAACCACATGAGTATGAGCCCACCTCGCAAGATATTGCTCGTATTGAAAATAGCAGTTTGCTTATTCTTAATGGTGGAGTCGAGGCTTGGGGAGACAAGATTAAAGAAAACCTCAAAGGAACAAACGTTAAAATTGTTATAGTTGGGGAAGGATTACTCACGAAAGAAATAACAGAAGAAGGAGAAGCAGCGCAAGATCCTCACATTTGGCTTGACCCAAAACTTGTCAAAAAAGAAGTCAAAAAGATAACGGAGGGATATATAGAAGTTGACCCTGCAAATAGCAACTTCTATAAAAACAATCAAAAACAACTGGATGTTAAGTTAGACCAACTTGACTTAATGTATGAGCAAGGCTTAAAAAACTGCGCCACGAGAGATTTCATTACGTCTCACGAAGCATTCGCCTATCTTGCACAGAGGTATAACCTGAGTCAAATCTCAATTTCTGGCCTTTCTCCTGATGAAGAGCCATCGTCGCAGCAGCTTGCTGAAGTAGCTGATTTTGCTAGGAAGAACAATGTTAAATACATTTTCTTTGAAACCTTGGTTAGTCCTAAATTGTCAGAAACAATCGCCAATGAAGTGGGTGCGCAAACATTGGTACTTGATCCGATTGAAGGATTATCAGATGATGATATTGCGCAAGGCCTGCCTGCCGGACAGGCAGGAAAAAATTACTTCACAGTCATGGAAGATAATTTGAAAAACTTACAGATAGCTCTAGAATGCAGCAAGTAACTCATTCCCACACAATAATAAAACTCGATAGAGTTTGCTTTTCTTACGCAGCAGAAGAAGTTATAAAAGACGTTTCTTTAGAAATCCACAAAGGTGATTATGTAGGAATCATTGGCCCAAATGGTGGTGGAAAATCTACACTTCTTAAGTTAATGCTAGGTATTCTCAAGCCAACGGATGGGTCGGTAAAATTGTTTGGTGTTGATATACAAGAATTTAAGGATTGGGCAAAAATTGGCTATGTCCCGCAAAAAACCTATATTGAAATGAATTTTCCAGTAACAGTTAAAGAGCTGGTTGCAATGGGAAGATACGGGAGGCGTGGCCTTTTCCGTTTCCCAACAAAAGAAGATAAAGAAAAAGTACTTCAGGCAATAAAACAAGTTGATATGCAAGATTTCAGAAACAGACAAATCAGTGATTTATCAGGTGGTCAACAGCAAAGAGTATATATCGCACGAGCTCTCGCATCAGAACCAGAGGTAATTTTTCTTGACGAGCCAACAGTAGGCGTTGATATAAAAACACAAAGACAATTTTACGCACTGCTTCGGAAGTTGAATAAAAAGCTTGATCTCACGCTGATTTTGGCAACTCACGAACTGGACGTTGTTGCGCATGAAGCAACTGAGCTTGGATACATAAATAGAACGCTTGAATATTACGGAGATCCTGAAGAATTTCTTAAAGGAGCATACTTTCATGAACTAATAGGAAAAGGAGGATTGCATCACTAACTTGTAGTGAGTCTGTGACAACTATGCTCGAGCTATTCAAATACGGATTTATGGTACGAGGATTCGAAGCAGGAATTATCATTGCTCTTATTGCTCCTCTGATTGGTATTTTTCTCGTTTTAAGAAGATACTCGCTCATTGCTGATACTTTGTCACACGTTTCTCTGGCAGGGGTTGCAATTGGACTTCTCATAAAAATTAATCCTTTAGTTACTGCTATTATTGCAGCCGTACTATCATCTGTTGCTATAGAAAAATTGCGGATAAGTAAGAGGGTATTCGGCGAATCCGCTTTGTCGATTTTTCTATCTGGAAGCCTTGCGCTGGCAATAGTTATTATTAGTCTTGCTCACGGATTTGGTGTTGGTTTATTTAGCTATTTATTTGGGAGTATAACAACGGTTCGGCAGCTTGATGTGTATATAATTGCCGTATTAGGTATTTGTGTTATAGCAGCCATCATCGCATTTTATAAAGAACTTGTTTATGTAACTGTTGATGAAGAAGCTGCAAAAGTGAGTGGGATACCAACTCGATTCATCAATATTTTGTTAATTGTACTAGCTGCTTTTACAGTAGCTCTTTCAATTCCAATAGTTGGTGTTTTACTAATTGCTGCTCTTATTGTTATACCTGTAGTTACAGCCTTGCAATTTAAGAGAAGTTTCAAACAGACGATTTTTATCGCAGAAGCAATATCTGTTTTTTCTGTTATCGCTGGAATTATAACTTCTTTCTATCTAAATCTTTCGCCTGGGGGAACAATTGTACTTCTAGCAATTGTCATTTTTATTTCTACATTACTTCTTAGAAAGAATAAATAGTACACGCATAAGGATTTATCACTTCTGCTATAATTAGCTTTATCCTTCGACTTTAATCAGGATCATTATATGAACCTGTCGGTTGGAATTGTTGGTTTGCCAAATGTTGGGAAAAGCACCTTGTTTAATGCGTTGTTAAAAAAGCAGCAGGCGTTGGCTGCGAATTATCCGTTTGCCACGATAGAACCGAATGTTGGGATTGTTGCTGTGCCGGATGAACGACTGGAAAAGCTGGCAGAGGTTGTTGCTGGTGCGTTCACCTCGGAGGAGTCAGATGTTTCACTTCGTTCCACTCTGCCACCATCCGAGGTGTTTAAGAAAAGACCGCCCATTAAACCGGCAACGGTTCAATTTGTTGACATCGCTGGTTTAGTTAAAGGAGCATCAGAAGGAGCAGGTTTGGGAAATAAATTTTTATCGCACATAAGAGAGGTTCAGATAATAGCTCATGTTGTGCGGGCGTTTTCGGACGAGAATGTGATTAAAGAAGGTTCGATAGATCCGAAATCTGATTACGAGACGATTAACACAGAACTTATACTTGCTGATTTACAGACGATTGAAAATTCAAAATTCAAAAATCAAAAGTCAAAAGTATTGTAGTTCTGCTTTGCAGAACTTTTAAATTTTAACTTGCAATTTTGAATTTTA
>CAYZZG010000021.1:0-5130 GCA_964482825.1 uncultured Gammaproteobacteria bacterium
TAAGGAACATCTTTAAAATTTGCTATTTGTTTAATTCTTGCCAGTAAATATTGAGGCAATCTTAGAGAAATGGTCTCTGTAGATGGTTTGAGCTTAGATAAATCAAATTTAATTGGTCTACTTGTATCAAAATACTCCGTGGTATCGTGAGTAGCCCAAAAGTCTCTCTCTTCATCTTCATTATTAAACTTGGGAATTGATTTAGATTTATTCTTCATATACTATCCTCTCTTTTTTATTTTGACCTCTTGCCGAGATCACTCTAATCTTTTGTTTTCTTAATGTAAAAACCACTGTCAATTTTCTGTTTAAATTTGTAACTCCATAAGCTACAAACCTCTGCTCTTTTTGCGAATGTTTTCTATCCTTAAATATTTTCAGAGGTTCGTTGTTAAAAACCTCTTCCGACTCTTTATCTGCAACATCATGTTTATGATTTTTATTTATATTGCCTTTATCCCATTCAAACGTGAGAGGCTCAGGCACTATCCTCATGGATTTAGTATATGATGGTAATATACAAATGTCAAGGGGAAAAATACACTGCCCCGGAGACCTTTTAAAGGACAGTCCTTTAAGAGGTTGATTTGGCGGGATAAAATAGAGTATTACAGATCTGCTGCCAGTTTGAAGCCGTGCTTTTTGTAAAATCGATCAAAGCTAAAAATCGCATCCGCGTGGTGTTTTTGAGCAATTGTCGCTACTACCGCATCAAAAAGAGTATTATGGTTATCTCCACCTTTCCCTTCAAGAATATTCACTGCCTCCTTCAAAACTCCTTCGTCGACTGGTTCGATCACTAAGAAACCACTGAGCAAAAGACGAGCTATTTCGTCTGCCACTTGTGGCTTTTTAAGCCGTACCTTTAAAATCGTGGTTGATTCAACAATTACCGTCGCAGGATAAATAAATTTAGTCTTCTCTTTAGCTAGTTTTTCAAGAATCATTTGCGCGGAGACATAATGAGCATCTTCTTTATCAAGAAGTCCAATGAGTCCGTCCGAATCAACAACAATGGTCATGGTTTAATCCTAGGATTTCTTTTTTTGCCGCCCCAAAGATAATAATCATGATTAACCGATAAATCTCTGGGTAATTTTTCATCTTTAAGTATTTCTTGAGCTCTTTTAGACAAATCCAATAGAACTTGTGCCCCATTAGATTGGTCAACTGTTTGTATACCTTTTTCTAAGGCATGTCGCATCACTTCTGCTTTACTCTTATTTTGAGATTTTGCAGCGCGCTTAATCTGCTCATTAAGATGATCGGGAATATACAGATAAGTCTTTAACATACAGGTATTGTAATATGTTGTACAACATGTTGTCAAGGGGGCGGATTGCCAGATCAATGAGTCCGAGAACCGTCCCCAAGTTCACCAAGCTCACCAAGTTCAATCCCCACAAATCTAGGGTTAAACCCCACGTTACTTACCTTTGTTACAAGCGTTTATTTACCAGATATTATTCTTCTGTCAAAAGATGTGGTGCATGCTCACCCTCTGGTATTGTTGAACCATGTGTGCCATCATTAATACCGTGCCTGTAAGGTCTTAGCCATGTACCCCATGGTTCATATTCCTGTCCTGGTTGTAATTCAATAATAGGTGCTTCTCTCCACTTCCGAACGGCTTTTAACCATGATGCTTTATTATCCGGATACCCTGCAGCTATTTTCTCTCTTGCCTCTTCTACACCTTTTCTTGTTTCATGAAGCCCACCATAAGTCATTCCATAAATATCAGGTCGATGAATTGTGTGGTGTGATCTGCTGCGTAAATCCTTAAAGCTAAGATCAGCCCCTGGTCGAATTTCTTTTCTCATAAAGTCCCCTCCTTCCTAGGCAGGAATCGCTACTTCTTCCGTTCTTCGTCGATGTAGATGTGCTCGTAGTTGTGCTTTTCCCAGTCAAAGATTTCGTCTTCTTTAAAGATCAGCGCTTCTTCTTTGCGGGCGATTTCTACTGTTTCTGAGGCGTGAATAAGATTGTACTGCTGGCTCATGGCAAAGTCGCCGCGGATTGATCCCGGCTCTGCTTTTCGAGCCAGCGTAACACCAACCATTTGTCTGACTGTTTCAACTGCTTCTACACCCTCCCACAGCATAGCCACTACCGGATAGGACTTCATGTATTCCTTAAGCTTTGGAAAAAACTCTTTGTCGGCGTGGTGGGCGTACCACTCGTCCAAAATCGCGTCGTTTAGGGCGATCATTTTTATTCCGGCCAGCCGCAAACCCTTTCGCTCAAAGCGGTGGATGATCTCGCCAATTAAACCGCGCTGCACTCCGTCTGGTTTTACTAAAATTACAGCTCTCTCCATAAATATAACTTTTATAATAATTATAACAGTTATAACCGTTATATTCGTTAGCTTAGCAGTTTTTTAAACTCTTGTCCATCCCCCAGTCCTGAGCCGATTCGGTCTGAGCTCACGGTCGAATGACTTGTCGAAGGAACAAATTTTCCAATCACGGCAAGGTTGATTGGCTGTTTAAGATAAATGCCGGCTACTTCATCCACGTCTTTTTTGGTTATCGCGTCAATTTTTGCCAAGTTTTCCTCGGGATTATCGATTTGTTTTTCCAAAAGCTCTTGAGCCGCGTAGTATCCCGCGACCGAACGGCTGTCTTCCAGTTCTAAAACAAAGTGTCCTTTGGTAAATTCTTTGGCTTTCTTTAGCTCTTCCGGCGATATTTTTTCTGCGCTTCCCGCAATCTGACGGTATTCGTCAACGATTACCTTGATTGCTTCCTCAACCCGTTTTGCGTCAACTCCGGCCGTGCTTACAAGACTGCCGCAATCTTGATAGTGATCCGATGCTGTCCTTACATAATAGGCAAGACCCCGTTTTTCCCTGACCTCGTGAAACAACCTGCTGCTCATTCCACCGCCTAAAATTGCCGAAAGGATCGCCAGCGGATAACGATGCGGATGATTCTGATGGACGGTGCGAACACCAAGGGCAATATGGACTTGCTCGGTTGCTTTCTGCTTAATAAACACTGCCGGCTCTTGCTGGTTTTCGACAGCAGCAGAAAAGGCCGGCGTTGAGAAGCTTTCCATTTTGGCAAAATATTTTTCTACCAACTCCTCAACCTGCTTTGTGTCAATACCGCCGGCCACCACCGCTGTCATATTGCCGGCGCTGTACAAACTTTTCATGTAATTGACGAAGTCTTCGCGCTCTATTTTTTTAATAACCTCTTTCTCTCCGCCAATATCCCAGCCTAAAGGCGTATCGCCGTAGAGCAGATTTTCGTAAATATCCCCTATTTTTCGGGCCGGCGTATCTTCGTATAAATTAAGCTCTTCCAGAATAACTCCCCGCTCTTTAGCGATCTCTGCCGAGTCTAATTTTGAATGCATCAGCATGTCGGATAAAATATCCAGTGATAGTTCGATATTATTTGCGGCTGATTTGATGTAGTAACCGGTGGTCTCCTTGCCGGTAAAAGCGTTGAACTCGCCGCCCATGCCATCAATAATAGAAGCAATATCCATGGCAGACGGCCGTTTTTGTGTACCCTTAAAGGCCATATGTTCTAAAAAGTGGGAAATGCCGTTGTTGAGTTTGGTTTCGTAGCGGCTGCCGGCGCCGACCATGACTAAAACAGTGGCGCTTTCAAACGAAGGCATGGGGATAGTAAGAATTCGAAGACCATTTGATAAAACTGTTCTATTATATTTCATAATATATCGCAGTGTATCACATCCTTTCAGGGGCTTCAATCCCCAAAAGGTATAATCCTTGGGATAAAATTTTGCCAGTGGCAGCAGTTAATGATAGACGGAATTTGTATGCGTTGTCATTCTGAGGCTTTGCCGAAGAATCTTTTTTGAGATCCTTCGTTTCACTCAGGATGACATTAGGGAGAATCTGGTGTTTTTGGTAAAAGAGATTAAAAGATTGAGCCAGGGTAAAAAGATAGTTACAAAGAATATTCGGCGAGAAACTCTCTGCTGATCCCCCTGCTACTTCCGGAAAACGGTGGAGCAAACGAAGAAGCGTTAGTTCCTCAATTTCCAATTTCAAATATCTAATATCCAATTTCCAATTATTGGTATTTATTTGAAATTTGAAATTTGAAATTTGAAATTTTTTTAGGACGCTCTGCGTCCTCGCGTATGTATACTGTAAATACGGTCCGCTGTTGCCGTCTAAAGAAATCGATTCTTCAAAGGAAAAACTGATATCGGAATTAAGGGAAAACTTGAGCATTGAATACTTGACTGCTCCAATCGCCACTATCTCTAAAACCTCTTCTTCCATATCGGGAAACTGTTGTTTGATTCTCTTTTTTGCTTCGTCCAAAAGCCACTGCCCCAAAACCACATTTCCCATTCTGCTGCTCATTTTGCCTTGCTTAAGTTTTACCCAGCCGTAGACCAGATGAAACTGTTTATCTTTATATCTTTGTGGATCAAGAAGCTCTTCTACCTTAAAGGTAACGCTAAAAAAACTGGCTTGCTCGGGGCCGACAACATGAATCAACTTATCAAGTGATCCAAACTCGCTAAACTCCTTTTGCGCTAATGCTAACTCCTTTGCTTCGTAAGTAGGAAGCCCCAAACTATTTACAAATACTCTCGTGTGCAATCCATACGGTTTGCCGTCAAAAATAATCGCCCCTTCATTTTCTTTTAGAACTCTCTTTTTGACCGCCTCTTTTGCCATGTCAACACCAGCCAAACATTCGCTCTCAAAATAGTAGCGGTCATAATGGGTATAGACGCGTTTATAAATGCTTTCAAAATAATCCAAACTCCACTGTCTGGTTTCCTTCCACAATTCATAAACTTCATCGAGTCGACTGCGGTTTTGGGGTTTTACCAAAGCCAGATAATCCGTTGTGCCAGGATCTATTCCGCGTTCCTTGGCAAATTTTTGAGCAGAGGCGTAGATGAGCGCATTCAGATCTTTAATTTCTGCTTTCGCTTCTTCATCTTCTCCAAACGCCTTACTCCCTTCTGCGTATGCCTTGCCTAAAAGTTCAACTTTTGCCTTTACGTCCTGCTTACGCATATTTGAAATTTGAAATTTGAAATTTGAAATTTGCAAAAGCGCATATAGTGCTTTTGCAATGTGCATTCCCACATCTCCTTGATAGTTTGCCCGAATCACCCTTGCTC
>CAYZZG010000021.1:5140-9980 GCA_964482825.1 uncultured Gammaproteobacteria bacterium
GATTCGCCAATGGTAATGTTGCGTAAGTGCCCGATATGGAAAGCTTTGTGTGTATTTGGATGCGCAAACTCCACCATAAACCGTTTCCCTTTCAGCAAACTATTAACTACTCCTATTCCTACTCCTATTCCTGTAAGCTGCTTAATCAGATACTCTTTGCTGAGATAGAAGTTTATGAAACCAGGCGCAATAGCCGCAACGCGGCTAGTATTAGGTATTAAGTATTTAGTATTAAGTAGATTGACTATTTCATTTGCTAAATCTAACGGCGTTTTAGCTTTATACTTAATACTTGATACTTGATACTTCTTGAATAAAGATAGAGCTACATTGGTAGTGAAATCTCCGTGTTCAGCGTCGGACGGAACCGTAATGACAGGCTTTTCTTCTATTCCCAAATCCTGAAGAGCTTTTTCAAGAACAGCGATAATTTCATCTCTAACCTTATGCATAGCCTAATTCTACCACATCTTATGCTTTCCTAGTAAAAACAAAAGCAGTGCTTTTTGGACGTGCAAGCGGTTTTCTGCTTCCTGGAAAACTACTGACTTAGGCCCGTCAATCACTTCTTTGGTTACCTCTTTTCCCCGATAGGCAGGCAGACAATGCATAAAAATGGCATCTTTTTTTGCAAGACTTATAAGTTTTTGATCTACCTGATAAGACGAAAAAACCTCCATACGTTTTTCTGCATCTGTATCCCCCATGCTGACCCATGTATCTGTTACTACCACATCTGAGTCTTTTACTGCCTCTTTCGGGTCAGTCGTTTGAAAAACGTTCCTTTTCCTGTCATTCTGAACTCGTTTCAGAATCTCACTACTCATCCAATATCCTTTTGGCGATGCACAGGCAAATGTTGCGCCAAGCATTACCGATAACAAACACAGCGAATGCGCCACATTATTTTCCCCATCTCCCACATAAGCAATCTTTATCTTCCCAAAATCCCCTATCTCCCCGATTTCCCTCATTTCCCTAATCTCCCAAACCGTAAAAAGATCAGCCAACGCCTGACAGGGGTGCTCAATATCAGACAGTGCATTAATAACTGGAATTGAACTGTTATCGGCGATTTTTTGAATGGTTTCATGGGCGTATGTCCGCGCAGCAATCACATCTGCCATGCTCGACAGTACCCGCGCCACGTCCTCCTCTGATTCACGAACACCAATGCCTGTATCTCTTGGATCAAGATACACCGTGTGTCCACCAAACTGAGCCATTCCCATTTCAAAAGATATGCGGGTTCGCAGTGACTGCTTTTCAAAAACAAGGGCAAGCGATTTACCCTGCAAAACCGGCTTATTTGAGCCTTTGTTTTTAAGCTCTATTTTAAGCTTTTTTGCCAGCCGAAAAATCTGCCAAATTTCTTTGTCAGATAAATCGGTTACCGAGAGAAAATGTCTTTTCATAGTTACGAATTTCGCATTTCTTGTCATTCTGAGCCCCGCCGAAGGCGGGGCGTGAGAATCTTTCTTAATTAAGATTGCCACCCTTCGACAAGCTCAGGGTAAACTTCCTCGCAATGACAAGTGAGTTAATCTCTTTTCCTCTTATGCTTGGCCAATTTCATTTGTAAAGTATAGATTTCGGTAAAACCAGCACTTGCATTTACGTTAAAAGAATATCCCTCACCCAGATTAAACGACGTGTGATCCAAACCAAATGGTGATTTTAAAGCCACAACCGTAACACTTCCCTTGTAAAGCTTGATTGTAATTTCGCCGGTTACTTTTTCATTAACCTGATCGTTGAATGCGTTTATCGCATCCATAACAGGATCAAACCATAAAGCACCATAACAAAGGTATGCCCATTTGGTATCAAGCATTTGTTTTAACTCGTTTAGATTTCGGGTGGACACATACTTTTCCAATGCTTTATGTGCTTCGATAATAACGTGGGCTGCCGGCATTTCGTAGATTCCACCATTTTTTAGCCCGACTAGGCGATCTTCAAACATGTGAATTACGCCAACCCCATGTTTTCCTGCCATTTTATTGAGCTTCATAATAAGCTTGGCAAGCGTCATCTTTTGGCCGTTTACAGCAATGGGAATTCCTTCTTTAAACTGTAGCTTTACCAGCTCTTCCTTTTGTGGCGCATTTTTTGCCAAGGTATAGGTAGTAAGAAACCGTTCCAAAGGAGCTATTTTATCTGGGTCCTCGATTTCTCCCCCTTCCCAAGTCATGCCCCACATATTGTCATCAACAGAATAGGGAAAGTTGACGGACGCAGGTACAGGAATATTATTTTTTTCTGCGTATCTAATTTCTTCATTTCGGTCCATATTCCATTCACGTACGGGCGCAATGATTTTCATCTTTGGATTATGTGTGAGTATGTATCCTTCAATACGCACCTGGTCATTACCCTTTCCTGTGCAACCATGCGCAACGCAGTCCGCACCTTCTTTTTTTGCAATCTCAACGGCAACTTTTCCTAAGATCGCCCGGCCAATTGGAGTTGAGAGATGATAGTCGCCTTGATAAGAAGCGTTTGCCTTAATTCCCTTTGCTAAATATTGATTAGCAAATTCCTCTTGCACATCTAAAGCAATGGCTTTGACCGCGCCAAGCTTGAGTGCTTTTTTTTGAATCGCTTCAAGATCATCATGTTGTTGGCCAAGATTAAGGGTAAGCGCGATCACTTGCGCTTTATAGTTATCCTGAATCCATTTGAGCATGACTGACGTATCGAGTCCGCCGGAATACAAAAGAAGAACCTTTTTTACCTCGCCAATCTTTGCTTCGTAAGACCCTACTTTTTGATATGTTGTTTGTGTCTTCATATAGTAATCAAGTTTTTAATAGTTTTTTTCCATAAAAGCTTCTCTTTACCAACAATTTTTTGTTCCAATTGAATATTTTCGAACAACTTTTGTAACCCCAAATTTCCCGTGCCTCCAACGTGCGTAGATTGATGTAATATTTTTTCGCTATTCTGCAAGTCTAAAGCGGAAAGATTATTTCCCACTGTTTTATATGCCTGCCGAAAGGGAGTTCCGTCTTTTACAAGGTCCATTGCGGCATGTGTAGCGTATAATTTTGGGTCTACAGAGGCCTTTAAGGCGTTCGTATTTAATTCTATGTTGCTTAATAACACCTTAGAAACTAGCAGAGACTGTTTAACTATGCTAAGTGACGTTAAAAGTAGGTTTTTGCTGTCCTGGTAATCCCTATTATATCCTGAAATAAGGTTTCCAGATAGCGAAACCAGTGCTGCATAGTGCCCAAGCACGACATGAAGCTTACTTCGCAGGAGTTCTGCGACATCTATGTTCTTTTTTTGGGGCATAATGCTGCTCCCGGAAATGAGTGCATTTGATATATTTAGGTACTTAAATTCCTGCGTTGTGAAGAGCAAAACATCGCTTGAAAACTTGTTTATCGTCTGCAAAATCGAGATAAGCGCCGCAACTATGCTTGCTTCTACTTTTCCACGCGAATTTTGACAATATAGTGAGTTTTGTTGAACTTTTGCAAAACCCAACAGCTTTGCGGTATATTCTCGATCAAGCGCTAACGGAACACCATACCCCGCTCCGCTGCCCAATGGAGATTGGTTGTTGAGGGTATATGCAGCTTTAACTCCGGAAAGATCGTCTAATAAAGATTCTGCCACTGCAGAAGCCCACATACCAAACGACGAAGGCATTGCCTGCTGCATGTGGGTATACCCAGGCACAGCAACAAACTCATGCTTTTTTGCAAAGCCTGCAAAGCTTTCGGCAAGTTCTAAAAGCAATGATTGAACCTCTAAAAGCTCTGCTTTACTAAAAAGCCTGATTGCCGTTAATACTTGATCATTTCGTGAGCGTCCGGTGTGAATTTTCTCACCAATTGAACCGTATTTTTGAGTCAGGTAATTTTCGATTTTGGTATGCATGTCTTCATCTCCCATTTTGAGAGTAAATTTACCGGCATCATAGAGTTTTTGTATCTCAGCTAATCCCTCCTGCAGTTTCTCAACTTCTTCGCTTGTAAGAACACCAATCTTTCCCAACATTTTTGCATGCGATACTGACGCAACTATATCGTAAGAGATCAATTTCTGATCTAACACAAGGTCATCACCTGTTTCAAAGGCTTCGATAATAGGATTAAATTCTGATTGTTTACCTTTTTGCCAAAGTTTTTTCATAAAAAAACCCCGTCCTCTGTTCACCTATTTTTATTTAGGCAAACAAGGGACGGGATTCCCCGTGGTACCACCCTTATTCTTAACTAAAAACCTCTGTATAAGCCTTAACAGAGATCAAGTTAACTCATTTGTGAACCTACTTTCCTTCTACTAAGCTTAGGATTTCTTCGGTTCTTGACTCAGAGGCTCTCTTCGGTAAAGCGTTTGTGACGATGCTTTCAGCTGTCATCGCTTGCTTAGCACTTTTTAGCTTTACTTACTCTTCCCCTTCAACGCCTGTTAAACTTATTTTAATATAACACATAAGAAATTAAATTGCAAGGATGAATATAAGGTATGAGTTCAGTTTTTCCCAAAAGATTTGTCATTCCGAGTGCAACGAGGAATCTTCCTGTCTAATCACCCATTTTAACTTGGAAGATTGCCACGTCACTTCGTTCCTCGCAATGACGTCGCTGGGAAATACTGAATAATTACCGAATATAGTTTCGTTTTAGCTTGTCCCAGCAACGTTTTAAAGGACAGTCCTTAAAATTCATAGTAACATTTTTCTATTTTTGACTAATAAGTAGTATAATATGTATTATGGAAAGACCACGACCAGACATCAATGCTTTATTATTTAGGCGGTACGGAGAGGTTCCAAGACCAACACCTGGAGAAGAGATGTTTCATGATTTGCCAATTGATATTG
>CAYZZG010000021.1:10083-13035 GCA_964482825.1 uncultured Gammaproteobacteria bacterium
AGGCAGGAAATCATAGATGTGTTAGCTCTTGCAGAAATCGCTAAACGTACAGAAGACGATCTTACAGCTAAGGTTGCTTTAGAGAGATGGAATAGTATGTTTCCTAATGATCAATACAAAAGTACTTCTCTACTACTAGATGTTGAAGGAGCTGAAGAAGATGATGATCTGTAAATTTTAGCTTGTCCCAGCAATCTTTTAAAGGACTGTCCTTTAAGAGGTCGCTACGACAATCTAAAGAGAGTGGGCTTGGGGAGGGAGAGTGACGAATTGACGTCAGGGCTGCATGGCTTTGTGGGCCAGCTGCCGTTTCTCTCGGGTCTCCCCAAGCTTTCCGCGTCTAACGCGATTTGTGGGTCGCGCTTGGCGCGGTTCCGCACGTCATTGTGCGGAGTTGTCTCACTACGGTGTGAGACGGGATTGTTGCGAGTTGGACGGGTTACTGTCGGCCGGCGGCGGTGCAGCGCTGATCGGCCTTGATCTTGGTGTCGTGAAGCAAACGCTCCTTGGCGCTCTGGTATTTGAGCACCCTTTCACAGTATGCCCTCGCGACTTCGCTATTTGGGACGATTTCCCAATCACCGCCTTGGATTTTGGCCTCAACGACCGTCCTGTCGCCGATGACGAAGATGACACCTTCGTAGTCGTATCTCCGCCACTGTAGTTTATCGGCATAGCCGACCAGGTTCACCCCTGGCGGCAACACATATGTGCCGAGTTCGGCCGTGGTACCCAGCGCGTAGACGCGCTCGTAGCGGCTAGCTGGCGCCAGCGTGGACGCCAATAGCAGGATGACGACCCCGACCGCGATGGTCGTCCCGATGCCCGCTAGAAAACTGCCGAACGAAAACTCCTTCACGACTTCCTCCCTTTGGATGAACGTCCTGTCAGCCCAAGCCAACAAGACAGGTTTAATCGACGTTCCGTCGCAGTCAAACGCGACTGGAACGTTTGACGTTCCGCCGACCGGAATCTGGCTCATGGCCAGAGATCGGTGGATGACACTATTCGATTGTCGACACGGCGGGGGCGCTTAGAGCGGCCGAGGTCGGTTGAAATCCGACACAATCTCCTTGATAGCCTCAAGGAGATCCACTTCGGAACCGATAACCACGACCCCGAGAGGAATTTGCACCTTGTGCTCATCTGGCTTTTTTCCGCAGTTTTTACACCGCGGATCTTCCGGGCTGATGGGCTCGTAATGAATGGCCATTTTTTCCTCCATGGCTCTACTATGGGAAGACGACGTTGTCTTCCTCGGGTTTATAACGATATCGGCCGATGATTCCGAGGTGCAGCCTCGTTTCCACCTTAGAGGTGGAATAGCTACGACACCTAGGGATATCGCCGATGGCTGCCGGTAGGGAGAATCGAACCCCCTTCTCACGAGCCCCTTCGGTTTTACTCAGGACACGCAAGCTCACCAGAGTTCCGGCAATTGCAAGACTAGAACCTGAGCGAGTCGGTGTACGACGACGCGTTGTGCGTCTCCGTCTCGGACAACTCCTCGTTATTATGGTGTTCGAGAGAGACCAATAAGAGCACTGCCACGATGGCCAGGAACAGAACCCCCGACACGGCTGCAAGCCACGAGTGTGGCCACACGAGCCAAACGAAATCACCAATCAAGCCGATTGTGAGTAACGCGGTAAACGTCACCTTAAGCTGTGACCTTTCGGCCTTTCGCTTAAGAGCGGTCAGCTCGGCGTTGCCGCGCTGGTCCGTCATGAGCTCCATGTAATCAGCCATTGGGTGCCGAACATAGAACTCGGAGTTCCATTTCTCGATCCCGCGAACTTTCTCTGCGTAATCATCGTCCCGAAAGACGATGAAGACCGCGACGAGCAGTTCGCAGAGGAACGCGGCGACGAAAAGCCCGAGTCCCCACCATCCAACGATGGAAACGAAGTTAATCGCGCCGGCGACTAGCAGGATGACTGCGAACAAAATAGACAGACTGATTCCGAGCTCTTTCATTTTAGCCTCCCTCCAGAGGGGTATATAAGCGGCAAGAGGTAGGGTTGCTACTTGTGCGCCTGCGAGTTTCCCGCAGAACAAACACGTTCGCTTGTCCCTTCCCAGCACGAAGCTGAGCTTGCCACCACGAAGGGGGTTGAACCCTATTTAGCCGATGAGTTTGAAGATCGCGATGATTACGATCGCGTAGAAAAGAACTCCGAATATGGTCCAAATCAACAAGAATGCCATATCGACAGGATCCTTCATCGTTTTCTCCAATCGTGATTTTGTGAACGCCGATCCAATTCCAATTCAGAATTCAGCCCTTCGACTCAACTCAGGGTAAAAATTCAGAATTAAGAATTAGCTTCAGAGTGGCGTCCACAAACTAAATAATCCTCCTGGCCTTACCACTCGGCTTTTCAGTACTATTCGTACACGCCTCGTGGAGCGGCTTTCAGAGGACTCCGGCCTTTATAAAAAGGCCTTCGCTCGCAACTTGTCAAAGAACTTACAGATTTTTAGCCTCGCACATTCAGCGCTTAGCCTCAGTGTCTAGATAATAAATCTGTTTGATCCTGCAAAAGCAGAATTTTCTCCTTCCTTGCCTCAGCAATTGAAGCTGGAAAAAGCTTGCGTAACCGTAGTCAGCAAGATCCTGAATTCACCCTGCCCTGGTGAATCCAGGCTCATGGTGGCTACTGGTAATATAACTTTTATAATCGTTATAAGGGTTATAAAAGTTATACGCTTAGGCTAAGACGCAATAAAACCAGCCTTCAAAACGGCTTCTTGTGGCTTTTTTCAGGCCTCCAAGACAATAGAGGACAGATCTATTTAGCACATAGGCTGGTTATTAGAAGGGTAGTGTAGCATAAAACTATAGGTCTGTCAAGTCGGGTTGCTACAGCAACCTTTTAAAGGACAGTCCTTAAAAAGGTTAGCGGGGCGGCCTAATTGAGAGAGCTTTTCCGTCGGAGATAAACTCGATTG
>CAYZZG010000022.1:0-11199 GCA_964482825.1 uncultured Gammaproteobacteria bacterium
GTATTACCAATATCCCCTCGTTTTGCATCTAATAAGATTGGGACATCGGGATATTGTTCTTTAATATACTGAATTGTTTTTTTTAAGCAAGTATGACCGGCAATTCCTTCTGCTTCATAAAAAGCAATATTTGGTTTATATACGCAAACTAGATCTGCTGTTGCATCAATAATTGATTTATTGAAGGAAAAGATATTATCAGATCTTTGCTGTAAGTGTTTTGGAATCTTATCGAGGTCAGGGTCAAGACCGATACAAAGAAGAGAATTATTTTTGTCTATTGCAGCGTTAAGTTTATCCACGAATTTCATATTTTAGGCTGTAGGAATAGATGGACGATGTTTTCGTTTTGTGGCTACTCTAAGCTCTAAAAGAGATTTCCGCAGTTGCGCTTCTGCCTCTGCAAAATCTTCTTTACCGATTTTTTCGGCCACCATTTTTTCCGCTCTCTTCTTTGCTTCTTCCGCTTTTGCCAGCTCTATCTCTTCACTTTTATTATTACTAATCTCCAGGAAGCCTCCTGTTATGGCAATACGTTGTTCTTTGTCTTTTTTTTTAACAATTATTTCTCCAGACGCAACTTGTGATACCAACGGGATGTGATTAGGAAGTATGGTGATCTCTCCGCTAGTGGTGGGAATCACCAGGGCGTCTATGGTATCAGAATAAACAGATTTTTCTGGGGTAATAATATCTAGCTGCAACATTATCGTTTTTTGGCATTTTCGATTGCTTCTTCTATAGTACCCACCATGTAGAAGACAGCTTCGGGAAGATTATCATGTCTTCCTTCTAGAATCTCTTTAAATCCTTTTACTGTTTCTTCCACCTTAACATATTTTCCGCTTTGGCCTGTAAATACTTCTGCCACAAACATTGGCTGACTAAGGAAACGTTGAATCTTTCTAGCTCTTGCTACAGTAAGTTTATCTTCATCAGATAATTCATCAATACCTAGAATTGCAATTATATCCTGTAAGTCTTTATAGCGCTGCAATACTTTTTGTACGCCGCGGGCTACGTCATAGTGGTCTTGCCCAACAATATTAGGATCAAGGATTCTGGCTGAAGAGGCAAGTGGATCAACCGCCGGATAAATTCCTTGTTCGGCAATTGATCGTTCAAGTGTTATTGTTGCATCAAGATGGGCAAAAATGCTTACCGGTGCTGGATCGGTGTAGTCGTCCGCTGGCACATAGACAGCTTGTACAGAAGTAATAGAACCTCTTTTTGTTGATGTAATCCTTTCCTGCAACAAACCAATTTCGCTTGCCAGTGTTGGTTGGTATCCTACTGCGGAAGGCATTCTTCCTAAAAGTGCTGATACTTCGGTGCCTGCCTGCGCAAAACGGAAAACATTGTCGATAAAAAGTAATACATCTTCTTTTTTCTCGTCTCTAAAATATTCTGCCATGGTGAGTGCAGTCAAACCAACTCTAAATCTATTGGCTGGTGGTTCGTTCATTTGTCCAAACACCATAACAGTTTTATCCAGAACTTTTGCTTCTTTCATTTCAGTCCACAGATCGGTCCCTTCTCTCGTACGTTCTCCTACGCCTGCAAATACAGAATGTCCCTTGTGCTCCATGGCAATGTTTCTGATTAGTTCCTTAACAATAACTGTTTTGCCAACACCGGCACCTCCGAAAATGGCGATTTTTCCTCCCTTTGTGAAAGGCGCTATAAGGTCAATAACTTTGATACCTGTTTCCAGAATCTGCGGAGTGGTTTTTTGCTCGGTGAGAGGGGGAGCTTTTCGATGGATTGGCATAAATTTGGCTCTGTTATCTTCAAACTTTGCCCCATCGATTGGTTTTCCTAAGACATTAAATATTCTCCCCAGTGTTTTGTTTCCCACTGGCACAGAAATTGAGGATTTTGTGCGAACGACCTCGGTTCCCCGAGCCAGACCATCAGTTGGTCCTAAGGCCAGAGCACGAACCTCGTTGTCTCCAATAGAAAAAGCTACTTCTAAAGTAAGTATATCCTGTTTTGGACGTTCAACAATAAGCGCTTCGTTAATAAAGGGTAAATCACCTTCAAAACGCACGTCAACAACTGGCCCTTGAATACCAATAATAATTCCTTTATTATTTTTTTCTTTTGTATTAGGCATAAAGTGTATTGGCTGCGCTACTAATATCAAGTATTTCGCTGGTAATTCTTGCTTGGCGAGCCTTATTATATTCGAGTCTTAGTGCTTCTATAATATCTTTTGCATTATCAGTTGCATTTTGCATAGCAATCATTCGGGCCCCTTGCTCGGACACATAACTTTCCATTATGTATTGATAGAGAGACATTTCAAGGTAGTGTTTTAGAAGGGGAGAGAAAATAGTTTTTGCGTCTGGTTCAAAAAGCATCTCCCTGGTTTTTTCTTTTTGCTGTTCATCTTGAGAGTATTTTAAAAGTGGTAGTAATTGATTAAGCACTGGTTTTTGGGAGAAAATGCTTGAAAAATGCGTTGAAAGTACTTCGACCTTTTGCACTTTTCCTTCCAAAAAATGCTCGTCAATGATTTTAATCAAGGGAAAAACAATACTCATTGGAGGAAGAGTAATTCCTATTGGGAAAGAGGCAACCAGCTCTTTTCCAAGCCTAATGACATAATGCTCTGCTTTTTTTCCTATTGTTAAGAATATGTAATTATTGGTTTTCAGATTCATATATTCCTTAATCAGATTGGTGATAAGGCCACCACAGAGTCCTTTGTCGGGGGAAATAAGAATAAGTAATGTTTTATCACTTGATATTGAGAGGGAATTAAGATAGGGGTGAGTAAATTGTTGCCCAGAAGCAATAGAGAGCCGCTGCATAAGTCCTAGTAATTTTTCAACATATGGCCTTGAGGCCAGAGTTGCATCCTGCGCACGTTTTAACTTAGAAGCAGCGATCATTTGCATTGCTCTGGTTGTTTTTGACACATTTTGCGCCGTCTTAATTCTTCGTCTAAGTGCTAATGTATTAGCCATATTTAAAGTCAATAGTTAATAGGAATAATTAATAGTTAACTAATAAATACTTTTTTAAATTCCTGTACTGCTTTATCCATTTGTTTTACCATTTCTTCGTTTGGTTTGTCGCCTGTAGAAAGAGTATTTAGAAGCGTATCGTATTTCTTTTTAAGAAAATCATGAAACTCTTTCTCAAATTGTTGTACTGATTCGACCGGAACATCGTCAAGCTTTCCATTGGTAACAGCCCAGATACTCATAATTTGTAGAGATTCGGGAAGAGGTTGATACTGTGGCTGCTTGAGTATTTCGACAGTTCTTTTGCCTCTTTCAAGCGCCGCTGTTGTGGCTGTATCAAGATCGCTGCCAAACTGAGCAAACGCTGCCAGCTCTCTAAACTGAGCTAGCTCAAGACGCATTTTTCCAGAAACTGATTTTATAGCACTTGTTTGCGCGGCTCCACCAACACGAGAAACAGAATTTCCCGGGTTAATCGCAGGCCGAATACCGCTATAAAAAAGATCAGACTGCAAATAAATTTGCCCATCGGTAATAGAGATAACGTTTGTTGGAATATATGCTGATATATCATCTGCTTGTGTTTCGATAATAGGAAGGGCGGTAATGGAACCGCCACCGTTTTTTTTATTTAGCTTTACTGCTCTTTCTAAAAGCCTGCTGTGAAGATAAAAAATGTCTCCAGGATATGCTTCCCTTCCTGCTGGCCGTCTTAGCACAAGGGAAAGTTGACGGTATGCCCAGGCGTGCTTACTTAAATCATCATATACAATCAGCACATCCCTTCCTTTTTCCAAGAAGTACTCGGCAATGGCACATCCCGCATAAGGAGCAAGATACTGTAGCGAGGCGGGATCCGACGCAGACGCACTAACCACAATGGTGTAATCGAAGGCGTTTTCATCTTTTAATTTACTAATAACCTGCGCTATGGAGCTTTGCTTTTGTCCAATGGGTACATAAATACAAATGACAGTATTTTTTCCTGATTTTCCCTTGACAGGACGCTGGTTAATAATAGTATCAATTGCAATTGCTGTTTTTCCCAAACCCCGGTCCCCAATAATTAATTCCCGCTGACCTCTTCCTATAGGAATCATTGCATCAATTGCTTTAATTCCAGTTTTAAGTGGAGTATTCACCGACTCTCGCTCAACTACTCCCGGGGCAATTCTTTCTAAGAGCATAGTAGTACCCTTTTTAATTTGCGGTTTGCCGTCTAGAGGTAACCCAAGAGGATTGATTACTCTACCTAAAAGTTCTTCAGAAACCTGTATGCTCATGATGTTGCCGGTAGTTTTAACACTATCTCCTTCTCGCAAATTTTCACCTCCGCTAAGTAGTGAAATTGCTACATTATCTTCATCTAGATTAAGGACAACGCCCAAACTCCTATCACTAAAAGTAACAATTTCTCCCATAAATGCCTTGGAAAGACCGGAGGCAACCG
Organism: uncultured Gammaproteobacteria bacterium; assembly: GCA_964482825.1. Taxonomy (GTDB): domain Bacteria; phylum Patescibacteriota; class Microgenomatia; order Levybacterales; family UBA12049; genus CAYZZG01. Next base: position 4,423 of record CAYZZG010000022.1, read on the forward strand.
CAATACCATCAGAAAGTTTTTCGATTTTACCCACATTCTGAGTTGCCTTATCATCGCCAAAGGTCATAAGGCGCTTTTCGAGAGACTGAATAATTGCTTTATTATCTATCATACTTCTGAAACATGACTAACCATTTTATCAAGTATGTCTGAAAGGTTTGCGCTGTAAACTATGTCATTATCAACAATACGAACACCCATGAGAAGAGATGGATCAATTACTGTTTGAACCTTCTTATTAGGATACATACCAGCAATCTTTGAAAGAATCTTATCCGATAGCAAGGTCGCACTAGTAACAGTAACCGTATTTTTTTGATCAAAACGGATAAGTTGTTTAATAAATAATCTTAAATCTTTGCGTGAAAGATACGGAAGTGCCATGGTAACGCTTTTTTCATCAAGCAGCCCTTTCTCATAGCACATAGAAGCCAGTTGTTTTATTTGATTTTTTTTCATGTTAGTTTGGTTTTTTCTGAATTTGCTTTATCGCCTTTTCCATTAATTCTGCCTGTCCTTGTTGGCTAAAAAGCTCCGAAAGAGCTTTTCGCAAAAAATCAACAGCGAGCGTACTGACATTATGAGTAATTTGTGCTTGTACTTCTTTAGCTTCCCGCTGTAACTGCTCTCGTGTTTCATTCATCATGATTTCTGTTTTTTGCTTTGCGTTCTCTTCTGCTTTTTTATGCATCAACATTGCCTCATTTCTTGCTTCTGTTAAGAGCTTTCGTGCTTCCATATTTGCATTTTTTAGAATTTCTTTTTCTTCCTTTTGCGCCTTCTCAAAAAGTTTTCGCGCTTCTTCGGCTTTTTGTAAACCTTCTTCTATTATATCCTTACGTTGTTTTAGCGTTTTTAAAATAGGTTTATAGAGAAAACGTTGAAGCACAAAAAGTACAATAATAAAGTTAACAATTTGTGCAACAAACAAAACCGGCTCAAAACCAAAATTTTCTAAAATTTCCATAGATCCTTCAACTCTTACCGCCAAGCTCGGGATCACTCAGGATGACCTAACGGTTACCTTCCGAATGCTAGAATCAACGAGTAAATAGCGATAGCCTCTGCAAAAGCTAAAGCTAAAAGCATTGCCGGGAGAATTTTTCCGGATGCTTCTGGATTTCTTCCTAATGCTTCCATAGCTTTTGCGCCAATAAGACCAATAGCAATTGCCGGGCCGATACCTCCAAGAGCGATAATTAAACCTCCAGAAATGCTAAAATTCATGTTGCGCTCACCCCCTTATGATCACTTGTATGTGACTCTATGTGATGCGGTGTTGTAAGAATTGCCATAAATGCCATTGTTAACATAGAGAAAACTAGTGCCTGTACTAGTCCAACTATGACTTCAAGCAGCATGAAAGGAAGTGGAAATAGAAAGGCAAAAATGCCCGATACGGTAAAAAGCACAACTTCTCCTGCAAAGATATTACCAAAAAGTCGGAAAGAAAGCGATACCACTTTTGTGATTTCAGAAATAATTTCCAATATGCCAATAAATAAGCTGATCGGATTAAAAGAAAAGAATCGGCTAAGATAATCTTTGATACCTATTACTTTAATACTTAGCATATGGGTAGCAACTGCCGAGATAATTGCTAATGCAAAAGTAACATTTATATCGCTGGTAGGTGCTCTAAGAAGGGGAATAAGAGTTTTTTTTCCTTCATGTTCTTCAAAAATGCCTATGGTTCCCACTCCAGGAAGAAGACCAGTCCAGTTTGCAAATAAAATAAAAAGGAAAAAACTCATAAAGTAGGGAAATATTTTAGCAGCCCTATTTTGTGCAACTGACTCAGTAAGAGAATAAAAACCGTCAACGACAAATTCAGTAAGATTTTGCAGTGCGTTTGGGATAAGCGAAATATTTTTTGAGATATATAATACTGCAGCAACAAGAATACCGTCAACAAGAAGGGTTTGTAATAAAGTGTTTGTTATAGGAAAAGAACCAATATGCACTATTGGTTCTGCCGAGAATGAAACCATTTTGATCTATTGTAATTGTAAACCAAAAACAAGTCAAGAAGAAAAATGGCTGGTAACACTTATTTTATCAACAAGAATTGTTGGTTTATCGTTTTTTGTGTCAAGCTTACCCTCTACAATTATTACACCATCTTTGACGAGATAGCCTTTGTAAAGGTTAAATGTTTTGGGAAATACAACACACTCAATTGTTACGCCTTTTTCATTTCCTAAAACCAAAAAAGCCATTTCTTGCCCATTTTTTTTGGTAAAAATTCTTCTTGAAGACTCAATAATACCACCCACTTTCACTCTGGTTCCTTCCTTTTCTTCGGTAAGAACTTCGAGTTCGTGGGAAATAGTTTTTTTGATAATCATTAGGCTGTCCATTTGCGGATGAGAGGTAAGATAAATACCTAAAAATTCTTTTTCAAAAGATAATCTTTCCTCCTTAGAAAATTCAGTTACATCAGTTATTTCAAGACTTATGGTCCTCTGTGGCGTTAAATCGTCTTCAAATAAACTTGTCTGTCCTTCCAAGCTTTGTTTTTTTTCTTTGTGAAGCCTTTCAATAATCGCAGGAAGTGAGATAAGCAAATTAGCTCTTTTTCCAAATCTGTCAAAAGCTCCTGCTTTGATAAGGCTTTCCAGTGTTTTTTTATTTACTTTCGATAAATCTACACGCTGGCAAAAGTTAATAAAACTGGTAAATTCCCCTGTCTTTCTTGCGGAAAGAATTGTTTCAATTGCGGCAGCACCAACATTTTTTACAGCAGACAGTCCAAAACGAATTGATTTTGTATTTTCTATGGAAAATTCGTTATCAGAGGTATTTATGTCCGGCGGAAGAACAGGAATATTTATTCGTCGGCATTCTGCAACCGCTTGAGCAATTTTTTCATTTTTTGTAGGTCCCGATGCACCCCGTGATTCTGCAGTTAAAAGAGCAGTCATAAAAGAAACAGGGTAATGCGCTTTAAGATAGGCAGTTCGGTAGGCAATAGTGGCATAGCATGCAGCGTGAGCCTTATTAAATCCATAGCCTGCAAATGGAGCTAGCAGGTCATAAAAACTCTCGGCCTTCTTTTGTGAAAGGCCGTTTGCGACGCATCCCTGAATAAATTTCTCCCGTTGTTTTTTCATTTCTGAAGGAATTTTCTTTCCCATTGCTTTCCTAAACTTATCAGCGTCAAGCCACGTATATCCAGCTAGTGCAATGGAGGTAAGCAAAACATCGTCCTGATAAGTAAAAATACCGTAGGACTCTTTTAAAATATCTTTTAGGCGCGGATCGGGATATTTAATCAGCATCGGATTATGTTTGCGCTCAATGAATTCCGGTATGTTTTGCATTGGTCCGGGACGATACAGCGCTACCATTGCCATAAGGTCAAATATGGTTGTGGGTTTAAGATCTTTAATGTACCGGCGCATACCGGCTGATTCTAACTGGAATATACCTGTAGTTTCTCCTGAGGAAAGAAGTTCGTATGTTTTTGGATCGTCAAAAGAAAGTGTGGACATATCAATATCTTCATCATAGATTTCTTTGATAAATCGGAGAGTTTCCTGAATAATCGTCAAATTGCGAAGTCCCAAAAAATCCATTTTCAAAAGTCCTACACCATCTTCGCCAACTGTATACATATCGTACTGTGTGATAATTTTTTCGCCGTTTGGCTCTCTTTGAAGAGGAGTGTATTCAGTTAACGGTTTATCAGCAATAACAACTCCTGCTGCATGTACCGATGCATGTCGCGCTACTCCTTCCAGCTTCTTTGCAAGATCAAGAAGTTTTTTGGTCTCCGGTTCTGTATCGTACGCTTTTTTTAAATCGGGACTCTGTATCAAAGCTTTATCGATAGTCATAGCGTGTCCTTGCCAACCGGGTGGAATCATTTTCGAAATTCTGTCGGGTGCGGCATAGGGCATACCCATTGCCCTTCCAACGTCACGTACGGATCCTCGGGCCTCCATTGTACCAAAGGTAATAATTTGCGCTACTTTGTCTCTGCCATATTTTTCGGTAACGTATTGGATAACTTCATCCCGTCTGTTATCGGCAAAATCAAGATCAATGTCAGGAGCAGATGGTCTTTCTGGATTTAAAAACCGTTCAAAAGGCAGTTTGAAATACAGTGGGTTTACATCGGTAATGCGTAGCGCATAAGATACAATCGAACCGGCAGCCGAACCTCGTCCAGGGCCAACAAAAATACCTCGGTCTTTTGCCCAGCTTACAAAATCCGCAACAATTAAAAAGTATGTCTCATAGTGTTTTTTCAGAATAACCGATAATTCATGTTCCACCCGTTCTTGCATTTCCGGTGTTATCTCTAAATATCGTTCTTTCATGCCCGAATCAACCTTCTCTTTTAGGAATTCAGCTGTTGTTTTTCCCTTCGGCACATCAAAAACAGGCATAATCCATTTACCCAAAATAATTTCTACGTTGCACATGTCTGCTATTTTGACGGAGTTTTCTATGGCACTGGGAATACCTGCGAAAAATTCTGTCATCTCATCAGCGCTTTTAATATAAAAATCTGGAGAAGAAATCATGGAAAGTTTTCTGTCTTTATCCAGCAGTGTTGTCTGAGTTTGTATACAAAGCAGTGTCTCTTGTGCCTCGGCGTCGCCTTTATTGGTATAATGATTATCGTTTGTGGCAACTACCGGAATTCCAAGCTTTTCAGAAAGCGATATTAATTTTTTGTTTGCTGATTCCTGTGGGGGAACATTAATGTGATTTTGAAGTTCTAAATAAAAATTATCTTTCCCAAAGATTTCCGCTAATTCTTTTGCGCGTTTTTCTCCTGCTTCATCTTGTCCTGCCAAAAGCGGCGCTGAAACATACCCGTTAACGCATGCAGAAAGAGCAATAAGACCTTCATGGAGTTTTCTAAGTGTTGGAATATCAATACGAGGTTTGTAATAGTATCCTTCCAAGTTGGAAATAGTAATTAGCTCCATAAGATTTTTATATCCGGTTAAATTTTTTGCCAGAAGAATTAAGTGGTTATATTCTCCATCAACGCCTGCTTCTTTATCTTGTAAAGAGCGTTTGGCTATATACATTTCACAGCCAATAATTGGCTTAATATTATACTCTCTGCATAGTTTATAAAACTTTATCGCGCCGTAAAGGTTTCCATGATCTGTGAGTGCCAAAGCTTTCATGTCAAGTTGTTTAGCACTTTTTACCATATCTTCCATTTTGGATAGACCGTCAAGCAGAGAATATTCTGAGTGGTTGTGAAGGTGTACGAAGTCTGCCATAGTTATTGTAATTTCCTTTCTATTGCTTCTTTGATCAGGTTAGCATCGACTTGAGGATCGAGTTGACGGCGTACTATACCCACTAAAAACCCAATTACGTTGGTTTTGCCTTTTTTGTAGTCCGCGACTGCTTGGGGATTTTGTTCCAGTGCTAATTGTACCACTTTTTCCAATTGCTGCAAGTCAATTTGTACCACTTCTAAGGTTAATTTTATATCTTTAACTAGTTGTGCTGGTAAGATTTCTTTTATATTAATTTTTTTGTTGATGACCCAATTTACTATTTGTTTTGGTGTGATATCATGTTCTTTTCCTACTTTTGCTGCTTCTTCAAAATAATCAGCAAGGAAACGTTCTTTGGTTAAAATCTGCGCATCATAATAGGATAGAGCGTATTCTTTTTTAAACCTTTCCACTTTCTGATCTGGTAATTCTGGTATTTGAAATTTGAAATTTGAAATTTGAAATTCCTCCCATCGTATAGGAGGTATATCTGGTTCTGGAAAATATCTATAATCATGCTCTTCTTCTTTACTGCGTTGCGAAATCGTTTTTTGTCTATCTTCGTCCCATCCTCGGGTTTCTTGTGCTGGGATCTCGCCTTTCAAAAGCAGTTCTGTTTGTCTTTGTATTTCGTATCTGATTGCTTTATCTACGAAGCGGAATGAGTTGATATTCTTCACCTCCACTTTATATTTCGGCATTCCATCATTTGAAATTGGATTATTGGTAGTATTGGTATTATTACGTTTCCGTAAGGAAACGTTGGGTTCTAGCCGCATATTTCCTTTTTCCATATTCGCATCTGAAACATCTAAATAACGCACAATTTGCTGCAGTTTTTTTAGATATTCAACAACTTCCTGCGCAGATTCAAAATCAGGTTCTGTCACAATTTCAACAAGCGGAACACCAGAGCGATTAAAGTCAATAAGAGTTGAATCGCCTTGATGAATAAGCTTTCCAGTATCCTCTTCCATATGTACGCGCCTAATCCTTATCGTTTTTTCATATTCAACTTTTAACTTTTCACTTTTAACTTTTAACTTGAGCGATCCGTTGATCGCGAAAGGTTGATCGTATTGGCTGATTTGATATCCCTTTGGAAGGTCGGGATAGAAATAATTCTTTCGGTCAAATTTGGAAAAAAGCGGAATTTCGCAATTAAGCGCAAGACCTATCATCACGCACCACTCAATGGCTTTTTGATTGGGGACAGGTAGTGCTCCGGGAAGTCCTAAGCAGACAGGACAGGTGTTTGTATTAGGTTTGTCGCCAAAGTATTCTGCTTTACATGAACAAAACATTTTACTCTTTGTTTTAAGTTCAACATGAACTTCTAATCCTATAACTGGAACATACTTTTTATCATTCATAACTATTCAGCTTTAATCACTATAATGATATATATCATTATAGTAAACCTATAATTTAGGTTTTAATTTTCTCCATGAGTCGCTACTGGTTACTTGTTCGTATTCATGACCAATTTGAAAAAGAATATCCTCAGAAAATTGCGGGCCAATTA
>CAYZZG010000022.1:11300-12472 GCA_964482825.1 uncultured Gammaproteobacteria bacterium
GTGTAGGAGAGACCGGTGCGATAATCACATCGCAAGATTTGAATGCTTTGTCAAAATCTTGCCGAATAAGCGATCGCACTTTTTGAGCTTTGAGATAATAAGCGTCATAATATCCGGAAGAAAGCGCGTGAGTGCCAATCATAATTCTGCGTTTTCCTTCCTCCCCAAAATTCTGCCTTTCAAGGCCATATCTGATTCCGTCATAACGGGCTAAATTGGAACTTGTTTCACTAGGTGCGATAATGTAATAGGTTGCAATTCCATATTCGGTGTTAGGAATCGACACTTCAATAATCTCAGCCCCTCGTCCTTCCAGCGTTTGAACAGCTTTTTTTACGGTTTCGTCTACTTCCTTGTTTAGTCCTTTGCCATAAAATTCTTTTGGCAGTCCGATACGTAGTCCTTTTATAGACTTACTAAGCGTTTGAGTATAAAGTGGCATTTTCTTTGGCGAACTTGTTGCATCCAGTTGATCTTTTCCTGCTATAACTTCTAAAATAGTTGATACATCCTCTACTGTTTTTCCCATTGGCCCCATGCTATCAAGCGATGATGCATAGGCGATCGCGCCGTAGCGAGAAACACGGCCGTATGTAACCTTAAGGCCTACTGTTGCGCAAAAAGAAGAAGGCAGGCGAATTGAGCCGCCGGTATCCTCACCAATTTCAAAAATTGTCATATCAGAAGCAAGTGCTGCTGCTGACCCTCCGCTTGATCCGCCTGCCACATACTCTGTATTCCACGGGTTTTTGGTTACCCCATAATCGGAATTTTCGGTTGACCCTCCATGACCCCAGGCATCACAGTTGGTTTTTCCAAGTAATATTGCTCCGGCATCAAGTAGTTTCTGGTAGACTGTAGCGTTATATACCGGAATATAATCCTCCAAAACTTTCGATCCGGCAGTAGTTCTAACACCTTTGGTTGAGTAAACATCTTTCATGGAAAAGGGGATGCCGAGGAGGGGAGATATAGCCCCATTTGCAATTGTTTCATCTGCTGCTTTTGCTTTTTCTAGTGCCTCATTCTCACAGACCGTAAGATAAACATTAAGTTTGGGATTAAGTTGTTTAATTCTTTCCAAACATGACTTGGTTAAATCAACAGACGAGAATTTTTTATTTTGTAACCCCTCTTTTGCTTGGGCAATGGTAAGTTCATTCAAATTCATA
>CAYZZG010000023.1:0-12028 GCA_964482825.1 uncultured Gammaproteobacteria bacterium
ATGCAAGGCTCACCGGAAGAAATGCTGATTATATAAATACTGTCGAAATGGCAAAAAAAGATATTGTAAATGCAAAAGTTGAAAACACAAAAAATGGAGTAAAAATTTATGGTACATTAGGGCCAGGCTACGGAGAAGGCGCGCCGGTGATCGCAACATATTTTAAATACAACCAAGGAGCTATACTGGTCGAAGCAAATACCATAGATGAAAATAAACTAGCTATTTATAACCAAATCCTCTCAACCTTCAAATTCACCAACCAAATAACCTACGCATGCCCAAAAACAAAAAATATTGATTGCATGCCGATTGTGGATGAAAGCAGAAAAGATGAGTGTGCTCCTGCGTACCTTCGTTGGATTCAAACATATTGCCCAGGAGTCACAGTTACCCAATAATCTCCTACATATTGACAAGGTAAGGAATCGTGTGTATAATTGGTATGTATGAAGACGCAGCGAATTAACATTACTCTACCTTACGACTTAATCCGCACGATGCAAACAACTATCTCCTCTGGCAAAAGAAGCGCGTTTATTGCCGGCGCTATTTCTGAAAAACTAGGCAAAAAAAGAAATATTAATCAAGAACTTACTAAAAGCCTAAAAGCCAACTACGAATTTTATAAAAAAATTGCTAAAGACTGGGAAAGCACCCTTGGAGATGGACTTCCCGATGAAGAATGGTAAACGTATCACAAATAAAACGCGGACAGATTTGGACAGCAGATCTTAATCCTGGTTTTGGAAAGGAACTCCACAAAAAACGACCGGTTGTGATTATTTCCAATGACATTGTCAACGCACATTCTCCTCTGATCATTGTTTTACCGATAACCTCGCAAGTCTCGCAGCTTGGTCCTGAAAAAGTGCTTTTATCGGAAAAAGAAACAGGACTACATAAAAAATCTGCGGTTTTAATTTTAGGCATTCGCTCTATAGATAAAGACAGATTGTTTAAGAAAGTAGGTTCTGTTACCCAAGATTCACTGTTGCAAATAGAAGAATCGTTGAAGTTTATCCTCGGTTTTACTACGTAGCCCTAGTAGCCCCTAAAGGTTGACAACCTACCTTCTCTAGTGGAATACTTAAAATATGGACGATCCCACTCAACAGGAAGTAACTTCTCTTTTCTCCACTCTCCAAAAGAGGATTTTGATAGTGGTTGTTGCAGGATTATTCATTATCTTCTCCATTGTGCTTCTGCTCTTCTCCCTTACTCAACAAGGTAAACAGAGCTCTCAACAAGCATTTGTTACCCCAACATCTGTTCCTGTTCGTTCGTTAAACCAGAAAGCCAAACCAGCGCCGGTTGTGTCTTTTGCTCAATATACCAATCAAGCAACAGTTCCTACTATTCCCTCCTCACTCAAAACATATACCCTTAAAACCAACTTCTCTTTGGAAGAAGTAAAGGAGTTTGCCAAGCAGTTTGGTTTAACAGCGTACAAACCTACAGTACAAAAAGAGATTGTGTTTTACTCTGAAGAGAAGGATACCAGAGGCTATATGGTGTTTAACAAAGAAACAGGCATCTTTTCCTTTCAATCATGGGGAATTCTTACTCCAACAACCAGAGGAACAACACCCCAGACAACAGCGCTCTCATTCTTAAAACAAGTTGGGATAGCAGATAATACTCTTTCCTGTAGTATTACCTACAAAAGAAAGATTCTTTCTAATGATCTTACCTTTGTGGAGTGCCATAGAATGCCGGAAAAACTGGGCACTATCTTAGTTAATCCTGCAGGCATCCTTAATCTTTCGGAAAACATCTCGTTATCAACCCTCAAGGTTGGCTATGCGGGGAATAATAGTCCTGTAGATAAAGATATCTATAGTTCAAACATTGGAGAAGATGGAAAAGCCAGACCCAATGATTTTAATACCATTACCATTGGAGTATTTCAGGACGGCAGAATCTTTTCTGTAGACTCTACCATAAGGTGGATAAAGGAACCCACATCTATAATCACCATCCTTTCTCCTCAAGAAGCACTGGATAACTTTAGACAACAGAAAGCCAACTTTTCTTTAACCATTCCAGCAGGGCAAGGAGTAGTTAGCTGGGATACTGTTTATCCCAAAAACAAAGCAGAGGCTGATACAGCAGCAATTACCGATTACAAACTGGTTTACCTGGAGAAACCACCAACTGCCACCCAAGTTTCTTATGAACCATACTACCTGATTCGCGGCACAGCCAGACTAAAGACTGGCTATATGGTAAGATTTGTCCAGACTGTTCCCGCAACAGTCCCAAACTCTGTTCTTGGCACCTCAACCACCAAACAACTTGCCCAACTACAACTAAAACCCTACTACCCGCCAACCAATACCCCGGTACCGACGAGAACTCCAACGCCAACAACAATCACAAACCCCGCAATACCTACCAATACTCCACCTTATTCAGGAACCCCAACAGCGATCCCAACGCGATTTCAAACAATTCCTACGCCTGATCCAGAACAAACAGTCGCATGCGTTGATTATGACGGTGATTATCCAGACGTAGTTAAAACAACATTAACAATAGAAGGCTATGGAACAATAGTAGTGAGACGTGCTGGAAATGCTTCGGCAGGTTACCCTAGAACGTTTTATCTAGTGAGCGCCAGCGAGAGTGTAAAAGATTTTAATACCGTAAGAGAAATATTTTTTAAAGCACTCGAAGAAGATTTCGTTAAAACAACAGCTTCTTTAATACTGCAAGCAACAATTGGACTCGAAAACAACGATATTAAACGGAATCAACTGAGGCAATTGGTACAATCTGTCAGATCTGTAGATGATGTATATAATATCTTCGATCATATTACTAGCTCTCTGGACTTACCTTGTGAATCACAGCATATAGTACCAGTACCAATAAGTGTCGCATGTGCGAAAAAACAGAACGAATTATACGGAATACCATACAACACTGAGCGTATTGAAAAGATCAGAACTGCAGTAGCACAACGGATATACACAGCAATCGTAGAAGATAAAGTTAATTATTTGCTTTTATCAGGGGACTACATGTTTCCTGTAGCTACAAGAAGTATGTTCAATGCGCTTTTTATTGAGTCACTTGGTGAGTTTCCAAATCCAGAAGAAGCATTTCAAAAAACTTGCTATATATCTGGAGACTCTCCTGCTATTTTTCTATATGCAAAAAATAGCTTAGCAAGCATTGTTGAACCAGTATCATCTGTCGCCTATACCCATCCAGTACTAACAACTAATAGATGGGAAACTATAACTAAAAAGAATACCGTTGTGGTTAACGGTATGCCATACGACTACCTCTACTACGAATACGATGGTACTAAGGTACAGTTTAGAGAGCCAAAAGAAGGATATGTGGTGAAAAAAACTGAATGGAAAAAGGTGGCAGAAACAATTGCTTCACAAATAGGATTAAATGATAAAGAAAAACAAGCGCTGTTTACCGATATTCAGAATGCTTTACCAAAAGTTCAAACACCATATATGAAGATTTCTATTGTGAATGAGCAGGAAGTTGCAGAAAAGTTGCCACTCAACATTTCACCAACTCCCGATACCATCAGAAGAATTCATTTATTATTAAGTCCGCAAAGAGCGACACCAAAACCAGCGGTTCCCGTTTTTTCCCCCATTGTCCGTAACGATTTTACAATTGTGGAAGTAGGAGTAGCGGTTGGAAAGTAATTCTGAAAAGTTTATCAATTTTCGATTTTGTACAAACTCAGCTGAGGCATGGGGTTGTCATCGACTTCGTAAATATTGAAGAAACTCTGCTGGGGTTTTGACAATAATACTTAAATCTTGTTTTAATTTAGAATGGTTATAATGTCTAAGGTTATAGGAAAGAATTAATTTTGTCTTTGCTTCTACAGCTCCTGCTACAATATGAGCGTCATTCTCATCAAAAACATATTCTTGAAAAACTTCTTTAATCTCCCTAATCGATTCTTTTAATCTAACAACCTTTACCCTGTTTTTGACTAAGTTTGTTAACTTTTGCTTATCCAGATTTAGTTTAACCACACCCCGCTCTAACTCAATAACGGAAACATTGGATATAAATAATTCAAGTTTAGTTTTGTTTAGTAGAAAATAAGCTGCGCCGTTTACAGACAATATTGAAGAAAGAACTACATCAGAATCAACAAAAATCTTTTTTCTGGTCACAACTTAGAACGGATTTCAGATAATGTCTCCTGTACCTTTTTAATGTTTTTTAAGTCGTCTTTTTCTGCTTTATATAAATCGTAATCAAGTCCTGTAAAGATAAAAGAAATAGAACTGGCCGGAATGCGATAGACTTTACCGATCTTTTTGGCAATAATTTCACCCCTCTTAATAAGCTCATACACCGTATTTTTAGACAACTGAAGCATGTCAGCTACTTGTTCTGGGGTATAAGCTTTAAGAGAAGATACATTGCTATTCATGACTAAATTGTACTAAACATAACCAAAAATGTCAATACGCGTTTTTCATTTTCGAGGAATACGCGTGGGTTAGGGCAACAGCCAGGGCATCGGCGGTGTCATCGGGTTTTGGAACCGATGGCAGTTTGAGTAGCACTTTTACCATCTGCCCAACCTGCGCTTTTTCTCCTCGGCCATAACCGGTGAGGGCAATTTTAACTTGCAGTGGTGTATAAACTGCAACATCAATATTGTTTTGAGCGGCAGTAAGAAGCACTACTCCCCTTGCTTGCCCCACAATCATGGCTGTTTTGGCATTGGCGCCAAAAAAAAGCTCTTCGATTGCCAACACCTCCGGCTTATATTCATTTATTATTTTAGTAAGAGTCTTGTGAATCACCAAAAGTCTTTGTTCAACAGCTAGTCCTGCTTTTGTTTCTACGCAGCCGTAGTTGTTAACTGTTAATTGTGAATTGTTAACTGTTATCACAGCCCATCCCATTCTCCCAATCCCCGGATCAATTCCCAAAATTGTCATAGAAGCCTTTTTTACTTAAAAATCTCACAATGGTGTTAGGATTGTTTGGACCATAATAGAAATTCGAGGTAGCTACGAAGATCTGGATCCAATTGATCTTTTATCTTCGGCCAAGCTTTCTTGGTTTCTTTTTTGTCCAGCTTTTCATCATCCAACCCATAATTTATAAGCTGTGTGATTCTCCACAATTTGTATTTTTTAGGATTCTCTTTTTTTAAATTTTTCTTCATCCACCGACCAGTTATACATGACTACATTATAACATAGAACACTATGTATAATATTCGCCCGTGGTCAACTCAAATATAACTATTTTTTTCTTTCTTGCAATTCAATCTTTTCTTTTAGCAAATCAAGCTTTATCAGGACAATTGGCGCTTGACATTGGGTATTAAATACCCTAATATAGGTAATATATGTCACAAATTAGATTAAATAAAACACCAGAATTAAAAGAAGTATTAGCTTTTCTAAAAAGCAAGTATCGCGTCTTATCCGAAGCTGAAATTATAAAGGTAGCCCTGGCGGAGAAATATAAAAAGGAAATGGAAGACTTACCTCTGGTGGATGAAACAACGGAAAAACTGATTGCAAAAGGTTGATTACCAAACATTCGGGATCTCATCGGGAATATAAATAATGCTTGTAATTACGGGCTCTTTTTAGTACAATATGGGGCATGGCACAGAAACGACTACAGCTTAAAGTTGAGAAGCGAACCGTTTTAGGCAAAAAGATTAAAAAACTTAGAAAAAGCGGTATTTTGCCGGCTAATATTTACGGCAAAGACATAAAATCGCAAGCTGTTCAAGTCCCCTACAAAGAATTTGAGCCAATTTATAAAGAAGTTGGAGAAACGGGTCTTATTGATGTGGCTGTTGACGGACAGCTTAGGCCAGTACTTATTCATAATGTGCAGCTAGACCACTTTACCCGCCAGCCCCTTCATGCAGATTTTTTCCAAGTAAACCTAAAAGAAAAAGTAAAGACCATGGTGCCTATAGAACTTACCGGCGAAGCAAAGGCAGTGGTTGACAAAGTCGGTATGGTGCTACAGACGCTTTCCGAGGTAGAGATTGAAGCGCTTCCGACAGATTTGCCGGAAAAAATTGAAGTTAATGTCGAAAATCTGGCAGCAGTTGATGAGCAAATTACCGTTGGTGAACTTAAGGTAGATGGTGATGTAATCATTCTGACCGATCCTGGTCAAGTCGTAGTAAAAGTTACTAAACTGATTAGTAAAGAAGCCGAAGAGCAGGCAGCTGCTGAAGCTGCGGCCGCAGAGGCAGCCAAGGCTGAAGGCGCTGCAGAAGGTGAAGCTCCCGCCGGTGCTGAAGCTAAGACAGGTAAACCTACCGAAGAAGGCGCTGAAAAACCTGTTGAGGGCGAAAAGAAACCGGAAGAAAAACCTGCCGAACCTGAATCAAAAGAAGCTCCGAAACAGGAAAAACCCAGTAATAAAACAACAATTTAACAATCACTCATTTATGATCTTCTCCACATTCCGTGCCTCTGTAAAATTAGGATCGAGCGTAAGTACTTTTTGCACATATTCCTTTGCTTTTTGTTTATCACCTAACTGATACTCCCATACTGCAAGGCGGAAATAGATATCGCGAGAGTAAGGGTATTTAGAAGCCAATTCTTCCCAATGAGTTATGTTTTGGCGAATTGCTTCGTATTGCTTTTCCCGCTCCTGTTTTTGCTGCAGGTGTAAAACTAAATCCGAGGCTGCAAATCCTACCGCAACAAGCAGGAAAAACGATGTAATCCAGACATAGATTCTAAGATCGGTAATAATTCGGTAAATCCTCGGGTATTTAGCTTTCTGTTTCATTTTGTAACTGAGGGCCACGACGCAATCATGATTGATTTTTCGCCACCAAGCTGTTGGTAAATTTCCTCTGTAACAAAAGGCATAAAGGGATGCAACAACCTCAACAGAATCATGAATAATGAATTAAGAATTACGAAGGAGTTATCATCAATTCTATTTTTGACATCCTCTATATATTTATCGGCAAATTCGTGCCAGGCAAATTCATACAATCTCTCTGCAACAAGATTGAATTGGTATTGATCGATATGTTTTGTAATCTCCTCAACTAATTTCTCAACCTTCCCTACCCATTCCTTGTCTACTTTATTTATTGCTTCATTGCTCAATTGCCTCATTGTTAAATTTTGAACTTTGACTTTTGACTTTTGAATTCGGTTCATCGAGATGAACCGTGCCATATTCCACAACTTATTAGAAAACTTACGCGCAGCATCTAGTTTTGGATATGAAAGCGCCTGATCATTCCCTGTAGCGTTCCCATAAATCAGCGCAAAGCGTACTGAATCAGCCCCATATTGATCTATAAGTTCCAGTGGGTTAATCACGTTACCTTTGGACTTACTCATCTTCTTTCCATACGGATCTCTGACCATTCCATGCAAAAGCACATGAGAAAAAGGAATTTTTCCCGTAGCGTATAATCCAACCATTATCATTCTTGCCACCCACCAACGTAAAATCTCATAGCCTGTTTCCATAACATTCGTTGGGTAAAAATTTTCAAAGTCAGTTTTAACACGGCTTGCCTTGAGTGTAACGAAGGGCCATTGAGACGAAGAAAACCAGGTGTCAAAAGTGTCTGGGTCTTGTTCTAAATTTGATGATCCACAAGTAGGACATTTATCCGGTTTATCACCATCGGTCACAATCCATTCTTTCTTCTTGTTATTGTCATTCTGGAGCGAAGCGATAGAATCTTCCTCTTTTGAATCGTAGATCCTATCGGTCACTTCGTTCCCTCCAGGATGACAGCGAGAACATTTCCATGCCGGTATTCTAATTCCCCATACAATTTGTCTTGAAATATTCCAATCTCTCAAGTTCTCAAACCACTGAAAATAATGTGTCTCAAAATTCTTGGGAAAAATCTTAATCTTTCCCTTTCTTACTACCTCTATTGCTTTTTCTTTTAACGGAGCAACTTTGACAAACCACTGCTCAAGCGGCAGCGGCTCAAGCACATTTTTGCATTTGTAGCAAACCCCAATTCTGTGGACATAATTTTCGTCAGTTTTGATCAGTAACCCATCTTCTTTTAAATCCTCAACCATTAGTTTTCTGACCTCTTTGACATATTTCCCATGATATTTTTCGGCCCGTACTTTATGCTTTTGATCAACATCTTTCTTACTCAAAAACCAGGAGAAATCCATTTTCCCGTCAAATCCAATAATTGGTGTGACTGGCAAATTGTATTTTTTTCCTAACTCAAAATCATGTGGATCGTGGGCTGGAGTTACCTTCATAATGCCGGTGCCAAACTCCGAACTCACCTCAGAATCAGCAATAATGGTCATGCTTACCTCGCCAAGAAGACCTTGGATTTGATACGTTTCCCCAATTTTATCTTTGTATCGCGGATCTTTTGGATTAACTGCCAAAGCGGTATCGCGGAATTTTGTTTCGGGGCGAACTGTAGCAATAGTGAATGGTCCATATTTCATGTAGTAAAGCGGGGCTTGTTTTTCTTCGTAAACAACTTCTAAGTCAGAAAAACTGGTGCCATCAAAAGTGCAATAGTTAACCAGTCTATAGTCTCTATACACCAATCCATCGTCATACATTCTCTTAAATGTTTTATAAACAATCTTGACAATGTCTTCATCTAGTGTAAATTTCTTGCGTGTCCAATCCAGGGAAAAACCCAGCTTTCTTAACTGATTTTCCATGATTGGTCTGTAATTTTGCGAGAAGTCCCAAATCATCTGGTAAAGAGTGTTGCGGTCGAAATCAAGCCGCGATTTTCCTTCTTTGGCTAGTTTTTTCTCAAAGACAAACTGCGTTTCAAACCCGGCATGGTCAGCGCCCGGCAACCACAGCGCTGCATCCCCCCTCATCCGATGATAGCGAATTAAGATATCCTCTACTGTAAACATGGCATGACCAAAATGAAGATCACCATTGGCGTTTGGAGGCGGCAAGATTATACAGTAGGGTTTGCCGTTAGTGTTAACTTCTGGTTTAAAGTAGCCTTTTTCTTCCCACTCTTTGTAAATTTTTTCTTCTACTTTTTTATGATCGTATGCTTTGTCCATTCATTTTCTATTCTAGCATAGAATGGGATTAGGCTCAATTGACAATCTATTCTTAAATTTTATTCAGAGCGTAAAATTAAAAAATTATTCTGCTGTCACCAATTTATATCCTCTAGTTTTTACAGTTTTTATGGCAAACTTACTTTTGCCAAGTTTTAGTTTTCCACGAACTCTGGCCACCAGACGATCAATCGCCCAGTCCGATACCCCAAACGCCTCAACTTCCGGCCAGACCTGTTCTACAATCTTCTCCCGTTCGCAGACTTCTTCTTGACAGTTTTGCAGAAAGTTAAACAGCATGTGTTCTTTTTTGGTAAACTCGATTGTTTGATTGATTTCCCTATTGTTATATAAATGTTCAAGATAATACAAAAAAATAGGGCTGAAAAATTTGTTCTTTTCCGAAACCATGCCTGTGGTCCATAAATATTCTCCTTGTTTTTTGTCTATTGGTGCTATTGGTGAAAAAAGCATAATTTTTTTGGCAATTGTCTGTTCTTCGCTAGTTAAGCTTTCCCACAACTCCTCTGATTGCAAATGAATTCGTTCATCAGATACAAGAAGCTGAAATAGTTTCTCTGTATCAGCAAATATCTTTTCTCTTTTTTCCTGAAGCAAAATAAGGGCCAGTTGCGCATACTGCACATAGCCATCGACATAGGAAAGAACGCTTTCTTCAAGATTTTCTGCTAAGTGTAAATGGTATCGTTTTTTTAGTGTTTCGAAAATAATCAAAGCATCATCTTTTTTTGCCGGTTTTATGGACATGTTATGAACAAAAACAGAAAGTGATTGTTTGGTAAATACCTGCGACGATAATTCCTCAAGTGGCCGAAAACTGGTAAATACATAGGTTAGTTTTTTATGACAAGCATCGCGTAGGCCTTGAAGATTGGCAAAAAACTCCGGCGTTGCAGTACTGGTCATACGATCAAAACGGATAAAAAAAATTGTGGGCATGACTTCTCTGTCAACGATTTTAATAATTGCCCGCCGAACGCTTTCTATTAAAAAAAACAAATCTTTTGATTGAATGCTTTCCAAAAAAAGCATTTCTATGTACTTTTTGACTGTTTTATCGAGCATAGAACCTTCTACAGCGTCGAGGATTCTTTTAAGTGTCAGCATCCAGAATGGATACACTTCCCTTTCCACTAAATCATTAAGGTCAACCGAAATAAACAGATGTTTTTCTTCATCATTAATGTAGGCTTTAACAATGTCTGGGTGATAAAGAAAAAATCGCAGGAAGTTACTGATACCGACTCGTTTCATGCCAATAAGCACAACTGAATGCTGGTGCTTGATATGCTGCCCAAGATCCATAGCTTCTCTACTGCGAAACGTTAGAGGATATGAAGATTCGATAGGAAGCTCTTGCATAGAGATCATTATTGTAAGGATTTTTTTCTCTATAAACAATAGGCTCTTTTGTCAGGTTGCTGTCAGCAAATAGTCTTTCCCCTGTCAAGCGAGCAGTTTGTCTTCTTGATAGTATCATTTTATGAATGAACGCCCCCGAGCATCAAGAACAGAAAGAATTACACCAGGAGGAAGAAAACTTACTATTGTTGATCTTCCCGAGCCAAACGGGTGTCCGCGCATGCTGCCAGAAACCATCCGAGAAGTAGTATTAACATCTACCGGAAAAACAATTATTATACGAAGACCCCGCGAAGAAATTACCTTGTTTGAGTCTTAATTTCCTGTCTTGACTTGTAGAAAAAATACCCCACCGCGGCAAAGGTCACAATTGGCGATAACCAATGCGGAATATGAAACCCAAAGGCATCAAGCAACATGATAGCGCCTAAAAAAAGAATTGAGTACATAGCCCCGTTTTTAAGATACTTATAGTTCTTAATCCGATCAATATTTCCTATTGTTAACTGTCGCAACACAACCGCTCCCAAACCATTTCCCAATAAGATTAATGGGACAGAGAGGGTAAATGCAAAAGCGCCTAACACGCCATCTATGGAAAATGTCGCGTCGATAACTTCGAGATAAAAAATCTTGCTGATGTCTGATCTGCTTTTTTGCATTAACCGTCTCTCTTCTTCTTCGGCGTTTTGTCGAAATCCATGGGTAATAAAAAATGCTGTCGACCCAACAACAGCAGAAAATGCCACAAGAGGACCTTGCCGCAGAGCAAACCACACAAGGACAGACAAGAAAATTGAAGCAACCGCGTAGAACCATACCGCATGCGCATGAAAGAATCGTTCTCCTTTTAAGCCGTAGTTTTTTGGCTCAACAAAGAGCCAATGTAAAAACAGTAATATCAAAAATGTTCCTCCCCCAGCAAGAAGAATAGGAGAAGAAACCTCAATCGCCTCAATAACTTTTGGATCGCCGCTAAACGTAGCAAAAAGTGCGCCCATAGGTCCTAAAGAAGGTACCGTTGCCCAAATGATTGCCCATGGCAGAAATCCCCGAACCACAAAAACAGCAAACAGCAGTCCCCATAACAAAAACCACTTTCTCGCCTTTTTTCCCATTGTCGAAAGCACCTGCGCGTTAATAATCGCGTTATCAACGCTGCTCACCGTCTCAAATAAAGACAGCCCAAAAACAACAAAAAACATTCCAACGATGTCCATGCCACGTATTATAGCATGATTTTGCGGTGTTATTTTTCGGAAAACTGGAGATAAAAATCAACATCCGAAACAAGCGGCGTTTCGAATCGCAATACGCCGCTTGCCTCAACTGCATCCTTGGGTTTTACAAATATTTTATATGAGGAAGGATAAGCAAAGGCAAAAGAATAAAGGTCGCTTTCTGTTCCGGGCTGCTTGAGTATTTTTTGCTTATAAACAAAGGAGGGAATAGTCAAAGAAATTGTTTGCGGCAGAGTGTAAGCAACCGTTACTGTTTTGAAGCTATCAACCGGAACTATTACCAAAAACCCAAAGATCGACGCGTTATCCTGTTCTACTGTCTCAATTTCAAGTGCATTGGGCGGACGAAATCCTTTTGCTTCATAC
>CAYZZG010000024.1:0-11173 GCA_964482825.1 uncultured Gammaproteobacteria bacterium
ATTAGCATGGTGCTCCATAATTGTCGTCATAATACCATCCCCCTTTTTAATATTGTACGACATGGAGTAGGCGACAAGATTGATTGCCTCAGTTGCATTCCGCACAAAAATAATTTCATCGGGGGATTTGGCATTGATAAATTGAGTAACTTGCTCTCTTACTTTTTCTACCTTTGCTGTTGCTTTCTCGGCAATAGGATATAAACCACGGCGGACATTGGCATTATATGTTTCATAATATTCCCGTATCGCATCCAAAACAACTTGCGGTTTCTGGCTTGTCGCCGCAGAATCTAGATATACAAGGGAAGGATTTTTCTCAAATATCGGAAAATCTTTTTTATAGTTATTCATAAATTTTTTCTTACATTGCGAACTTTATGAACCTACTTAGATGTTTCGAAACATCTAAGTGAATTCAGATTTCGTTGCTGTAACAATTTTTCTTTCTATTGTCTTTTGCATTGATGGTGATAAAAAAGTAATTACTGGTCTAAAAAATCCAGAAATGATAAGTCGCTCTGCCTCAATCTCGCTTAATCCTCTACTTCGTAAGTAAAATAGTTGATTGTCATCGGGTCGTCCTACTGTTGATGCATGGCCTGCTTTAACTTCATTCTCGTCTATCTCCAGCGACGGCACGCTTCTCCCTTTTGCATTGTTAAATAAGAGAATCTTCGACGCAAAATATCCATCTGCTCCTTTTGCACCTTTTTGAATTGTTATTAACCCATCATTGCTAATTGAAGAATTGTTGAGAAAAACACCACGAATGGTTGTGCGGCTTTTTGTCTTTGCAGCCTTATGAACAACAGTAGTATTGAATGTTACTGCATTATTTTTTGAACCTATAAATATACCAACAATATGAACATTCCCTCCTTCTTTGACAAGTTCAATATCCATATTAATGGTTTGTTCTTTCCCATTAATCCAAACAATTGGTAAGACCTTTTCTTCATTATTAATTCTCAATTCATAATTCATAATTCTTATCCTACAGCTCCTGTCATTTCTAACTGAATTAATCGATTAAGTTCTACCGCGTACTCCATCGGCAATTCTCGAACGATAGGTTCGACAAATCCATTAACAATCATTACCTCTGCTTGTGCTTGCGAAATGCCACGACTTTGAAAATAAAACAATTGTTCTTCTCCTATTTTTGATACCGATGCTTCATGACCAATGGTTACTCGCTCTTCTTGAATATCCATTGTTGGATAGGTGTCTGAACGACTTTGCGGATCTAAAATAAGCGCATCGCATCTTACCGTTGATTTACTATTTTTTGCTCCCTTGGCGACCTTTAGCATTCCCCTGTAAGACGTTCGTCCTCCATTTTTGCTAACCGATTTTGACGTAATCACCGAAGTGGTTTCTGCCGCTAAATGAAATGCTTTTCCTCCCGCATCCTGATGCTGACCATCTCCGGCAAATGCAAGTGACAAAATTTCTCCTCGCGATTTTCTTCCTTTTAAAAATACCGAGGGATATTTCATGGTGAGTTGGCTTCCAAGATTTCCATCAATCCATTCACCAAATCCTTCCTCCTCCACAAACATTCGTTTAGTAACTAAATTGTAAACATTTTTACTCCAATTCTGAATTGTGGTGTATCGAACTCTAGCGCCTTTTTTGACAATAATTTCGACAACTGCGCTATGTAATGAATCTGTGGTAAATATCGGCGCTGTGCAACCTTCAACATAATGAACATAACTACCCTCATCGGCAATAATTAGCGTTCGCTCAAACTGCCCCATGTTTTTTGCATTGATACGAAAGTATGCTTGTAGCGGAAGCTCAACCCGAACGCCTTTTGGTACGTAAATGAATGATCCGCCGGACCAAACAGCTGTATTAAGCGCAGCGAATTTATTATCAGCTGCGGGAATCACTGTTCCAAAATATTGCTTAACAAGTTCTGGATATTTTTTCACCGATGTGTCGGTATCAACAAAAATAACGCCCTTTTTTTTAAGCATTTTGGAAATACTGTGGTAAATAACTTCTGAGTCATATTGCGCCCCAACTCCGCTTAAGAATTTTCTCTCCGCTTCGGGAATGCCAATTTTTTCAAATGTGTTTTTAATCTCTGCTGGCACCTCGTCCCAAGATCTTCCCTGTTTTTCGGTAGGCTTAACGTAGTAATAAAGATCGTCAAAGTTAAGCCGTGTTAAATCTCCACCCCACATCGGTAGTTTTTTGGCATAAAAAAGTTTGAGCGCTAGTAATCGCTTTTGCAACATCCATTCCGGTTCTTGTTTAATAAATGAAATTTCTTTAACTGTTTGTTCTGACAATCCTTTTTGAGTGGAATAAAATGGCTTGAGCTTATCGTGAAAACCAAATTGATAACCAACATCGAAATTATTCATAACATGACATAATAATTGCTTCCCTTCCGAAGCTTTAGCGAAGGAAGGCTGCATAACCTTCCTTCTCAATTTTTTGAACAAGTCTCATGCCATCTGATTTTTTAATTTTCCCATCAATCAGCACATGGACAAAATTAGGCCTTAGATAATGAAGAATTCTTTGATAATGAGTGATGAGTAAAATACCCATTTTTTGTTTTGTTACTACCTTTCGAATTGTTTGAGAAATAGTGCGCAAGCTATCAATGTCGAGTCCTGAGTCTATCTCATCAAGCACTGCAAAACTTGGTTCTAATACAAGTAGTTGCACAACCTCTAGGCGTTTTTTTTCTCCGCCAGAAAACCCTTCGTTAAGACTCCTCTGCATAAAATCTTCTGGAAGTAAAACCTGTTTTAAGGCGCTCTTTACATTTTCCTTAAACTCAGAGAGTGAAATTTTTTTGTCCGGATGCAACTCTTTATATGCAGTCCGCAAAAATGAAAGAACCGAAACTCCCGTCACCTCAACAGGGTGTTGAAACGAAACAAAAAGCCCCTTCCTCGCCCTCTCCTCAGGAGGCTTACTGAGTACGTTTTCTTCATTAATTTTGATTTTTGATTTTTGATTTTTGATTTGATAATTGGGGTGTCCCATCAACACCATAGCAAGTGTTGTCTTCCCAGCGCCATTTGGCCCCATAATTGCATGTACTTCGCCACTTTTTATTTCTAGGTTAACGCCCTTAAGAATTGTTTTATCCGCAACTTTTGCTTGCAAATTTTTAACGATAAGTTTAATTTTCTTCATGTATTGAATAGTTGATTAAGGTTTAGTTTGTAAATTTTTTCTATGAATTCATTATTAAGCCTACGTAAAGAAAAGCCGTGAGGGCATGCATGAGCGCGACATTTACCATCACGTGTGTTCTGACAACAGGAAAACAGTGGTTTTTTTGCCACTGCTTCAATAATTTTTCCGAGCAGAATTTTACTGGGGTGTTTTGCCAGTTTGTATCCACCGTTTTTTCCCTCAACCGCTTCGATAATATGTACCCTTCGAAGATCTTGGGCAATGTTACGTAAAAAGAGAATTGACAAATTATTTTTTTTTGCAATATCGGAAAGAGAAACGTAACGCTCGCCAAAATAATTGGCTAATTCATTTACCAAAATAATAGCATAATCTTCACTACGAGAAAATCTGATCATATGATAATAACTAATACTAGGATTGTAGTAGTTTATCTGATTCTACTTTGAAAGTCAACGAATCTATACTATAGTACTGAAACAGAAGTACCAATAGGAGCCCAGTTGTAGAGCCATGCAGCGGCGACAAGCGGAGCATTTACACAACCATGGCTCATAGGTTGTCCAAAATTATTATGCCAATAGGCTCCGTGAATTGAGTATGCTCCCGAAAAATACATTACGTAAGGCACGTTTGGTAAATCATAGTATCCGTACGATTGAGATCCGCCTGTCATACGTTGCGATGGAATTTTTGTATAAATAGCAAAATTACCCCTGATGGTCGGAGTTTGGGATAATCCAGTTGAAACGGCTGTTTGATATACTACCTGATCATTCTCCCATGCAGTGAGTGTCTGATTTTGCAGATTAACAGTAATTCGTTTGCCTTCTGCATAGACAAGAGAAAAGGAGAGAAAAAGGAATACAATACTAACTAATATTACAATAAAAAATTTCTTCATAATTGTAATGAATATAGGAATAACGAATAAAGATGGGGTAAAAATGAAGAAAAAAGAATGTAAGAATTATTTTCCTTTATAGTGAACTAATTTATACACTTTTACGACAGATACATCCCATTCACCGGCAATTTCCGCTCTACCAAAACCGGCTACTTCCCAGAGCGAGTTCCCAAGCGGTTGGCATGCGGGATCCTCACAAACAATCAATAGTTGATTCGTAACCGATTTCCGCAAAGGATCAATCTGTGAATTTTGGATTACAATCGGATTTATCTCTTTCAATCGAAAAAAGTATCGGTATGCGTGATCAGAATTTCTTTGAGTGATAAGCGCAAAATTAAAAGGCTTTCCATCTGTCTTACCAAGAACAAATTCAGCAATGCTTCTTACCTGATCTTTTTGCTTGTTTGGAGCATGCCTAAATGGAATACCCTGCAAGTTAATTGCAAAAAGCAACAGTAAAATACTTACTGCAACGACTTTTCCTATATTGTTTACGCTTGATTGGTATTGTTTTGAAATCTTTAAAACCCCGGATAAACCGGTAGAAAGAGAAGCAATAAAATTGCCAATGAGAAAGAATGGCAAAGGAAACATAAATCCTAAATAGTAATCATAGATTGGCTTTTTATAAAAGCCAAATAAACCGATCCCTAAAATTAACCAAATAAATAGCAAACTGTATTTATAGAAATCATGTTTATTTGTTTTTATGGAACGAAAAAAAAGCAGGAGGAAAAACATAGCGCTTCCTATGCTTAGGGTAAGTGTTGCATAATACCACAGAGTTATATTGGGATGCATGCCGGCAGCTATTTGTTCCGATGGAGGATAATTTGTCGTTAATCGTGCAAATAAGCGAAAAAATACGTCTTTGATGATAGGAAGCATTTTCTCATTACTGCCTGTTTCGCCTGAATGCAAAATAAAATTACTAATACTCTGAATGTTTGGAAAATTGTGACGCACTTCAAACGCAAGGAAAAGAGACCAACCTAAAATAAAACCTATAAACAAAAAAATATATGCCCTAACCATTCCATATATATCTTTCATTTTTGTAATCAGCACATAGAACCCTACAATGATCCCCAAGAATACTGTCAAGTAATGCAATTGCATAGCGCTTCCTAGAAATATTCCTGATAAAACAAAAAACTTACTATTCTTTTTCACTGTTGCCTTATAAAGACAGTAAAGCGTTAGAAGAGAAAACAAGGGCATCAGGTTTGGATTCCATGAAGAGCGTGAGTAAGCCACAACTAAGGGAGCAATTGCGTATAAAGAAGCTGCAGCAAGTCCTGTTCTTATATTAAACAATTCGCTTCCCGCCTTATATACAAACCATACTGTTACAACGCCTAATATCGCCACCATTACAGCGGGACCAACTGGATTGTAGTTAAAAACCCAGAGAAAAGGAGCCATTAAATAGTAATATAAAGGGCCTAAGAAAAAACCTCCCACCGATGCAGTAGGCCCAAGGAGTGTGAATTTGCCATGCAAAATATCATAAACAATTAGTACATCACGGCCCTCATCGCCTAAAAATGTCATATAATCTGCTATTTTGTACAGACGAAAAAAAGCTGCAATTCCAACAATAAGAATAAGCAGAAGATAATGAGGCTTTACCCAACTATTTTTTGTAAACCGGAAAGAAAACCAACGTGCCATCGTTTCCATATAAAAATATTATACATACTGTAACTATAGGGAATAACAAGAAATCCAATTCCTAGCACAAGCGATATTTGACGAACAAGTGTGGTATCGCCAAAAAAATGCGTCGCTGTACCAACAACTATACCAATTAAAATAAGTGAACCAAGCGCAACTAGATTAAATTGTAAAAATTTCAGAAAAAGCTTTACTGGCGATGTTATTCTTTGTGAAGAAAAGGACCAAAAATTATTCATAATGAAATTCCACATGATAGAAAGCTCTGCTCCCATTGATGCCGCAGCGCCTGAATGAACATGCAACGTGCTTTTAAATACTTCCAGGGAAATTGCATTGATCAAATATCCAATAAAACCTGTAATTGCATATTTAAGAAATGGCGAATAGATTAGCTCCACAAGTCTCTCCGTAATGACGTATTTCAATAAATTAATAATATACTCAAGGGGAGCAATCTTTGATCTTCCTAACTTTCTATCAGCAAAATGAATAGGTATCTCTGCAACTTTATGCCCGTCAATTACTGCTTTATATAAGAATGCCACCTGAAATGTATATCCTTGAAACGTTTGCACCTTATCTCGCTCTTTAAGAAATAATTCTTTCTTAATAGCCCTGTACCCGCCTGTCCAATCATGAATAAAAAATCGGCCGGTAATTAATCTGATTATTAAATTTGCAATTACTGAAAATGCTTTTCTTTGCATTGGCCAGTTGTTTGGCATTGATCCTCCATTACTATAGCGTGTCCCAATAACAATGTCGTATCCTTCATCTATTTTTTCTAAAAATTTTGGAATCTCTCTCGGATCGTGAGATAAATCTGCGTCTATCTCACAAAGAATATCGGCTCCCATTTTCTCAACCGCATATGTCATTGCCCGGATATATGCTGCTCCTAATCCTTTTTTCTCTCCTACGCTAATACCAAGATTTTTCCATTTTTTCATGAGTTTTCTTACTTCATCAGCAGTACCGTCCGGTGAATTATCATCGGCAACCAATATATGCATCTCGTGATTTTTAATCCGTGGAAATACTTCCTCTTCAAGAAGAATGATCATCTGTTCAATATTGCCTTTTTCGTTATAAGTAGCTGGGATAACAACAATTTTCATATTTTGACTATACTGATTTGAAATATGCTATTGTTTTTAACAATCCTTCTGAAAGAGACACCTTTGGTTCCCAATCAAGCAATTTTTTAGCTTTACTAATATCTGGATGTCGTGATTTTGGATCATCTTGTGGAAGTTCTTCAAAAACGATTTCCGATAGAGACTTCGTCATCTCTTTTATTATTGTAGCAAGTTCTAAGATACTCCGCTCATCTGGGTTTCCCAGATTAACTACTTCTCCTTTTGCTTTATCCTCAAACATAAACTTTATTAATCCATCAACTAAATCGTCAACATAACAAAAGCTTCTGGTTTGTTTTCCTTCTCCGTATATAGTAAGCGGCTCTCCGACAAGCGCCTGATTGATAAAATTAGAAACCACTCTACCATCATCCTTTTGCATACCAGGGCCATAGGTATTAAAAATTCGCACAATCCGACAATCTAGGGAGAATTTTCGAACGTATGCCATAGTGACTGCTTCGCTAAACCGCTTTCCCTCATCGTAGACCGACCTAATTCCATTTGGGTTAACATTTCCAAAATAATCCTCTGATTGTACCGCAATTGCAGGATCACCGTATACCTCTGAAGAAGACGCAAATAAAAATTGTGCTTGTTTTTCTCTTGCTAACTCAAGCAGTTGATATGTTCCCCAGGAATTCACCAGTAATGTTTCTATCGGATAATTTATGTAACTTCGTTTACTCTTTTTATTAGGGGAAGCAGGAGAAGCTAAATGAAATATCGCTTCGATACGAGAAATTTCTCTTAATTTCTCGATATTATTCGTAATATCTAGCTCAATAAAAGTAAAATGAGAATTATTAATGAAGGCCTGAATATTCTTCTTACTTCCTGTGATAAAATTATCAACTGCAGTAACTAAGTAACCTTCATTAAGCAATCTGCTGCAGAGATGTCCCCCAATAAATCCTGCTCCTCCAGTTATAACTACTTGCATATATCACTTTTTACTTTTTCCCTCCATCTCTACATCTGCTTTTACCATCATTGCAACCAGTTCTCTAAATGATGTTTTTGGCTCCCAGCCAAGATTTTTTTTTGCTTTACTATAATCACCAATTAAATAATCTACCTCCGCAGGTCGTAAGTGTTCTGGGTTATTTGTAACGACATATTTCTCCCAATTATCGATTCCTACTACCTTAAATGCTTCTTCAACGAATTCACGGATACTGTGATTTTCTCCTGTTGCTATAACATAATCATCTGAATGCTTTTGTTGAAGCATAAACCACATAGCTTCGACATAGTCACCCGCAAATCCCCAGTCTCTTTTTGATTCAAGATTACCCAGATATAATTTATCTTGCAGGCCAAGGTTAATCCTCGCAACGCCATGACTTATTTTTCTTGTTACAAATTCTAGTCCTCTGCGTGGCGACTCATGATTAAAAAGAATTCCTGAACAGGTAAACAAATCAAAGCTCTCTCTATAGTTTACTGTTATGTAGTGACCATATACTTTTGCAACTCCATAGGGACTTCGTGGATAAAAACGAGTAGTTTCTCTCTGGGGTGCTTCTGTTACTTTGCCAAACATTTCAGAAGACGATGCCTGATAAAATTTGATTTTTTGTTTTATGATGCGAATTGCTTCAAGAATGCGAGTAACGCCAAGAGCAGTAAATTCGCCTGTTAAAACCGGTTGATTCCATGAGGTTTTTACGAAAGATTGAGCAGCAAGGTTATACACCTCATCAGGTTCAGATTCTACAATAGCAGCAGAAAGTGAGCTTTGATCAAGTAAATCACCTTGCACCAATGTAACTTTATCTTGTATATGCTCAATACGTTCATTATTTACAGTACTTGTTCGTCGTGTTAAACCGTATACTTTATATCCTTTTGATAAAAGCAGTTCAGCAAGATAGGAGCCGTCCTGCCCCGTAATGCCCGTAATAAGGGCTTTCTTCATTCTTATATTATTTTATACAATATCTCTCCAATAATCCAGTGTATCTTGTAATGTCGTCTCTATAGGTATTTTAGGATGCCAACGAGTAAGCATAGTAAACTTACTACAATCACAAAGTCGTTCAAAAGAGTCGCTTGGTCGAAAAAGAGATTGATCCTTCTTTACCCGTATTGAAACACTAGAAAGAGATAAAAGCTTATTCAAAATGTCTGCAATTTTATATGATTTTGCCGAACCTATGTTATAGACTTCGCCTTCTTTTCCTTTCATAACTGCTAGCACATATGCCATTACCATATCCCGTACGTCTGTAAAGTCCCGCAAAGCATCAAGATTTCCAACGGGTAAAATTGGCTCTAAAAGGCCTCTTTCAATTTCGGCAACCTTTTTTGCGAATGCTGCAACAACAAAGTCTGGAGATTGCCGAGGGCCTATGTGATTAAATGGCCTTACTCTAATAATAGGCAACTTATACGAAAGAACATACTGAAGACCTAAGTAATCTTGTGCAATCTTAGATACCGCATATGGATTTGTTGGCATAAATCGTGTGTCTTCATCGATAGGAATATCTTTTGTTGATACTTGACCGTATACATCTGCTGAAGAAACAATAAGAATACGACTGCGTATATCTTTACGTAAGCGAATTGCTTCTAAAAGATTTATTTGAGCAGTAATATTGTTGGTGATAAAAAGAGAAGGATTTTTGAAACTTTCTAGCGGAGAAGGAAATGCTGCGAGATGAAAGACAAAATCAGGCCTAATCGCTGTGATTAAACGAGTAACTGCTTCTGCATCGTTAAGGTCTATTTTTGTTAACTGTATCCTTTTTTTAACTTTTTCTACATTAATAAGACTTGCATCAGAAAAATATGTACCAAATAGTTGATACTCTTTTTGAAGCGCAAGGTATTCTGCCAGATGACTACCAACAAAACCTGAAACTCCGGTGATTAACACCTTTTTTAACATTTTCTAGATTACCTTCCTACTCCTTTGTAAAGAAATCCCATTTCTTTCGCTATTTGTGGATCATAAATATTTCTTCCATCAATAATGATTGGCTGTTTCATAACCTCTTTTAATTTACCTAAATCTAATTGGCGAAATTCGTTCCATTCTGTAACAACAATAAGTAAATCTGCCCCTTTCGCTGCTTCATACGCATCTTTGCAAAATACTACATCTTTTAAAAGAAGCTTTGCGTTTTCCGTTGCCACGGGGTCATATGCTTTAATAATAGCCCCATGCTTCTGCAATTCGTTAATAATAGAAATTGATGGTGCATCGCGCATATCATCTGTATCCGGTTTGAAAGAAAGTCCCAAAATGCCAATTATTTTTCCTTTTAAATCTTTATTAAGCAAAAGAGCTGCTTTTTTTACAATTGCCTGCATTGATGTTTTGTTAATTTCTTCAACGTCTTTTAAGAGAGTAAAATCGTAAGAGTATTGTTTTGCAATAGCAATAAGAGCTTTGACATCTTTTGGAAAACAACTTCCTCCGTATCCTGCTCCCGGTGAAAGAAACGCGCTTCCCACTCTTTTATCTAATCCTATTCCTTCTAATACCTTTATCCCATCAGCACCGGTAAGCTCGGAGAGATGTGCTATTGCATTGGCAAAGGAAATTTTTGTGGCCAAAAATGCATTTGCTGCATATTTAATCATTTCTGCTGTCTCGATGTTAGTCAATACCAACACGCCATCTATTGATTTATGGAGAGCTATCATTGTATCTCTTGCGCGCTTACTCTCTGTTCCAATAACAATTCTATCGGGGTGCAAGGTATCGGAGATAGCTTGTCCCTCACGCAAAAATTCTGGAACAGATGCGATATCGAATGTCGCTTTTCTCGGCAGAGTTTTTTGCAGTATATCTTTTATTTTTCGGTTTGTTCCAACTGGCACAGTGCTTTTTGTTGCCACAACAGTGTATCCATCAAGCTGTTTAGCAATATTTTCTGCTACCTCGAAAACAACCGATAAATCTGCCTCGCCGTTTTTTTTTGGAGGTGTTCCAACAGCAATAAAAACTATTTCCGAAGCAAGAATTGCCTGATTGTATTCAAGAGTAAAAAGCAATCTGTTTGCCCTAACATTTCTTTTCACCATTTCCTCAAGACCTGGTTCGTAAATGGGGATAACCCCTTTTTTAAGGTTTTCAATTTTCTCTGGCGTATGCCCTATAACCCAGACGGTATTACCCAAATCTGCAAAAATTGCTGCGGTAACAAGACCGACATACCCGTGTCCTACAAATGTAATTGTCATATTAAAAAATTGTTAAATTGCTCTATTGTTATATTGCTAAAAATAACAATGTAACAATCTAACAATGAAACAATTA
>CAYZZG010000025.1:0-11014 GCA_964482825.1 uncultured Gammaproteobacteria bacterium
TCGTGTCTACCGTTCCACCACCCGGCCCAAGTAAATTAAAAATTAAAAATGAAAAGTTAAAAATTACAATTAAAAGTTTTAAATTTTACATTGCCCGCTTCGCCCGCCTTTGGCGTGGCTTCGCCAAAGCGCCCGCTTCGACGAGTCGAAGACGAGGCGAGTCAGCGAGGCGAGTAACTTTGCATTTTTGCACTTTGCATTTTTAACTTCCTTATTATATACTTTCCAATATGACACTTCAAGAAATTTATGATTTAGCACTTGAGATGGGAGTAAAAGCTGATCCAAGAGGCACCGAAGGTATAAAAAAACTTCTCAAAGAGCGAAAAAAACAATACGAAGAATTACCGGAAAAAAAGAAAAAGTTTTTTGATACAGAAACCTTAAAAAGTCCTTACTCTGATTCTCGTATCTTAAACGGTGATCCAGAAATAACAGTTAAATCGGTTATGGCAGGTATCGATGCCGATGCGTCAGAAGTGCTTGTTGCAGATAGGCTAAGTCAAAAAGGAAAAAAAGTAGACCTGGTTATCTCCCATCATCCCTCAGGACATGCATTAGCGAGTCTTCATGAGGTAATGGATTTACAAATAGATACATTTACAGAGGCAGGTGTTCCTGTAAATGTGGCTCATGCCTTAATGGAGGAGAAAATGAGTCTGATAAAACGGCGGATTAGCCCTCTTAATCATAGTCAAGCGGTTGATGCGGCAAAGCTTTTGGGAGTACCGCTTTTAGCCCTTCATACGATTTGGGATAACTTGGGAGATAAATTTATGCGAGATTATGCTGCAAAGAAAAAAGTTGAAACCGCAGGTGAGCTTTTGGAATATATTATTGAAATTCCGGAATTTATTGAATCAACACGGGCCAAAGCAGGTCCATTTTTAGCATCAGGTTCGGACAAGCGACCAACAGGGAAGATTTTTGTTAATTTTACCGGTGGTACCAATCCGTCAAAAGAACTCTATATTGAAAAAGCAAAAGCAGGCGTTGGGACTTTTGTAGAAATGCACGTGCCCGAAGATGCTCTTACCGAGCTTAAAAAAATGCATGTTAATGTTATTGACTGCGGACATATGGCAGCAGATTCCATTGGCGCAAATATCTTCTTAGATGCGTTGGATAAGAAGGGCGTGGAGGTAATTCCCTGTTCGGGACTTATCCGTGTTAAAAGATAACATAAGATACTTTGAAATGTGAAGTGTGATATTCTTGAAATTGACTTCTTGATATCTTGAATCCTTGATCCTTAGCTCAAATCATCACATACTCGAATCAAAAATATCCCACTTCGCACGTCAAAAAAATTCTATTATGTTATCTGTAACCGATTTAAAATCAGGAACAATTTTTGAAGACGAAGGTCAGATTTATCAGGTAATTTCTTACGAACATATTAAAATGGGGCGGGGAAGCGCCAACATTAAAGTGCGAGTAAAAAACGTACGAACTGATGCAACAACAGCAAAAAGCTTTATTCACGGTGCCCGCGTTAATGAGGTAAGGGTGATTAAAAAAGATATGCAATTTTTATATAAAGATAGCGACACGCTCTATTTTATGGATCCGGTATCTTTTAACCAGATGGAAGTGCCAATCAAAAAATTTGTAGACTATATCTACCTTAAGGAGGAAGGAAGTTTCTCAATTAGTTTTCTTGGCGATGAACCGTTATCGCTTAATCTTTCCCCAAAGATGGATTTCAAAGTTGCAGAAACAGGTCCATCTCTTCGAGGAAACTCGGCCACAAATATTTATAAAGATGCAATTTTGGAAAATGGTTTAAAAACAAAGGTACCTCTTTTTATAAGCGAAGGCGATACGGTTCGCATCGATACGCGCACTGGCGCGTACACAGAAAAAGCGTAAGGTGTAGAATAAGAGGAGATGGAAAATCATAAATTTCTCCAAACATTACGAATTCGACCGTTCTTCTTTTTATGGCTTTCTGAAATTTTTGCGCAACTTAGCATTAACATTGTCAATTTTGCGCTCATTATTATAGCCTTTGAGCTTACTAATTCAAACACGGCTGTCTCCGGAGTGGTGCTTGCTTTTACTATCCCTGCTATTATTTTAGGTATTCCTGCAGGGGTATATGTAGACAGATGGAATAAAAAGGAAGTGCTTCTTATCACCACCATTTTGCGCGCGGTTTTACTTTTTGCATTAGCCTTTTTGTATGGAAATCTTTTGTGGGTATATTTGATTACTTTTGCTGTGGCCATTGTAACCCAGTTTTTTCTTCCCGCCGAAACACCTATTATTCCTCTTGTCGTTAAAAAAAATCTACTTCTTTCGGCAAATGCCCTCTTTGGTATAGGGATATATGGATCAATGCTTTTAGCATATGCTTTGGCTGGTCCCTTTCTTATTTTCCTTGGCAGAACAAATTCATTTTTTGTTCTTGGTGGTTTGTTTTTGATAGCAGCTTTATTTATTACGTTTATAAAGATTCCACAAAAAAAAATAATAGAAGAAAAGACAACAGAAAATATAGCACCATCCTTAAAAGAAGAGATCAGAGGTGCAATTTCGCTTATGGTAAGGACCCGCGAGGTGTCAGACTCTCTTTTTATACTAACTCTTGCTCAGATTCTTATCCTTGTTTTGGTAGTTATAGCCCCTGGTTACGCTAAAAATGTATTGGGTATGCCGGTTAACACATTTCTGCTGTTGTTTATTACTCCGGCAGTGCTTGGGATGATTATTGGAGCAGTTATAGTTAGTATTTTCTTTCATAATTACCCACGGCAGCGCTTGGCAAGTATTGGGGTGTTTCTTTCTGGTCTTGCAATACTTGTTTTTCCTTTTGGATCTAAAGTAACAACAAAACCTTTTGTGAACAATATTAATGTATTTCTCCCAGGAAGTATTTTTGATTTAACCATGCTGCACCTAATGGTGGTTATTGCGTTTGTTTTGGGGATAGCGAATGCTCTTACTTTTGTTTCCGGCAATACTCTTATTCAAGAAAAGACATCTGACGAATTTAGAGGAAAAGTATACGGAGCGCTCAACGCGCTAATTGGTATTTTCTCCATTATTCCTATTGCCGTCGTTGGTGGGCTTGCTGATATTGTAGGAGTAGGAAGTGTGCTGGCAGGTATAGGTATTTTTTTACTACTTATTAGCAGTATACGTTTAATGCGGAAAAAATAGTATGGAATATTTTAGTCTTATACTTTTCATTTGTCTTTTTGTTTTTTTATTTTTTGTCTTCGCGCTTTCCCGCGAGGACTTTGTGTTATTTCGCAAGAACATAGCAACTGAGAAGGTATTTAACTTTGCCTTTCTTACTATTATTGTCTCACTTTTAACAGCCAGACTTATCTATGTGGCATTCCATTTTGCTCCAGGTTTCTTACATCCGTTAGTCTTTTTTATTTTTCCTTATTTTCCCGGACTTTCTCAGGCGGGAGGAATGCTTGGGGGGATGTTGTTTGTGCATGCTCTTGCGGATAAACATAAATTGCCTAGGGGAAGAATTTTTGATATTTTTACCCTTTCCTTTATTGGGACTCTTCCTATCCTGTACCTTCTTGAGCAGATGACACTGTTTTTGCAAAAAAAGCCTCTTGTGCCTTTTGTTTTTGTCGTTACTGCTGTCTATATAATTCTTTTTACTATTTTTCTCCGGCTCTTTGAGAAAAATACATTTATTGATGGAAGCGTTGGGTATATGGCAACACTGGCAGTAATTTCTGTAGCGTTTCTAGTAAAACTTTTTGGACCCCTTGCAAAGTCCTCGTTTTTACTTGAGGCACAAGACTTTCTTTTTATTGCCATCTTTTTCTTATCGCTTCTTTTTCTTTTACAGCAGGAAAAAATTATGCCAAACCTTCGAAAATTACGACGAAGGTAGCATTTTTATGCAAAGAGAGCCTGTAATTATTTATGAAGATGGGGTTTTAGTAGTTCTCGATAAGCCGGCCGGGATGACGGTTAATCGTTCGGATACTACCAACGATGAGATGACAATGCAGGATTGGGTGGAAAACAAATTAAAAATTAAAAATGAAATCCTTCGACAAAGCTCAGGACAAGAATTAAAAATTGATCAAGGAAATGATTTCTATAATCGTTCGGGAATTGTTCACCGCCTTGATAAAGAGACATCGGGAGTTTTGATAATCGCCAAAACACCGGAAGCATTTATCAGTTTGCAAAAACAATTTAAAGAACGAACCGTTAAAAAGACCTATCTTGCACTTGTGCATGGAAAGGTTGAATCCCAAGAAGGAGAAGTAAGAGTTCCAGTTGGCCGCTTGCCATGGAATAGAAAGAGGTTTGGAGTAATTGCAGGAGGAAGAGAAGCGGTAACACGTTACCGAACAATTAACAGTTCACAATTAACAATTAATAAAAAAAAGGAACCAGTAACCCTTCTTGAGCTCTATCCCGAAACCGGTAGAACCCATCAGATCAGGGTTCATTTAAAGCATATTGGTCATCCGATTGTCAGCGATACACTCTATGCTGGAAGAAAGACAGCCCGAAATGACAGGAAAATTCTACCTAGAGTTTTTTTGCACGCAACAAAAATCAGCTTCGTTCATCCAGTAAAAGGAGAGAGAATGGAGTTTGAAAGTTCGTTGCCGGAAGAACTGGAAAAAATACTACAAATACTACCAATAAATACCAATACTACCAAATAAGTAAATTAGGCTCGGGTTTTATTAATAATGCTGCTTATAATGGCGACAATTTCTTTGCCTTCTTGAAGTATTGGTCCAACTCGAGTTTTATGTAACGGGTTCGTATCGACAATAAGAGAGAGCCAGAAATTTGTTTCTTTTCCTTCTTTTCGAACAATCGTATATCCATGCAAAAAATCTTTCTTTGTTAAAGTCCCATCTGCTTCTTGGTCGTTGGCGCCCATTGATGTGACTGATCGAAGGATTTGCCCAATTATTACAATATTTGAAGGAGTTCTGGGAAGAGAATTAACCAGTCTAATTACTTGCACAATAAAGTTATAAATTCGTTTATGAATATCGTACTCTTTGGTTTCACTACTTTTTATTGAATTATTTGTAGTATTTGACATTTGTAGTATTGGTAGTATTCCCTTTACGGTGCTACTTCTTGCCAAATAAAGGTGGGGTGTTTGATAACCTCCGGAGCGTTAAATATAAAATCAGGTCTCCATTTAATACTGTATGATGGGCATTGCAGATTATCCTCGCACATATCGCGATTATTTATATAAGAACCACCAGTACCATTGGCATTTACAACAACTGCTCCGTTTATATTAAGCCTCTTATCTTTTGGCCTTGTGCAATCACCACCATTTCCTCCTGTATCAAAGCTGCCGCCTGCGCTAAAGAATCCTTCAAGACTTGGTACTACCGAGCTATATGTCGTACCAACATTTTCGTCGACAGTAATATTTCCTTTTGCCGAAATGAGAAGTGTTGATCCAATCTGTACTTTTAGCTCGCCGTTAATTTTTAAATCTCCATTAACCAAAATCACAAACTGTTTGTTTGTCTGAAATTGATAGGATGTTGGCGTTTGTGGAGCATCTGTATTTGCAAATAATGTAAGATTTCCGTTTGCTTTATATATGCCGTTGGGAAGGGATGGAGAAAGATTACAATTTGCTATTCCTCCAGATCCGCAATACGCGTTTAAGTCGGATGGAGTAATTCCGCTTTGAAGAGCAGTAGTGCTAATATAGTCATAGGAGGTTCGAATAGTGCCTGATGCTACAGGTGTAAAGACTTCTTCATTTGCAGGTCCTCCCACAATCCATCGTGTATAAGATGATCGGCTTGGACAGACTCCTCCCAAACAGAAACTATATGAATTATTTCCAGATATAATAAGCCCGGGAGAATAGCTGGTACTGCCTGGGATAGAG
The DNA here is from genome assembly GCA_964482825.1 of uncultured Gammaproteobacteria bacterium. Classification (GTDB taxonomy): domain Bacteria; phylum Patescibacteriota; class Microgenomatia; order Levybacterales; family UBA12049; genus CAYZZG01. The sequence goes on from CAYZZG010000025.1 coordinate 5,873, forward strand.
GTAAACATTGGGCAAACACCCGGTGCGCAAACTCCGCTTGCAGTACAACTTAAGCCACTATTGCAGGAATTGGCAGGTGCGCAGCAAAGCTGCCCATTTCCTCCGCAGATTGGCGGGGTGGGAGTAGGTGCGCCAATTGGGGTTGGTGTGGGAGTTGGAGTTTGGGGAGGGGTACAGATGCCGCCAACACAAACTAAACCACTGTTGCAAGTGGAGCTAGGCGCACAGCACACTTGTCCAAAACTGCCACAGTCAGGAGGATTTCCCGGGGTAGGAGTTGGGCTAGCAGAGCAGATATTGCCTATGCAGGTTAGTCCTCCAGTACAACTGTATTCACTACAGCATGCTAGGTCTGCACTTCCGCAGATTGGTGGAGTGGGGGTCGGAGTAGGCGTTCCTCCACCAATTGGGGTTGGTGTAGGAGTAGGTGTGGGAAAGCCATCATCAGGAACACAATTGTCAACACCTGCTTCTATACGAACGTCTGCGCCAACAAGTGTTGCCCACGGGCAGGAATTATTAATGGCAAAATTAAGATCACGAATACTGCCGTTACCGTCTGCAACTGTTTGAGCATTAGTATCATGCCAGCAATTTGCAGTATTGTAGTTGTTGGTAGGAATTGGGTTATTAGGATCGCAAGAATACTGACTGCCCCCATAATCTGGTGTACCGGGTTTGCCCACTACCACAGTAAAGTATGGCTGTCCGTACTTTATCTCCCATCCAGGCGGAAGAGTAGTATATTCGACCTTCCATATTCCAGATACTAAAGTGTCTGCAATACTGGTGCTGGTATACGAGCCGGTAAAATTGTAAGTCCGGATCTCACCAGTCACCTGGTGGGTCATTTTCACGCTGCTTTGTGAGGCTATGTAGTTGGATTCTGCTGTGCCTGTGCAGCCGGAATATGATCCGTCTTTACATTTGTTTTTATTTACGTCATTAAAAACATTTCCGGAAATACTGTACAAAGGGGTAATATAGAAATTGATTGTTTGATTGGCATTAAGTGTTTTTGTGTTGCTATTTGGTAAATTAATGGACATACTGTACCCAGCCGGCACAGTGAGTGTTACCGTATAGTCACCAGTGTAGAGATTGTTAAAAACGTAATCGCCATTTGCGTCGGTAGTGGTTGTGCCGCTTGCTGCTCCAGACAGCGTTAAAGTAGCGCCGCTTTTTCCTATGTCATCGCTATCAATTGTTGCGTTGTGATGATAGTCGATCCACACCCGGCCGGTAATATTAAATTGTGGTGTAAAGAAAAAGTTACTTGACACAGGCGGAGGATTGGGGTTAAAGCTGGGTGTTACGTCCGGCGGCACCACAATACTTCGTGAGATAGTATTGGCAGCACAAGGCGACTGGGTGTAAAGCAAATAGCCAGAAGGAGTAATTGTTACAGTATAAGTTCCGGATACCAGATTTGCTACTCTGTATGTTCCTCCAGCCGGATAAGAAACATTTCCACTGCTGGCCGATATACTATACGAGTTGGTGGCGGCATCGGTGCCGTACTCAGTAGAATCAACAATACAATTATGATTGTAATCAAGATAGACATTTCCTTCGACAGAGTAATTACGAGTAATATAAAAATTAATACTTGTTTGGTCAGGCGGAAGAAGAGTAGACCGTACCTTGGTATTACCACTGCATCCTGTGCCGGTAGATAGGATGTAATTGGGAATATCGGTTAGGGTTACCGTAGATGTTGGGGTGGTATCTTTGGGTCGGCCAACAAAACTGTACACGCCGGAAGCACCTGTTTGATAAGTTAATCCTCCGATATTAAGTGTCAGATCAGCTCCTGAATACAAAGTATCGCTGCCGTTATAAACGCAATCATGGTTTTTATCATCGTAGACTGTGCCGGAAATTCGGTAACCGCGGACAAGTAAATTGATGTTGTTTTGACCTGGAGGGACAGGAAAAGGAGAAGAAACACCTGTAGGGAATATAACAATAACGTCTTTGTAATCAGGGGGTGTGGCGGCACTAATGGTGTAGCTGCCGGAGATAACGTTACGTATAACATATCTGCCATCATTGCCGCTTCTGGCTGTTAGCCCCCCGGAAAGGGTAACGTCTACATTGGGAACAACCTGGTCTACGCCAACGTCAATAGCATCATTGCCATTATTATCCAAATACACTGTACCGCTAACCGTGTAGGTAAAAGCAAGAGTAACGGCAACAGCATTATAAGTAGACGAAGCTTCTGGATCTGCCGAACAAGAAGCGCCAACGCAATTATAATTTCCCGCCCTATCTTTACTATAGGAGTAAATAGCATGTGAACTGCTAGTATTGGAAACGGTTTGCGCAGTTGTGGAGCCATTACCAGCAAAAGAACCGGGAGCAGAATTGCCAATGGTATATTTAGTTATTTCGCAAATGCTAGTATCATTACAGCTAACTACCACTTCGGCTGAAGGGTTGCTGCAGTAAACAGTCTGCGAACCGTTGGTATATGAGTTGGTGTCGCTGCCGCAGGTTACTTGAATGGTGGTGGTTGGCGGGGTGACATCAAAAGTCAGATCATCTGCCGCATGAATAAGCCGTACATATGTTACCAGAGAAAGCAAAAATAAAAGAGAAAACAATACAACAATATACCTTCGCAAAAAGGCCATGATGTATCCATTATCTGGATTGTAGGGAATGTTTGTCAATAGCCTTGATCTATCAAGGTCGCACCTTATTACAAGGTGCGACCTTATCAATCATCTTCGAGGGTAAGCTCACCAAGGATTTGGCAAGAATCTTCTTTGTAATCTTCTACAAAACTTTGATAGGAGAGGATATCTTTAAAATCTTTCCGTTGGGAACTATGGAAGTAGCTTAATATCTCCTGCGGTTTTATCCAAACGGCTTGTTTTTTACCAAGATAGTAAGGGTAACTAGAAAATTCAATAAAGTTGACCGGAGAGGTAATGTTGAAAGGATTTAAATGAATATAACGAGAAAGGTGAAGAAAATATGGCTCAGATTCTATAAACGCAGCCTTGTATCTGTTTTGGAAAAGTCCACCTACTCGCTTATATTTTTTGTTAAAGTACATAACATAGCTTGTGGCTAATCGACGCATAAATTTTGTTAGGCCATCTTTTGTAGATTGCTTTATTTGTAAATGGATATGATTGGGCATAAGCGAGAATGCAAGAAGATCTATTTCTGTTGAGAGATTAAGTTGAATAAATCGTTGGATTTTTATTCCAGGTAGGTTTTCTTTTAGAAGTTCTTCTGGTGGTGAAAGGTATAATTTTAGATAGTGTAAAAAAACTATACAGTCTTGTTGGTCAAGAAAAATTTCTCGCTTCTCAACGCCGCGATTATAGACGTGGTAATATCCGTTCTCAATATACTGTTTAACAATATTTCTTGCGGGCATAAATCAATTGTTACTAAGGTGCGACCTTATGTCAAGGTCGCACCTTGAATATACAGAGCTTTTCTTACAAAATACTTGCATAAGTGTTTAAGATAGGTCAATCCAAGGCTAATTTTTAATTTGACAAAGGATTGTTGGTGTGGTATAGTCAGCTTGATAGGATAAACTATAGGATGAAATAGTCGCTAGTACTGCCCATCCTAATCATATGAAACACGAATTACTAGGCATTCGTAGAATAGCCCAACGACTTGGACAGGGTTCAGAAGCAAAAGCTGCCATGATAAAAAGGCAGTTTGGTAGCGCTGATCAAAATTTTCATTCTCTTGATGGGCTACCGGTAAGTTCTGATAGGCCAAAAGGTTTATCAAAAAGTGCGCTTGTGGCCTCGGGTATTGCAGGTACCGGACTTGTTGCTGCGGGGATTGGCTCGCAAATAAATACAGACCCTGCTCATGCTTCTCTACCAGAACCAACACCAATCCACAGAGGCGTACCAAAAGATATTCAAGACGGATGGAACATGGTAACACCGTATGCACAGCGAGCAAAACAACCGTCAGAACAACAACCAACAGCAGTAGAAGCAGCTCTACCTATCACAGATTCTTTTAAAAATCTCAATGTTACACCCGAATGGCTGGCGCAAAACCCATTGAGAATTCTTCATAGTGAATCAATTGTTAGTGCGGATGGAAATGTAGTAGCGAAATTTGAATTAAAAGATAATGGATTTATATATAAATCCCAAAAAGATGCTTCAGGTGTATTCTTTGAATACATTAACACCTCCTCGGCAAAAATTCCTGTAGATCAGCCAAAAGCGTTTAGCGTGTCTCCCGATGGCGGTGTTATTGTTGTAGTGGGAAGTGATGTTTTTGGTACTCATTTTAGCTCGGCGTTGTCAACTGACGGAGGAGCAATATGGACAAGTTTGGGGACATCTTCCAGCGAAGGGGGAGCGGAGAGCGTTAGCCGGTTGGAACAATATACATTTTTGGTTACTCTTAATACCAGTAGTTCAGCAATAAGAATTCTCCGGGCTGATCCGCGGGCGCAGGTAGTTGAGCCTCTTAGCGATCCCAGTATTACCAGTGCTCCAAGAGATATCACGATTACCTCTCTTAATGAGTCTATTAAAGAAGTGCAGTGGTTTGGCACCAATAAAAATGGGGGACTAAATTTTACCATTCTTAATTACGACAAAAATACGGCAGCAGAGCAAAATATTTCAACTGCGTTAATTGACGGGGAGCAGATAAATCTAGGTAATCTTAATGGTTTATTTGTTTATACAAAGGATAGTCGCAGGTATGCGCTTACCAGCAACAACGACAGAGGTCATATTTATAAATTAGATGTAACTGATTTGACCAATGTAACCGGCACAAAACACTCGTTTATTGGCCTAATAAAAGATAAGGTTGCAAACTATGATGGTGGTGAACAAGTAAATGCAATTTATGGGAAACTAGATGAATTTGGTAAGTTACGCATTTCCGCTATTGGAACATATCAGTCTAGAGCAGATGCTGCAAGTAGGGTATTTGCTGCTTACTATAGTGCCGATGCTAATTTTTCTATCGATAAAACAACATTGACTGTTGATGATTTCGTGCCAAATCAAGTATCAACAGTTGCAGAACAAAAAGATATAAAACCAGAAACAATAAATGGACAATATGGTTTGAATATTGTGGTCAAAAATACTATTGGAAAATTATTCCGTTTACTTAATACAGACG
>CAYZZG010000026.1:0-10860 GCA_964482825.1 uncultured Gammaproteobacteria bacterium
TGTACCGCAGAAAAACGCCTCGTCACTAATATAGAGTTCTGATCTATCAATTGATCTTATTTCAACCGGAATGCCTAGATCATTGGCAAGTTGAATTACGGTTCGTCTGGTTATACCTTCTAAAACATCATCACTTTGTGAAGGAGTAATAAGGATTCCATTTCGGACAATAAAAAGATTTTCCGCCGAGCCTTCGGCCACGTGGCCTTGTTCTGTTAAAAAAATTGCCTCGTCAAATCCATTATCGGTTGCTTCTTTACGGGCTAACGCAGAGTTGATATAAGAACCGGATATTTTTGCCCGCGAGGGAATGGCATTATCCGAAATTCTTCTCCAGGAAGACACCATGGCAGACAGGCCTTTATCAACAGGTAAATATTCACCCAGCGGCATCATATAAATTGCCATGTCAAAATGTTTATCGCGTTCCAAGTTTGGCGAAAGGTTTACGCTTGAAGCAAAGGCAAAAGGACGAATATAGGTATCAGAGGCTGGCCTGTTTTTTTTAAGCAGCTTGAGTGTAATATCAACAAGTTCTTCTTTGGTAAACTTAAGTTCCACATCCAAAATCCGGATGGACTGGAGGAATCGTTCAAAATGATCGTGAATACGGAAAACAGAAATAATCCCCTTTTCTTTGTTTACATAGCCGCGGATTCCGGCAAACACTCCTGTGCCGTACTGAAGCGCGTTGGTCATTACCGGCACATTTGCTTTATCAACAGAAACGATAGAGTTTTTAAAAAAGACAAACGGATAATATTGACTTTTCATAATCTATCCTCCTTCGTTTAAATTCTGACATCCCCGCCTGCGTTCATGTTCAGCTCAAGGCTTACAGCCATGACACGTCTGACGTGCCCATGCATCTGAAATATTCACTTCGGCCGGGTTTATGTATCTCTAAGCCTCCCCGCCAGCAGGCGGGATCGGCAAGAGCTACATAAAAAAATCTCCCTTGGTGGGAGATTTTGTGTTCTAAAGTTTGGTCTTCTCCCACACTACTACCTCGCAACGACTGCGAGGATAGTGATAAGGAGAAGTGATTTTTTATTCATGTTAAGTGTATTATAAAAGGAATCAGAACTGCTTGTCAAGTCGCGTTTGACGCATCAGGAAGAAAAGTTTTACCCTGTCTGGGTGGCGACCACGCGTTCGTTGGACAGGCCAAAAGTAGTACCGTATTCTTCAAACATGTTCCAGTATTGCTTTTTGCCTTTTTTGCTCTTAAAAACTGCCAGCCAGCTGGCAGAATCTTCTATTCTCATTCTTGCCGTCTGGACTGTGGCCAAAAGCCATTCCATAAATGTAACGTGGTATTTGCCTGATTTGACAGGTCGCTTTTCAACAGTAACTTCTCTAAACTGTACTTCCAATTCTTTAGAAGAAGCGATAATGCGCTGTAATTCTACCAATATTTGCTCAATCTGATTTTGCAGCGCATATTCCTGTTCTTTGGCAATTCTTTTTTCTCCATGAATTATATCCCCATGGTAATCAATTCCCGGTTCAATATCGGTTTTACGAGATTCTTCTTGGAGTTCTTTAAGATTAACTTCTTCTCCTTCGGAGAGTTCTCCGGAGGTTTGCTTTTTCTTTTTTTCCGTATCTGCGCCAAGAAATTGTTCCCACATTCCCGTCATTAGCCCTTTGCCAAGATCAGAAGTAGCTGAATCTACTATGCCACTGCCGATACCTTTGAAGGATTCGACAAAATCCTGGTTAAGGTATTCCTTTTTATTTTTTGACTTCTTGTTAGCCATACGGCCACCACCCTATCACAGTTTACGCAAAAAATCAAGTGTTTTCTGCTGTCTTAGAATATTTGTCAAAAGGTAACGGTTTGCCTCTAGGTGTTTACGCTCCTTGTCGTCTTTGGCTTTTTGTATTGCTTCGTCGATCTCTTTGCTCTCCACCGTAATTTTTTCTGCTTCTGCAATTTGTTGCAGAGTAAACTCCAGTTTAATATCGCCTTCTGCTTTTTTCGCGTATTCATCTCGAAGCACTTCGGTAGTTTTTCCTGTCGAAGAAAGATACTGATCAAGCGTTAAGCCCAGCCGTTTGATTTCGTCAAGAAGCTGTGAAAGCAGCCGTTCTACTTCCTGTTCGATGAGAATCTTTGGAACGGTTACCTTTACGGTTCCAAGCAGTGCTTCCATAATTTCTTCAAATTTTGGCTGCTGCGGTTCTTTACCGGGGATAACGATTTTTGACTTGGCTGTGACTTTTTGCACAGCGTCTTTATAATTGTCTAAATCAACCTTTGGTGCTTCGCAGGTGCTAGCGGTAAATTGCCAATCTTTTCCCTCTTCCAGTTTTTCCACATGAATTCGTGGGTTAATAATGGGTTGCAAATTGTGTTCCTTAACAGTTTCTATGTATGCTTGGGGGAGCAGTTTTTTTAGCACTTCTTCTCTTACTTTTGCCTGATCAAGTTTTTCCTCAACCAGTTTTCTTGGCGCTTTTCCTTTGCGAAAGCCAGGTAAGTCTGCCTGCTTTACCATATCAATAACCACTGCTTCTTTGGTATCTTGTATTTGTTTCTGTCCAATAGTAATTGTTAGTACAATGGTACCGTCTTCTTGTCGCTCGATTGCTGTTGTCATAAGTTTATTTAGTGGGCCAAGTCAGACTTGGTGGGCCGAAGAGGACTCGAACCCCCATGGGTTTCCCCACATGGTCCTAAACCATGCGCGTCTACCATTCCGCCACCGGCCCAACTGACCGCATTATACACAAATTAGATTGAAAGCGAAAGGGATATAGCCGGGTTCTTTAGTTCGAACTCTTTAATAGATTGCATAAAGTATTCAACTCTAGATGCCCATGTTGGGGATGCGGCATAAATTCTTCCAATCTGATAAGTGTCTTGAGCGCCCCATTCATTTATATATTGTTCTCTAAGGCCTTTTGAGATTATTTCGATCCCCTCATCAAACGAGGCAAACCAATACATATTGTCTCCATAAATACCCCATCCCCATGCATTGTAAGTTCCATATGGAATTTGATGTCCAAAAGTAGACTCAACTCCCGAGATTGCTGCCACAAAGCGCCAATCCAGATTATACTTGTCGGCAGTCGCAACGAATGTTTTGGCGTTTTGGGCCAGAGGCGAATTGTACGACTTAAGATATGCCTCTAGGATACCTACGCGCGAATCTTCTTTGCCATAAGATATTGGTAACGATGCCAGTACCGCAGATGTTGCTTTTTGCTTACTGGTTGTTAATTCCAGCGCATAGGCAACGCGAGTGATAAAAAAGAGGCAGAATAAAAAGAGGAAAAATGAGGCGATAGCGAGGAAACGGACAGTTGGTCGTTTCGCCATAAAAAAATCCTAACGTATGCGGTTTAGTGGCATACCTTAGGATCTGTCAAGTAATATACCACATCCTATAGGAAATGTCAAGTTTTTGTCAGGTTGATGTTTCACCTTTGGGGTGGATTTATAGCTGCACCTGCGGATTCGAGGCTGGCGTTGGAAAAGTGAGGCAATCTGGATCGTTTGGATCTTGGGAAACAATGTATTCCGTTGGTTGTCCAAATACACTTACCAGAAACTGAACCATCTTTTCTCTCGACTCCACTTCTCCGCTAACCGAAACAGCTATAAATGAAAACTCTGTTTCGTCTGGTAGGTGAACTCGGTTTCTGGTAATAATAAAATTTGCCCCAAAACTTGATCCTTGTAGTTTTTCCCAATCCTTAAGTTGGTGTTTTCCAGCAGGAATTTCTGGCAATTTCAAGACTGTATTTAATAAAACACCCGCCCTTGTTTCTGTCAAAGATGCGTCTGATGCTGAAACTGCTCTAGCAATATATTCACGTAGTTTAGTTATTATGCTTTCACTACTTTTTCTTCCAAGATTGCTTATTGCTAGCAATTCTTCTGGTGATAACTCTAGCACATCAGCAATAGTTACTTCCCTTCGCCCCATTCCCAGTCTACGTTGTTTTTCAAAACCAATAGCTCGCGATAAGGCAATGAATTCTCTCACACTTAAATCGAGGTCTCTAATATGTACTTTACCAATGGCAGCAAGAATTTCCCATGGTATTTCAACATCAGGGATTAAGCGATTAGGATAGAGCGTAACTTCTTCCTCCGGTTGAACAGCTGGGAAAACTGCTGCTTCTTGTGGTTTGCGGTATGTCCCTGCTTTTGCTTTTTCATATACCTCACGTACAGCCACACCCAATCCCTCAACTTGCTCTGGAGAAAGACTTTCCAGAAAGACTTCGGCGTCCACGTTTGCTAATGCCCCAACATTCGGCCACATAAGAGCAAATTTTTCACCAGCTTTTTGTACCCACTCTGCAACATCGCCTAATTCTGTCAGTGGAATTCCTTCTAATATTGATAGATCTCCCCGAGTTAAAGGCAACTGGGCAATTTTGCGGGCAACAGAATCCGCTGGCAACGACATAAATTTCATTAAAGCTCCTTTGGGTTTCCAATGGCGAAGTTGCCTAAGAACCTGTGCCTCTACTTGTATAACTCTCTTAGTCGGCAAGCGTAATGTTGCGCTTACTTGTTTTGGTGTTTTTGGCTGCCAAGTTTTGAGACCATAGCGTTCTTCCATTACAGTTTGTTGTTGTTCGGTTAAACTACTTTTTAGCATTGCGCTAAATGTTTGATCCAGTTCCTCTTCTCGTATAGGAGAAATTGGTAATTGTTCCTCGCCAAACACAGCTTTTAAGACCCGTTGTGCCGGAGTAATAGTAAGACTTTCAAAATAACCAGCTAATGCTCCTTCAACTCTTTTTGCCCCGGTTTCTCCAACGAAACTTTTTAATCTGTCAGGGGTAAAATACAATAGATCAACAACGGTAGAAAAACCTTCTTCTGTAAGTTTAGTACGGGCTGGTAATGTACTTGACGAAACTAATATTGCTTCGAGTGGCTGTTGGACGACAGAGAGTGGTCTAACTCGGCCTTCAAGCATGCCAGCCAGTGAATGTCCAAGAGTTTCGGGGTGATAATTCCTTGATCTAAATAAAACAGTGTCTTGGGGCTGTTCTGGTCTTGCCGGCGTTAGCATCTCATATCTTTGCATATTTGACTCAGAGTATATCAAACGCCTGGCAAAATTACAAAAAATCTATTGAGACTACACCCTTGGGGTGGATTTGTAGCTACACCTGCGGAGTATATCTTATCCTATTGTAACTGTTCCATGAAGTGGGTGACGGCGTAGACCCATTTGCCGTTGTCGGAAGGGGTGTACCGTTTGACAATCTCCCCTGGCGTGTGAAGACCATCTTGTTTATATTCCTTTGCCAGAGTTTTGGTAACCGTTTCAATTGCCTGTTCGTAGTTTTCAAAAGCCTTGACTTTTCCCCCGTAAATGCCAAAGCCCCAGCAGTTATTTGAGCCTATTGGTGCCTTGTTGCATAAATTTGATTCCTGCATGGCTATGGCGGGAATAAGTCTAAAATCAAGGCCGTATTTATCGGCCATGGACACTACCAGATCAGCGTAAGGCGTAAGTGGAGAGTTATAACGGGTAAAGAACTGTCTGACTATTTCTGGGCGTGCATCAGTAAGCTGTATAGCGCCTTGAGAGATACTTTGGATAGAAGGCAGGGCGGCATATGCAACTAAACGGTACTTTGCTGGCGAGAATAAGAGAATGTTTGGCTGATTATGCTCCAGAGCAATAAGAGAGTAAAATACAATAGCCAAAACTAATAATGTAGGCGTTATTACAAAGTAACTTGTGAGCAGGAATAACTTCCCCATTTATTATTTCATAGTTACATATTTTGGAGTGTGTTGTCAAGTTAGAGGCTTGTAAGAAGGAATGCTGTTGTACTCGCGAGTGGGTTTTGTTAAAATGTGATGGCTGGCCCAGGTGGCGAAATTGGCAGACGCGCAGCGTTCAGAACGTTGTGTCCGCAAGGACTTGGGAGTTCGAGTCTCCCCCTGGGCACTTGTCGCAAAACGACAACAAGGAACATTGAATTAAAAACTAGAAATTGTAACTGTAAATGGATATAATATGATGCGCTTTGTTCTTGGTTCAAAGTTCACAGTTTTTTGCAAAGCAAAAAATGCGCGGACGTGGCGGAACCCGGTATACGCGTATGCTTGAGGTGCATATGACCGCAAGGTCGTGGAGGTTCAACTCCTCTCGTCCGCACTTCGCCCCCCGATGGCGGGGCTCAGTGCAAGCACCATTTATAAATTAGAATTTGAACTTATCCTGAACGAATGAAATTTGTGAAGGACGATTAGCTCAGCTGGTAGAGCGCTTCATTTACACTGAAGATGTCGGGGGTTCGAGTCCCTCATCGTCCACATTAAGGAGTGATGTTGGTTAAATACTTCGTTTTAGAACTCAAGGTTTTGTTTCTCCCCTGCGGAGAAGTCCTATAGTTTGACTTCGATGCGAATCTGTGCTAATATAGGTTTATGACTGAGAGATATCTACCGATTGAACGTATACCTCAAGGAGTTCCATTGTCTAAAGAGAGACGTCAAGTATTAACTGGATTGTCTAAAGACGCATGGACTGCCATTAATTTTGTTGCTAAAGATCCCCGAATAACTGGAACAGATATAGCAGAAGTAGGTGCTTTACTTCCTATTCCTGCATTTGAGCTTGGAAAAGCCGCAGACTTTGATTTTGAAAGGAAACCTCCTGAATTTTCTGCTAGTAATGCATCAGATGTATTGAGAGATATTTATGTTGGATTAAGTGTTGAGGATGAAAATAGAGCAAGAGTTGGAAAGTTCATTTATTTAATAGCCCCTCTTGTTAGGCAGGAACAATTGCAAGAAGTTAGAAAGGTAACCAGAAGAAGAGTTTTGGGAGGTATTGTTATGGCTGCCGCTTCCGGATTGGGAATAATCTCAGTTCCGCCAGCTTTAAAAACGCTCACAAATCTTGGTGTCAAAACTGATCTATTTTCTGCTCAACCTGTAAGTACTAAATCAACAGCTCCAGTAAATACAGCAGCTAAATCAGAATCAGTAACTGAAACAAAAATGAAGCCTGAAAATGATCATTTAGAAAAATGGAAACAACAATATTTAGAGTATACACAAGCTATTCTTGCTCAAATTAGAATTCATTTTCCTCTTACTGTTCCATTTATGTTTGATCCAGAGTATTTTGATAAAGAATTAAGTTGGATGAAAGAAGCCATGGAGCAACCTTATGATCCGCCTTATAATTTAGAATCACAAGTTTTTATTCCCACTGGGGATTATAATAGGCAGAAGGTATTAATTATTACAGATAATTTAGGACACTTTAGAGCGGAAATTCAAGCAAATCCATATCCAGCTCCATTTTCCCCAAGGGATACTAAGCTTTATGTTCACCAAGATAATGATCCAAACAGACCCATTTATATTAAGTTCGTGGAACGTACACCTAATACATCTGATACGCCTGGTAAGCCAACATCCGGAGGAAGGTCTTTCGAAATAAGTTTCTTTCTACACAGAAATGGTCATATCATTACAGAGCAGGCTGCGGGTGATCAAGTAAGATTAAGAGGTGTCTGGACTAATAATGAAATAATTGCTCTGGCTGAAAAAATACATCCTAAACAGGACAGATTAAATAAAAAAATTAAGCTTGTACCTGCTGATAAAAATGATCCTTTACCATATGCCTTTGTTGGTATCTCCTCCCAAGCTGAACACATTGTATATGGTGCAAATAAACCACAACCACTTCAAGGATATTCAGGAATTGATAGTCTGTCAACGCTTGTAAGTAGTCGAGGACGAGTTACAATAGGATCAAATTTTACCTATACAAAATAACCCTAGTGTATATAATAAATTAGCACTAGATTTTTATAGTTTTTTTTACTTTACTTAAAAAGTAAGGAGATGTGGGAGAAAAATTAATGTCAGAAATTAGAAGTGAAGTTTCAAAAGACATAAACCCTGGCATCAAAAAAAGAATAAATGGAAAGCACCAACCTACTACTCAAGACCAAAAGCTTAATTTAGATACCGCCTCTGCTGTAGTTAATAGACAACCATATAAATCCATTGTGTCGGAGCAATTTAGAGAAGCCTTAGAAGGCATGCAAACCGTTCCGCCTCGGCAACGTTTTCAAGATGACATAGATTCCGAGGGGATAGATACCTTACGCTACTATATTGATACTATTGAGATAGAATTTCCTCAGGCAAATTGGCATGAGAGACAACTATATCTAACCGCGCTTGGAGAGTATAGCGGAAGACATTCAGAAGCTACCAACCTCAACATAAGAGAAATTGCATCACAAACCTTAGCCAAGCATTTACTGGTGATTCTAGAAGGACTTGAACATTCAGAGGGTGAAGATAAAGTAGGATTTCTAAAACTGATGGATCATTATTTTTCTCTTGCCGGCGATGAAGAAGTTCTAAAAGATGGTGATCGATCCATGCTTAGATTCATTACGCAAAACAAGGATGACCAGGCAAATATTCAGTTAGTAGAGCTATTTCAAAGATTAGCACGTTCTGATAATCCAAGGATACAACAAATTACAAGAGGTTTAACTCATTTTTTTGTTTACGAATATTTCAACAAACAGATAGACCTAGAAAAACTTATCCCTGTATGGGATGAAACAACCCAAAGCGATATCAGAGATTTTATTGACGATGACCTTTCAGCTCTTGTAGGATTAGAGGCTCAACATCCAGGGATTGGCTCGTTTGCCAATAAATATTTAGGTATTTGTCAATTTGGTAGATATTCATCTGATTATTTAATTCATAAATATCAAGAATTTAAAGCTCAACCCACAGATTACGATCCTTTTAGGGGAGAAAAAACACAGTTACAACAGTTTGGAATAGAAGACCCCGATATTTTACTTTCTGCATGGAGAATTGGTTACTCGGAAATTGCTTATGCAGTGAATAGAAACCTTCTAAGAATAGGCAGACTTGAGAATGACAGACCAGGTATAACAAGAACCCTTATTGCAGAATTTGGAATTAAATGTTTCTCAAGATATCCTGCTGAGTTACTTATTAGTCAGTATGATGAACGTAATATGCAAAGGCCTTATGGAATTATTCTATATCCAAGAAGCGACCGTAATGAGGCATTTAATCAGAACCAACCAGTATTTAGCGAGTTATACCATGAATTTGCTCTTTGGGGTGGCGATCGGTTGCTGATAAGAGTAATAGAATGCGGAAGCAAAAAGGAAGTGATACAAAGACTTTTAGCATTAAATAAACGCTATGGAGATGCGAACAAAATCTCATTTGATGTTTTAGGTGGTCATGGAACAATAAATAGCATAGAGCTTGGATCTGCAGAAAATAGAAGAGAAGTAATTAATATTACTGATGTAGCCAACAGAAGGACTAGGTTAGTAGAAGGGTTTTTTAAACCACAAGCACCACATGTTTTAGTATCCTGTAGCACAGGAGTTAATAAAGGTATTGCTGAAGAATTATCTGCAATACTAGGTACTACTGTATATGCACCAGATCAAGATACTAACATTTCTTCCCTTAAGCCGTTACCTCCAACCGAACTAGGCGCCCCCATAACTTTTCAGGTAGAATACAAAAAACCATCAACTAGAAAATATATTGCGGGAGTAATATCAAATAGTGAAGACTAATAAAAAATCGTCCAATTGGATTGAGATCGCAGATAGCCCCTCATTCAAGTTTATCTTGCTTGGACAGAGTTACGTATGTTCTCAGTGATTCTCCTAACGTCTCCATCAATTTTAGCTTTACACCTCGAAGGTGGAAGCACAAACTTATACTTATAAATTGAATGTTTGTTTTGACATTTTTTGCTTCAGTTGATATTCTCTTTTTACGGATGTATTACACATACGTTCTTATAGACAAAAACAGTGAGTTTTATAGCGGTTACTCTATAAATCTTAAAATAAGAATAAAAGATCATAAAGATGGTAAGGTTTTTGCAACAAAAACGAAATTACCAGTAGAGTTAGTATATTACGAAGCTTGTATTAATAAATATGATGCCATTAAAAGAGAAAAATATTTCAAAAGTGGCCCAGGAAGAAAATTTCTTAAACATAGATTACGGTATTTCTTTAAAGGGAAAAATTTGATAAAATAGGTAGAGTTATTTTAGAAGTGGCCGAAGGCCAGTTAATACACTGGTATGAGGCTTTAGTTCTAAAGTATAAAGTAAAGAACAATATTAAGGTTAGATTTGTTTTTAACCATAGTATTAACTGGCCGAAGTTGCCAACGTGGTCAAGGCGCGTGTCTGAAGAACACGTTATCAGTGTTCGATTCACTGCTTCGGCACATTGCACCGAAGGTGCAACAACGAACCAAGAACTGAGAACAAAGAAATGTTGTTTAGATTTCGACAGTTTCCTGTATACAAGAAAGCTAAGGAGTTTAGAAAGATCGTTAAAAATCTATTAGTAAAATTTCCTAAATCAGAAAGATTTAGTCTGACTGATCAGATGGGAAGAGCTGTTAATTCAATTTGTTTGAATATAGCAGAGGGGTCAAACCGACTATCAGATAAGGATAAGGCTCATTTTTTAAATCAAGCATTAACGTCTCTTGAAGAGGTTGTTTCTGGGTTTGACCTAGCCTTTGATGATAGGTATATTGAGCAAGAAGAAATGAACTTACTTCTTAAAGTAGGAGAAGAATTAGGAAAGCAACTAATTGCATTTTCTAAGAGTTTGACTCGTTCTTAGTTTTTAGTCCAAAGTTCTTTGTTCTTGCTTCGCAAGAATGCGGGAGTAATTCATCGGTAGAATGCTTCCTTGCCAAGGAAGATGTAGCGGGTTCGATTCCCGTCTCCCGCTCCAAACGCCGAGTGGGCGGGGCGGTGCGAAGCACCGCCCATTGGTTTAGGGCTTCTGAACAGATCTTTT
>CAYZZG010000027.1:0-5382 GCA_964482825.1 uncultured Gammaproteobacteria bacterium
TTTCTATAAACTCTTCCTTCGTCATCCCCTCTTGATTCTTAATTCCTGATTCTTGATTCCTGTAAATTTTAAAGGGGTAATCGTCCCAAATATGCACATTGTTATCAACAAGATATTTAATATTGGTTTGTCCGGACATAAACCAGTAAAGTTCGTGCAGTACTCCTTTCCAATACACTTTTTTTGTTGTAAGAAGTGGAAATCCTTGAGATAAGTCGTACCGTGTTTGTCTTCCGAACAAACTGTAAAGCGTGATATTTGTTCCACGATCTATCTTTTTGATCCCATGCTCTAATGCTTCTTTTAATAAATCGAGGTACTGATATTCGGGATGCGTGTTTTTATGTTCCATAAAATATAGTATAAAGTATACAGTATTAAGTATAAAACACGATAGATGAAAATTCAAAGTTTTACGGACTTAATTGCGTGGAAGGAAGGACATCAACTAGTTTTGTTGGTATACAAAATTACTGCCTCATTTCCCTCAAGAGAAGCGAATTCGCTTGTAGACCAGATGAGAAGATGCGCTATATCAATAACAAGTAATATTGCAGAAGGTTTTTCAAGAAGAACTAATAAAGAAAAATCCCAATTTTATTATATGGCGTTAGGGTCGACAACAGAATTGCAAAACCAACTTCTTATAGCGAGAGATCTTGGTTACATTAACCAAGAAACATTCAAGATTCTTGCAGATAGAACAGTATATATTCATAAATTATTGTTTGGTTTAATTAAAAGTTCTAAAATACTTAATACTTAATACTGTATACTCTATACTCTATACTTTATACTTGATACTCTTTAACCATGGTCGTCACCCGTCCCCCTTGCCATTGGCCGCGGTACATGTTGCCGCCGCCTTTGACTTGGTGAAATTGAATGTGGACAAACCTCGCGCCTAGTTCTATAGTTACCGGCACTGGCCCAGCATTAAGTAAGCCAAAGATGAGTCCGCCGCAATACCCCGGCGGCACATTGCCTGTTCTGATTATCAAACCCGAACGGTATGTTGTACTGCGTGGTGTAATGCTTGCGGTTAAGTCTTCCGGCATATTAACCGACTCTATTGTTTTTACCAAGAAAAACTCGCCCGGCTGAAATGTCCACCTTAGAGGTGGAACCCTATTGACACCTTGGGAAATATTATATTTCGCAACTAATTCTATGTCCGCGGTTTTGCGTTCGGTAATACCCAAAAACGACTCGCCGGAAATTTTATAAACTTCTCCCAAACGCAAATCAAACCCCGCGCCTTCGGGACTAGTTAACTCGCGCTCCGAAAGATGCTCTACTAATCTCTTTTTTTTAACTAATTTTAAAAGTTGTTTTGGCCCCAAAACCATAATTGTAGAATGTAGCATGTATTATGTAGTATGTAATATAGTTTTTATACCTACTACTAACTACTTACTACATGATACTGGAAATTGTCGCAACAATTTCCTTCGTTACTTCTTCCGTCTTCTTTTCTCCGTCAATAACAGTAATCTCATTTGCAAACTTTCTATATAACCATTCATATCCTTCTATTAGTTTCTTCAGTTTGTCTTTGTCTTCGTAAATTTCTTTTTCTCCTTTTTTACCAGAAATTCTGGCAAGCGCTGTTTGCAAAGAAATCTTTAAGTAAAATGTGTAATCGGGCACGATAAATTGATGATACATCGACAAAATACTTTGGGAAATAAGTAATAGTTTGCCTTCGTTAAAATTATATTTCCCGCCTGTTCTATCTAATATCCCATACACAATTGCCGACCAAAAACAGCGGTCAGAAATTACCATCTTTCCCTGTTTAAGGGCTGGAATAATCACTTCCTCGTGGTGAATCACTCGGTCCGTGGAAAAAAGATACTGCAAAGCAGTACTGGGCATTTCTATTTCCCCTGTCAAAACTTTCTGGACAATATCGCCAATCAATCCTGTTTTTCGCGGCTCCCGGATGGCAATTACATCTTTTCCTTGCTCCTCAAAATATTTCTTAAGTCTTTTTACCTGTGTAGTTTTTCCACTACCATCAATACCTTCGATGGCAATGTAACGGCCGGGGTAAGGATTTTTCCGCAGTTCTAAATTAAATTCAATGTGATAACGCATCTTTTTTTCTCTGTTATGCTGAACTAGTTTCAGCATCCCATTACAATATCAAAAACTAAAAAGTAAATAGTAAATATACAGAGTAAAAATAAAATATTTTATATTTGATATGTGTTTTTACTTTTTACTATTTAATATTTAATTTATTTGTATATCCCGAAACCCTTCAGCCTCGCTCAGGGCGGGCAAGTTCGGAATGACATATGGACTGAGATCCTGAAATAAATTCAGGATGACAGGGATAACAGTAATGTATCAATTCTCCTCGTGAATCTTACTTTCCACCGGTCCCTTTTGCACCGCGTACTTTGCTTGTCTTTTTTTATTGTAAGGCACTTCTGCTTTGGAAGATAATTGCTCAAAGGTCATGGCGCAAATTCGCATTCCCGGATACAGCGCCACCGCAATTCGGCCTAAATTCCCAAGCTCCAACACTGCTTGTCCATCCCATCCCGGATCAAACACGCTGGCGGTTGAGTGCACCACAATCCCCAATCTTCCCAACGACGAACGGCCTTCCAATCTTCCCAATAATTTGGGGCTGATGGTGATTTTTTCTAAAGTTACTGCCAACACAAAATCTCCCGGCTGCATAATAAAATGTTCGCCGTCTTTGAGAATTACTTCTCGGGTAACTTCGTTGGTATAGTCTTTTTTGGTCGGGTCGATGTAGGCATTGCGGCTTTGTTCAAACACCCGAAAGGTATTGCCTAAGCGAAGATCGATGGAGCAAGAACCTAACTGGGTTTTGATATCAAGCTGAGGAGTAATAACAATATCGCCGTTTTGCAGGGCTTTTTTTATATCCTTATCTGACAAAACCATGATACAAAGTATAACATATTAACAATTAACATTTAACAAATTAACCAAAAGTAACCCTTTTAAGGGTTAACTGTTAATTTGTCAATTGATCAATTTGTTATTTTGTCGTTTTCGTTATTTTGTTATTTTGTTATTTTGTCGGCATTGCCTGTTGCCTCTTGACAATACTGCGCAACTTCTCTTATGCTAAATGAAACATGGAAAAAACTTCCGGTGGTTCTGGTGTTACATATTCAAACCCCAAAGGACAGAATGTCTTTAATAGACTCTCCGATTTTATCAGAAGCGGCAATAAAAAAGTGCTCGGGGTTGGCATTCTTCTTTTCCTCATCATCGCCGTTATCCTAACCGTCCTCCTTTCCCAACAACGCCAAGATATAAGACAGAGAGCAGCACAAAGCAACAATCTTCTTACATCATCAACTGCAACCGTAAACCACCAGCCATGGCTGCGTGAAGTCAACACACGAAAATCAATTATTCCCGACTTTAGCTCAACTGCAATTTCTAGTTTTACAGTTAACGGAACGACTTACAATTATTCAACAGGCACAATGGCACCAACGCCAAACTACCATAACACAATATCAATTACAGCCAATGGAACAGTAACCATAAGACATGATTTGAGTAATTACCAGTATTGGCAGAGCCTCACCCCGGATTTCCTAAGAAATCAAAACAGCGATGTACAGTTAACGCTAGAAGGTGAACCTGTTATAGAAAGAAGGTTCCTTCCTCCACCATATCCTTCTTTCGCAAGTTTGCAAATAGAACTGCTGGATCCAAATACGAGTAATGATCATAGAGTGCTAGCGCATATATCAAATATGGATATTTGGAATATTGGCAGGGGGGTTGAGCCTCAGACATTCACGGTGCCTAGAGGAAAAAGTATTGTGGTTTACATACGAGCCATAAACGCGCAGGTATTTTTTCAACGGCTAAAACTTCTACGAGTAGCTGATCAAAATTTAAATATTTGGGAAGCTCAACGCGAGGAAGAAAATCCTTGGCAATCGGGAATATTCCATAACGCGGCAAACGACGTAGATACAGGCGGCGCACTAGATTCAAACGGCGTACCAACAGGACGACCATCTCTCAATAGTGGCAGAGTACGAATAATAGATGACCCAAATAAAACACAGGCATACGCGTGTCTTGATGTAAATCCATACACAACGTATAAAGTAACAGGCAATCTAACCAGTTCTCCTATCTTAGGGTCGCCGTATCCAACTTTTGCAGGCATATCTATTGATGAACTACAAGATAATTGCACTACTTATGCAAATAAAAGCTATACATTTAATATTGCTTCCGGGGCCAGCGAGGAGTTTAAACCAACAAGCAGGAAAATCGGTATTTTTTTGCGAGCATGGAATAGTCAAGTATCATTTTCATATCCAAATGTAAAACTTGAAGAAGTAGCAAAAGATTATTATTTAATGAACGGTACTGTTTCAACACCGCAACCAGTAATTACCACTCCCGGCTATCCTGTTGTTGCCAAGATTGTTGGAGATGTCTATAACCTAGGAGGCCGAACCGATGCATGCACAGTGCCGGTAGCAGGAATTGTCAGCAGTGACTGGGTAAGCAAAACACCATTGCCCATGAAATTTACCCTTCGGCAAGGCCAAGGGCTTTGTCTTATCGACAGACTTATCAATGCCAAGGCTACTTTTAGCGTAGGATTAACCCTTGGATTAGGCGTTACGGCAGTTGACGTAAGCAACTTAAGTGGCCAATTTTCCGAAGATTACAATCTAATGCAAAATAATCAAATAATTCCTGTAAATACAACAGCAACATATTCGATTAGCGGAGCAATACAAGGAGGCACTTCGCCAAGCATACCGGGCGAGCAAGTCACAACACAAATTCGAGCGGATGTGGAAAGAAAAAACAGCAATACCCAATGGGAATATCAACGATCTGCGGTATATCCAAGTCAATCTACGATAACTGCCAATGCCGGTGAGCGAATTAACTTTCTAGCCCGCGCTGTTAACACTAATGCCACCTTTAGTAATCTCGGCCTAACCTATGACATTCCATCAACAGCAACGCCGGTGCCAACTAATGCACCATCTACCGCTGATTGTAATCTTATCAGCCCTCCTACCACAATAACTGTTGGAAATTCAGTCACATTCAATGCTACCTTTTCTTCAACTCCAGCTACTACAAACGGGGAAATCGATGTATTTACAAGCAATGGTACTGGAAGCACGCCAATAAGCTGGGGAAGCAGTTATGGCAGCTTTAGCGGTAATGCGCAATTTATAAATAGTGGTTCCAAAACAAACGGTACTCTGACTTGGATACCCAATACCCCTGGCACTTATCAAGTCGCCTGCCGAGCGAACAACAGACTTGCGTGACATAGTTCCAATCGGTGAACGGAGCGCGCAATCCCTTGTAATCATCCAGCGCGACCATGGCCAGGTC
>CAYZZG010000027.1:5392-10666 GCA_964482825.1 uncultured Gammaproteobacteria bacterium
AATGTGAATTATGAATGCCGGGCACCGGGGGTTACATGGACGCCAACCGGCTCATCCATACAAGGCGCATGTTCTAATGGAAGTAGTGGTGGGATTACCGTACTGGCCGCCCCAACCGCCACACCAACACCCACACCCGCAACAGTTCCGTTCTCTGGAACATTAACCGTTAATCCTCCTTCTTGCACAGTGAATACTCCGAATGGAAACTGTACTGTTACCATTTCGGCATCGGCAAATGTTGCTTGGAGAATAATGTATAATAGTGTATCTATACTTACTGGCGTAAACAATGAAACAAGACAAACTCCGTTATCTTTACCTGTGGGAACATCGCAAATTCATCTTCAGCGCAATGGGAGTTCGGTCAATGAACGCACTGTCAATGTAACAGTAACATACGTTGCCCCAACCGCAACTCCAACCCCTACACCATTACCAACGAATACCCCTACCCCACTCCCCTCAACAGGAACACTAACGATTACGCCGACAACTTGCACGGTAGCTACCGCAAATGGACAATGCGCAGTTACTTTACAAGCAACCAACATTACCGGTCAATGGTTTCTTTTTAAGAATGGAAGTTATGATAATTTTGGAGGTGTTGGGTCAGCAACATTCCAACGGAATGCTGGTGTTGGAACGACTCAGTTCTCGCTGCGCAATCAGTTTAACTCATCAACAGATATAGCATCTCAAAATGTAACAGTGAGTATCGCTGCCGCAACGAATACGCCCACCCCAACCACCATCACCTATCATCGTTCGGATGTCAATAAGAATGGGTGTGTTTCAATTGTTGATGGTCGGGAAATTATCTACGCCATACAAAATAACAATTCGCCACGTGTCTCTGGATATCGTGTGAATGTAAATGATGACAGTGATCATGTCGTAGACATACTTGATCTGAATATGTGGTTTAATGATATCAGAGCATCTGGTACGCCAATGTGTACATCGGGACAAAACTAATGCTGTTGACAAAATAAATCGTACAGACCAGTATATAAACATATGCTAAAAAATATAGATAAGAAAAAATTATTAAGCGTTCTGGGCATTGTCATTATTGGCGCGGCAATTGCTTTCACCGTCTACCTTTCCCAGCAGCGGCAGGATATTAGACAACGAGCTTCAGGCGAACAACAAACAGAAATCTATTTTACCAGAAGCGATAGCACACAAAAGCTTACCAGCATTACCCTTGCTCCCAATGAACAAGTACAGCTCAATTTACGATTAAATACCCGCAACAATCCTGTCTCAGGATATGACATTACCATTAACACCACCAACGGACAGATATTTTCTATTTCAGGAGCAGGCCCAGGCAACGATGCAAATCAATTTAACGCAGAGGTCATTTCTGCCATAAATCTACCACTCCAAGTAAGATTTTCACGTTTTCAACTAACTGCGTCTGGAACGCCACCAAATGGAGATTTTCATCTTATTACATTAAGTGTAAGAGGTACTAGTACAGATAATGCAACACTTTCAATTCGCGCTACCATTACTGGTGCAGGCAGTGACACTTCGCTCACCCATGAAGACAATAATGTAACACTTACTGTTGCCACCCCAACTGCGACGCCAACGGTAACTCCTGGCCCAACAACACCAGCAGCAACTAACACCCCAACGCCAACAAATACAATCACAGTACAAGCATTCCGTGACGACAATCGTAATGCAACCCTAGATACTGGTGAACCATGGTGGACAGATAGTAGCAATGAACTCTTGGTGAATCTCATGTCATCCAATGAGACATTCTTACAACGAGGAACTATTGCCGGTTCTGGTGCATCTGCTGGTAATTATCAGTATGTCTTCAATGTTTCCAATGGAAGTTATAGGGTACAAGTATATCTTACCAACAGTATGCTAGGTGCAGGATATACCATCCCTGGTTCCAGTAATAACCAAGCCATTACAATTAACAATGCAAACCAAACAGCACGATTTCCTATTCAACCACCAGCCGCAACCAATACGCCTGTTCCGCCAACGAATACACCCACGCCAACAACACCAGCGGTAACCTCAACGCCAACCCAAACTCCAACTCCTACGCTAACTCCTACCCCCACCCAACCTGCGGCAACGGCTACATTGGCGCCAACGGCGACACCGCTACCGGGCACACGATTCAGTTTTGATCTTAAGCTGGCTGGTATTGGGGCTGGTGTCCTGGAAAACGATAATCCTATTCATCGGCAGCGCGCGTTTAGGGTTGAGGTATTTGATGCCCGTGAATTACGTGTGGCAGAGAAAGTATTTGGAAATGAATTTATATACAACGCGCCCGGCAGTAAGAGATTCGAGGCAACAGGCGTTGCGCTTAACGAACAACTTCCAGCCGGTATTTACATATTAAAAATCTCAACAGACGGTTATCTACGAAAACGCATTCCTGGTATCCATACCGTGGCCGCAGATGGAAGAATAGTCGAAACACTTAACACCACTTTAGTTGTCGGAGACATTAACAATGACAACAAGCTGGATATCGCCGACTATAATTTGTATCGAGCATGTTATAGAAAGAATGTCAACGATACGATTACTGTTGACGGACAATCCTTTAGCTGTTCAAAAGTTGATCTTAACGACGACGGAAGAATTGATAATCCCAGTTCGGAAAAAGACTATCGATTGCTAATAAGCAGCTTCGGAACACAAGTCGGAGACTAACAATTTAACAAAATTAACGAAAACAACAAATTAATAAATTGACTCTTGACAAGAAAAAATAAATACTGGATAGTAAAATTAGGATATGTCAAAACGCACAATTGCCCTTATCGGAATACTCATCATAATTGCCGCTACCCTGGTAGCGATTGCTGTTTCTCCAAAAAAACAGGGCATTCCGACAATTACCACCACCCCAATATTTACCCGGCCGTCTCCCGCTTCTACCGCCCAAACAGTACTGAGTATGTCACCAGGCAACGTTAATGTTGGCGCGGGCGCTACGGGAAATGTAACAATAAATGCTGATACTGGAGACAATGCTATTACCGCGGCGCAACTGGAGATTTCGTTTGATCCCAAAGCGCTGAGCAACATTATCGTTACTGCCGGTTCTTACTTCCAGAATTCATTCGAACTCCTAAATAAAATTGACTACAAAACCGGAAAAATTTCTTACGCCCTTGGTCTTCCGCCAACCGCATCTGCCAAAAAAGGTACCGGCGCTATTGCCACAATTACTTTTACATCTTTATTGCCTCTCGGCCAGTCAACACAGCTTATCTTTACCGAAAAGTCTTTAGTTACCGCCGAGGGCGTAAGTAAATCGGTGCTTAAATCCTCAACCGGCGCGACAATTACCGGCAGATAAGCCACCGCTCCTGCACAATAAATAACATCAGTTGTTTCTAGCATCATTACCATGAACTTCTTCCCATGAGTGTCATCCTCACGAAAGTGAGGATCTTCGATCGGGTCGAAGATGACATTGACAATATAGAGTTCTTTCGCTACGCTAAGTGTGATGCGGTCATTACTGCAAAAAAAGTATATTTCTCTGTCTATCATTTTTATTCTGATTATTGGAATAATAGTTACTGTTCTCCTTTCTCAAAAGCAGCAAGACATTCGCCAGCGCGCATCTGAATCAACCCAACCCACATCTGCGATTGATGAGTTTGTTTTGTTTGACGCACACTCTTTATATTTTGACCGCAATCCCTATTCGCTTGGGCAACGACCAATCGCTTCATTTCCACCGGGCAAAACTGCCAATGATTTAATTCGCGATTACGACTCGCTGGTTTTTGCAATTTCTGTACAAGGAAACGTTAACCGTTCAAAACCAACCTTTTATATAAGCACTACTGATGTTGATGACGAATGGAGAGTAAGACTGGCACGGGAAAATATTTGGCTAAAAAACACTCCTAGCAGACTGCTTATTAGAATTGAAGACGTGATTAATGAATTTAAACAAAGTAAGTATGGATTCCAAGGAAGCGTGGTGTGGGATGATGAAAAACCATTCACTCTAAACCTGGCCGTAACAATTGCCGGTGCGGAAAATTTGGTAATTGTAAGAAGAGGCAGCCCGCTGTTTCAACAAATAACTGAAAGCTTTCCTGTACGAGTTGACCTCCGTGGAAGGTTTAACAGTAAAAAAGAAGGCTACATGTGGCTGACCGATAATTATCTAAAAACAGGAAAAGTAAATCCAATCTTAGGATATTTCAAAGACGGCTATCCGGTAAAACTCTTAAATCAAGGAAAAATATTTGAGAGTGCTGGAATTAACAATACAGAAGACGTTGCAGAAGGCTGGGGCATGATGATGGATGATTATCTGATTGCCAAAAAAGGCTTTGCCTTTGACCTGGCGCCTGATGCCAATACCAGCCCTAATGATGAACCCAATCAAACCCGCGGCGAAGACCGGCAAACACTGCAATATATTACCGACGCAGCCAGAAGTATTGTCGGGCAGGGAAAACTGATCGATTTCTGGGGGTACGTTAATAAGAAATACTTAAACAGTACCTGTACCAATCTGGTTACCTGCGGCGAAAATTCATTTATTGATTTTGTTTCCCGAAACGGCGGAGTTTCCAAGATGGGCGGCGGCGAATCATACGGCATTGATTTTCCCAACGGCTCTTTTTACCAGCACGGCCCGGGTGTTGAGTTTTTACCACAGAATCCTCCTCTTACACCACGGCAATTAGTTGATAGGGGGTATGTTACAGGAGATCCCAGTGAACCAAGCAGCTTACAAATAAATCCAAACAAAAAGTTTGTTCTCCTGTACATGGGTGACTTTGACTACGCCAATGCCCTTTACTCCATACCTTTCTACCGCATGCCCTGCCCGCACCAAACTGATCAAGGTGCGTGCAATCAAGTCAATTCTTATCTTCCTATTTGGGACAAACGGACATCAAATATTCCTGTTGCCTGGGGCATTAACGCCGATATTGCCAAGGCATTTCCTCCTCTTTTTGCCTATGTTGCCAAAACAAAAAATGCCGGTGATTACTTTGTGATGCCAAATTCCGGGACAGGCTATGTAAAACCTGGCGGTTTGCCGGACAATGTTGTTTCGGAATGGATTAAACAAGCAACCAGCATACATCGACAATATGGCTATCGCATGGGTTGGGTGCTGAATGGATATGAAAGTGAATGGCCTGCACAAGATACTGAACAAGGGAGAAAAATTCGCGACATGTATAAAGTAATTTCGCCCGAAGGATTTCTTTATAATGCCAGTTTTTCTTCACAAGGAGCAGT
>CAYZZG010000028.1:0-1255 GCA_964482825.1 uncultured Gammaproteobacteria bacterium
CCATGCCAAACTTTTGGATCAAGGAATTGTTCTCCACGGTATTTTTTACTATGATAACAACATAATCATCAAGGTATACCGTTATCCAATCTGGTGAGCTTGCGATTTGTTTTAAAAACTTTTCTGCCCAGGGCGTTTGATCAGTATGGGCAAAGAAGATGGTATTGATATTGTATTTTTTAACCTTTTCTTCAAACAGAGAAAAATTTTCCTGCATGGGAATATATTCTTGTTGGAAAAAGGATGCAGGATAGGCTTCTGGTCTACCGTCAACAAAAACACGTTCTTTTGGATATAGTCGATAATCAAGATAACTGCCGATATCGAAATTATTAAACAGAGGACCTTTGATTTTATTTGCTATAAAAAAATCAGCGGCATTTTTTGCACCGGTGGGAATAGAAATACCAATATTTTTTGACGTTGCAAGTTGGGCGATATACCAAATAATAATAAAAGTAAGAGAAAGAACAAGCGCGTTTTTTGCAAGGTGAGACCTTGTAAAAGGTCTCACCTTAACAAGGTCGATGACAATCGAGATACTTCTGCAAAGCGGAATAAATGTTGCGAAGACAAAAAGGGGAAAGTTGCGAATAGCAAGAGATGCCAACACAGTAAAACTTATTGACAAAAGCCAGTCAATCGGTCGCGTTTTTCTGAAAGTTAAGGAAAGGAACAGGAAAAGAAGAATAGTTGCCAAAATAAAAAAGGCGATGGTTGGTTTTTGAGAATAGTTCCAAAGAAAAAAGATAGTTTGATTTTCCTCAATAGAATAGCCATAATTTTGCAAAACGCGGAAAGGGTAAAGAGCGCCATCAATGCCGTTGGGATTGATAAGCGTTGAGATGACAGAGAGGAAGAATATAGATACTAATATACTAGTATACTTGGAATAGAGTTTTTTGCGATTTATTACAACCCAATCAATAAGAAATAATCCCAATACCCATATTCCTACAATAAAGTAAATGTGCATGTTGACCCATAAAAGTTCAATAAAGGGCAGCAGAAAAATCCAGCGGGTAAACGTTTCTCGGTAGAGATAAAGGACAGAAATAAAGATTGCTAAAAAAAGAAAGCTGAATATTTCCGGCCGCAATTCTGTTCGTTCAAAAAGAATGTTGAAATAGAGGAGAGAAGCAGCGGCAATGACAAATATGTTTGCTTCTTTTTTTGCCTGAAGAAAAATAAGAAGAAATGCAAATAGTGCAATTGCCGTGGTAACGATTAGAAGCCCTGAAAAACCAACTATCTG
>CAYZZG010000028.1:1265-10545 GCA_964482825.1 uncultured Gammaproteobacteria bacterium
ACAGCCAGTGGTGATTAATAAAAGGAAACTGCGGATAGGTGTAAGAAAATAAATTAGTGGTTGGGACAGACCAATTTTGACTAATTATTTTGCCCATCAGTAAATGTCTTCCCAGGTCTTGATTGATAGCATTTATTTCATGAAAGAACCCAGCAAAGAGAAGGGCAAAGATAAGAAAAGCAAAAATTTTCTTCATTGAAGAAAAGTGTTGTAGGTTTTTTGTCTATATTGTAAGGCTTCGGCAACATGGGTGGGAGATATATCGGCGGCATTATCTAAATCAGCGATTGTGCGGGATAATTTTATTGTTCGGTAGTACGAGCGGGCAGAAAGATTCATTTTTGCCACAGCCATTCGTAAAAGCGACGCGCACTCGGAGGAAAACTCGCAGAATTTTTTTATATCTTTGTTGGTCATTTCTGCGTTGTTGGCAATGGAGCTTCCCTTAAAGCGTTTTGTTTGAGCGTCTCGTGCTTTTTGCACCCGTTTTCGGACAATTTCGGATGATTCAATTTTTTGTTTTGGATCGTATCCTGCTAATTTTTCGATGGCCACAGCGGGAACGTCAAGATGAATATCAATTCGATCAAGTAAAGGCCCTGAAACGCGTTTTTGATAGCGAAAAATCTGCGAGGCAGTACATTGGCAGGCGTGCTTTGGATCGCCAAAAAATCCGCAAGGGCAGGGGTTTTGGGCGGCACAAAGAATAAATTTAGCCGGAAAAGTCACTCTTCCATGAGAGCGGGAAATTGTAATTACACCGTCTTCCAGTGGCTGGCGCAGTGCTTCTAGCACCTGGCGGGGGAACTCGGGCAGTTCATCTAAAAAAAGTATCCCTCGATGGGCCAGCGAAACTTCGCCGGGTTTTGGCGAGCTGCCGCCGCCAATTAATCCAATATGCGAGGTAGTGTGATGAGGACCGCGAAAGGGACGAGTGGTGATAATAAAATCTTTACCAAGTAGTCCGGTAGTGCTATAGATTTTGGTGGTTTCCAGCGCTTCACTAAGAGTCAATTTTGGCAGTATTGACGGCAGGGTTCGGGCAAGCAGGGTTTTTCCCGCTCCGGGCGGGCCTTGCAGTAAAATGTTGTGTGAGCCGGCAGCCACAATTTCTATGGCTCTTTTTGCCTGCTCTTGGCCTTTAATGTCGGTTAAATCAAAATCGTATGTTAATCTTTTTTCCGAATCAATCCGCAGATGTTTTTGCGTTTTGATTAGATTTAGACCATTAAGATGGTAGACAAGAGAAACAAGCGTTGTAACTGGAAAAACTAAGGGACCTTTAATAATAGCTGCTTCTTTGGCGTTTATAGAAGGAATAAACAGCCGCTTAATTTTTTTCTCCGCAGCCAATATGGCTTGAGGGAGAATGCCGTTGGTATGTCTAAGTCTTCCAACTAAAGATAGCTCGCCAATAAAAAGCGCATCATTAATATTGGTGGTAATTTGCCCGGATGCCAGAAGCACTCCAAGCGCAATCGGCAGATCATAAGAAGGTCCTTCTTTGGGTAAATCTGCTGGAGCCAAATTTACGGTAATGCGTCTGGCTGGAAAGTCAGCGCCGCTATTTTTTATAGCACTTCGGACTCTTTCTTTTGCTTCTTCTACTGCTTTGTCCGGAAGTCCGACAATGGTAAAGCTGGGTAAACCTTGCATGGCAATATCAACTTCTACCTCTACCGGCACAGCATCCAATCCCACCACAGCAGCAGTATTTACCCTGGCAAGCATAAAAATATCATACCATGTTTTCTATATCACAAGTTTCGCACTTCTTGTCATTCTGAGCGAACTTTAGTTCGCGTGAGAATCTTTCTTAATTAAGATTGCCACGTCGTTCTGCACTGCAGAACTCCTCGCAATGACATGTGCGAAATTCGTGTATATGAATAGAGGTTGTTTTAGAATCTAGAACCTGTACATAATGTACAGTATTGACATCATGTCCGTTTCTTGATAGAGTATGTCTTATGAAGACGATACGAATTTCTGCCACCGAGGCAAGAAATAATTTTTTTTCCCTTCTCAATCAGGTAATATACGAGAATGTGCGTGTGGTTATTGAAAAGGCTGGAGTAGACAAAGAAGTGATGCTTTTACCTAAAACCTATGAAGAAAAAGAGAACGAAAGAACACGTCAAATTCTAAAAAAAACATTTGGCCTGTGGAAGAATGTGTCTAAGTCACGAATCTATGACGATAGACTGCGGGGCAAAAGAGCAAAGGAATATCTTGAAAGAGTAAGAAAATGGGATGTCTAATGTTGTTATTGACACATCAGTATTTATTGACCACTTAAGAGGTAGTTCTTTGCATTTGGTAGAGCTACAAGAAAAAAGTATTACTCAAGGACTAAATCTACTGGCGCCATACATGGTAATAATTGAGCTTTTTGCCGGGGAAGATGCCAGTAAAAAAGCACTTCGTAAACAAATAGAAGAACTATTAGAAAGATTTGCGGTAATAGGTTTTACCGCTGTATCGGCAAAACTGACAGGTGAATTTATACGTCGCTATAAACAGATTCCTGATCCGCTGGATCATATGATTGCAGCAATTGCTATAGAACAAGATGCAGAGTTGGCAACCCACAACACAAAACACTTTAAGCAAATCCGCGGCCTTAAGCTGTTTGCTTTTAACACAGCGACAGATGAAGGGGAATAATTAAAATTTTACTTACTATTACATCCCATATTGCTTCTGCTGGATAGGAATTACTCCGTAGGCGCTGTTTGAGATTTTGGGGAAGGGTAGGTAACTCCTATAAAATCACCAAAATTAGTCATTGCGTTAAGGGGAAGATATCCATTTTGGTTTGCTGCTATTTCAACCTCTAGATTTTTCCAAAGAATCACCACGCCATCAGGTGTTTCTACCTCTATTCTTTTGGTCATGGACCTAGGACCTCTTTTAGCATCTGTTAATAAACGCACATTTTTTACTTCGCCTGCTGATACCCGCATTATCTTGCCATCTGCTCGATGAGCAACAATACTAACACCACTAGGCGAAAGGAAGAATTCAATGTTTCGTGCTGGGGTGGCATGATCAGGAGAAAGGGTGTATACGTCTCCGAACTCTGTTAATTTATGCGTCCAGCCTCCTCCTAAGAACTCAATAACACGAGAGGGTGGTGGAACAATTTCTTTTGATCTTCTAAAACCGACAAGTCTTTCAACCAGAGCTACTCCCATAGTGAGTTATTATAGCAAAAATTTGACAAGGAGAGGTTGCTTTGTATAAAATAAAGCATGGAGGGCAAAAATATCTCACCATTTCCTGTTGGTTTGACGTTTGACGACATTCTGCTTCTTCCTGGCTTTGCCGATTTTTCCCGCTCTGATATTTCTCTTTCCACCAAAATTACCAAAACAATAGAGCTTTCTCTACCGCTTATCTCTTCGCCCATGGATACTGTAACAGAGAGTGAGCTGGCTATCGCACTTGCCAAGATTGGAGGTATGGGAATTATTCATCGTAATTTATCAGTTGAAGATCAGGCATCAGAAGTTCGAAAAGTAAAAACTCAAAATTTGCTTGTTGGAGCAGCAATTGGAGCAAGTAAGGGTTTTGAAGACAGGGTAACAGCTTTGATCGAGGCAGAAGTTGATATTATTGTAATTGATTCAGCGCATGGGTTTTCTACAAAAGTTATTGATACTGTAAAGTTTATTAAATCAAATTATCCAAAAACACAGGTAATGGCGGGGAGTGTGGCCACATTTGATGGAGCAGAGGCATTGATCGCAGCTGGCGCTGATGCTCTTCGTGTTGGTATGGGACCAGGGGCAATTTGTACCACTCGCGTTATTTCCGGCATGGGTGTGCCGCAAGTAACCGCAATTATAGAAACAGCCAAAGCCGCCCGTTCGACAAGCTCCCTTCGATCAGGCTCAGGGCAGGCAGGGCAAGCAATTCCGATTATTGCCGATGGAGGCATAAAATATTCCGGCGATATTGTCAAGGCTCTTTCCGTTGGCGCATCGGCAGTGATGATGGGATCCTTCTTTGCATCCGCAGAAGAGGCGCCGGGAAAGACGGTTATGTTAACAAGAGAACAAGTTCCTCATAGATTTCAAAGCATTTTTAATGGGAATATAAAAAGCTATCAATTTAAAGAATACCGCGGTATGGGCTCGGTGGCAGCAATGCAAAAAGGAGCAGAAGTAAAAGCAGAAGATGAGTTTCATGGAAAAGAGTATTATAAAGATAAAGTGTTGGTGGCAGAAGGCGTTGAAGCATTAGTTCCAGTCAAAGGTTCTGTGAAAAAATTAGTCGAGCAGGCAATAGGTGGGGTAAAATCAGGCATGTATTATGTTGGCGCAAAAAATATTCCAGAGCTTTGGGAAAAAGCTAGAGCTATTCAAATAACCCAAGCATCACTTAGCGAAAGCCACCCGCATAGTATTTTGGTAACAAATCCGGGAGAAAATTACTTATAAGAATTAAGAATTATGGTTTTTGATTCTTGATTCCTAATTCATACTTCATAATTCTATGATTATCGTCGTTGATTTTGGTTCGCAGACAGCACATTTAATAGCTCGGCGGATAAAAGAATTGGGAAGCCCTGCCTTACTTACTCCTCCGGAAAACGCACTTTCGCTGATTGCCAAAGAAAAACCCCAAGGCATCATTTTCTCCGGCGGGCCTTCGTCTGTGTATGAAAAAGAAGCGCCATCGATTGACGCTAAAATTTTTGATCTTGGAATTCCAATTCTTGGCATTTGTTATGGTTTTCAGTTAATTACGCATCTGCTTGGTGGAAAGGTTGTTTCAGGAAAGAAAGAGTATGGGCCAGCAACAATCAAATTAAAAGTTAAAAATGAAAAATTAAAAATTGCCCAAGGACTACCT
Source organism: uncultured Gammaproteobacteria bacterium (assembly GCA_964482825.1). Taxonomy (GTDB): domain Bacteria; phylum Patescibacteriota; class Microgenomatia; order Levybacterales; family UBA12049; genus CAYZZG01. Next base: position 6,126 of record CAYZZG010000028.1, read on the forward strand.
CAAGATTTTACTGTGTGGATGTCACATGGGGATGAAGTGGTAGCTGCTCCATCGGGCTTTGAAACAATTGGTTCTACCGAGCATGTGCCATTTGCGTTTGTGGAAGATCCCAAAAGAAACATCATCGGACTTTTGTTTCATCCCGAGGTAGAGCATACGGAAAATGGTTTACAGATTTTAAGAAACTTCATTGCTCTTTGTCATCCTGAATTTATTTCAGGATCTAAAAAGATGCCGAAACAAGTTCGGCATGACACCCTAGATATAGGTAGTATAGAGAAAAGTATCAGAGAAGAGGTAGGGGAGGCGTATGTGATCGGAGCGGTATCAGGAGGGGTTGATTCAACAGTAGCAGGCGTACTAACAGCACAGGCAATAGGGAAGCAGTTTATACCGGTTTTTGTAGATAACGGATTAATGCGCAAAGGGATAGAGGAGCATGTGAAAAAAATTTTCACAAAATACGGCCATGTTAAACCTATAGTTGTAAACAGAGAAGGGGAGATGTTACAAAAATTAGCTGGAATTACAGATCCGGAAGAAAAGCGAAAAATAATTGGCAGTGATTATATTCAAATTTTTGAACAAGAAATGGAAAAGCTGTTGGCTTTGCGTAAACCCATCAAGTTTTTAATGCAAGGCACTATTTACTCCGATGTAATTGAATCTCAAGGTACCAAACACGCCGCAAAAATAAAAAGCCATCACAATGTGGGTGGATTACCAGACGAAATGAAACTAACGCTTCTTGAGCCCTTGCGTCAGTTTTATAAAGATGAAGTTCGGGAAATAGGTCATCTCTTGGGACTACCTGATGAATTTATTTACAAACAGCCATTTCCAGGCCCAGGGTATGCTGTACGGATTCGCGGAGAGGTTACCAAAGAGAGATTATCTATGGAGAAACAGGCAGACGTAATTGTTTTAGAGGAGCTGGAGAAGGCTAATTTACTCAAAAGTGTGTTTTTGTCGTTTCCTGTTATGACAGGAGCATTTTCAACAGCAGTTAAAGGAGATGGGCGGCAGTTTGGCGAAGTAGTTTGTCTTCGCGTCGTAGAATCTAAAGACATTATGACTTCTAGCTGGTCACGGCTTCCTTACGAATTACTGCAAAAAATCTCCAGTCGAATTGTCAACGAAGTTCCGGGTATTTCGCGTGTCGTCTATGACATTACCACCAAACCCCCAGCCACCATGGAATGGGAGTAGATTATTGAGATAGGGATTGTTTTAATTCTTTTCGGATTTTCCTTAGTTCTCTAGAAATTAATTTTTTAATCCTCTTTTCTCCTGGTAGATATGGATCATTTTCATCGTAAAAGTGATGCTGTCTTGTAAGCCAGACCCTTTGTTTATATGTACCATAATAATTTTCTCCTCCAAAGTTTTCATTAAACTCTTTAAGGGTTCTCAAAATGTCTGTTGTTTTTTCGTCTCTCCTTAGCCCACGAAAATATTTAATATCTTTTGTTTTTTCGCAATATGCAATTAGGTCTTGTTTTATCTGATTATATCTTTTATTTGGATTTTTAATACTATTCATTACCGCTGTTTTATCTATAAAAAATATTCCATATATTACATAATCTGGATGAGTTTGAGGTTGAGAGATAATATAAAAGGGTAATTCCACAAATCTCTGAGTTTGAAAGCTTTTCATAGAATTAACTATTTTTGGGTAAGATTGTTTTAATGCTTGAAGTGTTTTAGTGTTTTTTGGAAGATTTATCATATTTACGAGTTACTTTTTCTTTTATGAAAAGAAAAATGTATATGAAAAAACACACTAAACCAGAAATATTCAGAAAATCTTCAAGTAATGGATGCCCTTGTTTTATAGGAGTGAGAATAAGCGTAAGGATAAAATAATAAAGATAGTAATTTTTTTCCATTCAGATTATTTTAAGAGATATTATCTTAAGTCAAGCGTATCGCTCTTAAAAGTAATATTCTTTGGTTTGATAATAACTTGCCGTTCTCCTTTTTCAACGTAGCCGGCATTTACACTCTCAAAGCCGTTCTTTCTAACAATATCCTGAGCTTTTTTAACATCTTGTTCGGGCAGAAAAATAGCATAATCCATGCCCATGTTGTATGTTTGATACATGGCATAATCATCAAGATTTGCGTGTTGTTGGATAAAATGGAATATTTCTTGAGGCTCTACTATTTGTTCAATAATATAGCTAAAGTTTCCTCGCGCTCTCATTACTTTTCGAAGTCCGTGTCCGGTGATGTTTGAAATATAGTGAATATCAATATTTGCTTTTTGTAAATCCTGTATAACTTTTGCGTAGATATTTGTTTTTGTCAACAATGCTTCTCCATACATGGTGCCATCGGGCAGTTTTGTGGCATAACCATTTGGTAATTGTTTGGCAATGGCGCGGGTAAGGGAAATGCCGTTGGCGTTAACGCCGTTACTTCTGCAAAAGAGAATTCTATCTCCAGCTTGTAATTTTCTATCGGTGATGAGGTTTTTTTCAGAAGAAATGATTCCAACTGCAGAACCGGCCAGTTCAGCGGTGTTTGGCAAAACAATTTGTTTCATGGTAGCTGTTTCTCCCCCACCCCAGGTTGCGCCAGCTAAATCACAGGCAGATTTCCAGCCGGCAATAAGATCAGTCATTCTTTGTTCATCTTGCAACCATTCATTATCTTCTATTGCCCAATATGCATGAACAACTAATGGCGTTGCGCCCACAGAAATTAAATCATTAATCACTGTTGCGACAGTGTCATGACCAATAATATCGTAGTAGGATTTTCCGGTTATTTGAGACATTGCATCTGCAATTAAATTTTTTGTTCCAAGTCCCTCAACAACAGAAGCCATATACACATCATCTTGTTTCCAGACAAATGCGGATTCTCCCCGTGTTTCTTTTACTTCCTCAAAACCGTGTTGCCTTAAATTTTTTCCGGGTGCAGCCGCAGCATCTTGCGCCAGTTGTTTAATGGGGTCTTTTGTTTCGTAGTTGTCACCAACTTGTTCGTAGGTAATCTTTTGTTTCTTATTCATAAACTTTTTAACATAGATATTGTTATTTCAGACAAACTGTTTACTATTTTATCAGCTTTTGAGAGGTTTTGGTGTTTTGTATATTGATTGGGAACTGCGATAACTTTCATCCCTGCATTTTTGGCAGAAAGAATTCCAGTTTCTGTGTCTTCAAGAGCAACACACAAGGTAGGAGGTACTCCTAGTGCTTTTGCGGCCTCTAAATATATGTCAGGAAATGGTTTTCGTCTTAAGTTTTCAGTTGGGCCTGTGACTACATTAAAATATTTTTTAATCTCTAATAATTCTAAGATAAGAAAAACGTGTTTAAGAAATCTACTTGAAGCAACTGCTATTTTATTTTTAAGTTTTTTTATAAGTTCTAAAGTCCCAGTTATAGGGTAAATTCCTCCTTGTATGATTTCTACAAAAATTTCCCGTTTTCTTTCTCGTAAAACTGTGACATTTTCTTTGAAATTATATTTTTCCATTAACGATTCCCAGTATCTATCGCTGGTAACGCCAGGTATATGAGCTAGTCCTGTTTCGTTAAGCATTGGTGTCTTTCCATATTCTCTCAACATTTTCTCAAGCGCGAGAGATTCAATTGGTTCGCTGTCAACGATAACCCCATCCATGTCGAAAATGACTGCTTTGATCATATGTTGTTTACCCCCTCCACCTCGGCCGTGCGTCGCCAAAGGCTGTGCCGGCGGCGCGAGGAGTCGAAGTCGTTGCTTCGGCCACCGTCCGAGGTGTTTGCCTATTTTAGGCATTTCGGACGAAATAAACTATATTTTCAAAAAGCGGCAGGCCGTGAGGATTTTGTATTCCATTCCGACGCCAGTTAGGGTGTTGTTGTTTACGGACAAAGCATTCCGGATGGGGCATCAGGCCTAAGATTCGTCCTGTTGGATCGCAGATGCCGCCAATTGCCCGCAGCGCGCCATTGGGGTTTTGCGGATAATGCTGTGTTGGTTTTCCTTTTTCATCAACATAACGAAATACCACAAGATGTTGTTTTTCGATTTCATCAAGGGTTTGTTCTGGTGCAAAAAACTTTCCCTCGCCATGGGCGACGGGAAAAGAGACAATGCCATTATTTAGTCCACCTCGGAGGAGTCGAAGTCGTTGCTTCGCCACCATCCGAGGTGTTGAGAGGTTTTTCAAGAAAACGCAGCGAGTGTTTGGTTCGATACGCAGATTTACCCATCGGCATTCGAAGTGGCCGGAGTCGTTGTTTGTCAGAGTAGCGTCCATAGTGCCAATATGACGGAATGGCAAAAGACCGGTACGGACAAGCGCTTGAAATCCATTACAGACGCCAATGATTGCAGTATCGCTTCTGTCAATAAATCTTCTAAGCTCGTTACCAAAAAATGTTGTCATTTCGATTGCCTGGATTTTTCCCGATGCAAT
>CAYZZG010000029.1:0-1982 GCA_964482825.1 uncultured Gammaproteobacteria bacterium
AAATTACTCGCCTCGCTGACGCTTTGGCGAAGCGGGCAACTCAAAAGTAAAAAGTGATAGATCCTGAATCAAGTTCAGGATGACATTATTTTTGCATTTTTACTTGTACTTCGATTACGCTCAGGATCATGATCTTGAGCTTGTCGAAAGATATTCTTGCATTTTGAATTTTGCATTTTGACCTATAATGCTTTTTCTATCTTTTTTATCTTTTCAATTCTCCTCTTGTGCCGCTCGTCTGCCGGAAACGGTGCTTCAAGCCATTGTTTTACCAATGGCAGTAATTCTTCTTCTGTAACAAATCGCGCGCCGATGGATAAGATATTCGCATTATTGTGCTCTCGGGAAAGAGGAATAATTTCCGGTTGCAATCCATAAAAAACAACCGCTCGAACACCGGGAAATTTATTCGCCACAATTGCCTCTCCTTGTCCAGAACCGCCAAAGATTATTCCCCGATCCTCTGGATTTTCTGATACCTTCTCCGCTGCTTTACCTATAAAGTCAGGGTAATCATCGTCTTTATCAAACTCATACGCCCCACAATCTTCTATATCATATCCTTTTTTCTCAAGAAAACTTTTTACTTTTTCCTTTAGTCCAAAACCAGCGTGATCGGTGGCTAAATAAATTTTCATAGAGCGTCAACAATATAACAATTTAGCAATGTAACAATTATTCTCCAAATACTATTTTCTTCAACTTCTCCGTCACTCCCAGGGGATCTTTGGCCTGCCAGACGTTGCGACCAACTGCCAGACCAGCCGCTCCTGCTTCCATCACTGTTTTAGCCATCGAAAGAAATGTAGTCTCCTCGGTTTTTTCTCCGCCAGATGCAACCACCAATGTTTTACCCGCTGCTTTCACCACCTGTTTCATGGCTTCAAGTGAACCCGGGTATTTAATTTTGACTACGTCTGCACCAAGTTCCAAACCAACCCTGGCAGCGTAGGCTGCCAGCTCTTTCTCGTCTCTGCCTTCTATGGACTTGCCCCGCGGATACATCCACACCACCACGGGAAGATGCTTGGCGTGTGCTTGTCTTTCTATCTCTGCAAATTCAGAAAACATTTGCGCTTCGTGCTTACTCCCCACATAAATGGTATAGCCAACAGCCGATGCGCCAAGAGTAATTGCCTCCTCAACTGTTGCTAAAAGTGGCGAATATGGCTCTTCGTGAAGAAGATTTGTTTTTCCATTTAGTTTTACAATCAGCGGAATTTCGTTGTGCAAAACAGGGTCGTAGTATTTCTCGGCCACTCCTTTTTGGAAAATAATGGCATTAAAATCCCCTTCCAGACCAATGCTTAAAATATAGTTAGGATCAATACTGTCGTCATTAAAATCAGTTGGTCCATGCTCCATCCCTTGATCGTAGGCTAGAAACAGAGCCTTACCGTCTTTGGTGATTTTTGAAAGATCAACCATACTCAAATTGTCTGTGCTTGAAATTCTCTATGACTTTCCAGTTTCTCTTGTATTTGCTGTTTTGTCAATAACCCTTCTTGTGCTCCAATGTGTTCTATAACTGATGCTGCATTGACTGCTCCAAAACGCATTGCCTCCCGAACACTTTGTTGACTCATAACTGCCGATAAAAACCCTGATGTGTAAGCATCTCCTGCTCCAGTTTTTTCTACAACAGTAGCTGGAAAAAGATCAAGGTGATAGATTTTCTCCTCCTCATCAATTGCGTATGATCCATTATCACCATCGGTAATCGATACTACTCTTGCCCCCATTGCTTGCAAGCTTTTTAATAATTCTTTGATGTCCTCTTTGTTCATTGTTCTTTGTTCATTGTTCTTTGTGATTCGTACCGCTTCATCTTTGTTAACAAACAAAACTTCTGCGTGTGGCAAAACATTCTTTATGCCCAATAATCCTTCTTCCTCAAATTGGTGCGTGCCCGGACTAAAAGCCAGACGGGCGTTTCCTTTTTGGACAAAGGAAAGTACGTTTGCGTACGCACTCTTCCATTC
>CAYZZG010000029.1:1992-10234 GCA_964482825.1 uncultured Gammaproteobacteria bacterium
ACGCCAAGCGACGTCAGATAGACCCACTTAGTTAAAACGTCATTAAAAGAAAAATCATGCGCTCTTTTGACGTGATCAACAAAAAGGGTTCGCTCTCTTTGATAGGTAATACTTACCGCAAAGGAAGAAAGCGCCCCCGCAGTTTGTGTAAGAAGTGACAAGTCAACGCTTTCTTTTTCCAAACCTTCTCTAATCTTCTCTGCAAATTCATCGCTGCCAATTTCCGCACAAAAGGCGGTATTTTTTCCAAGACGAGAAAACCCTACAGCGGTGTTACAGGCATTGCCGCCAAGCAAAAAACGGCAACTGTCCACGTGAATTTTTTCGCCAAAACGAAAGCAGAGAATACGCTCATCTGTGTCGATACGACTAAAACTATTGTCTTCTTTTACCACCATAAACATATCAATCATGGCATTGCCAATAGTTATAACATCATACATATTACTTTATCACTCCTTCTATTACTGCTCCGACAATGTATGCAATACTAGCAGCAACCGACCCCACCAACAACATCTCAATTCCCCCCCGCCACCAGCTAACCGTAGTAATCAACGTTCTCAGTGCTCCGACAGTAAAAAGTGTGGCGGCACCAATAAGCGATGATAGAAAAAAGGCATTAGGAACTTGGGGGAAAATAAATGGCAACAGCGGAAAAAGGCCGGCCACCACAAAAGCGGAAAATGTTACCATACCATGTTTTTTTGGATCATCTTTTTCCTCTACAATAATTCCCAATTCATCTTTCATCATGGTATCAAGCCAAACCTTTCTATTCGATGTGATAATTGACACTGCTTTGTCAAGGTCTTTTCCCAAAAACCCTTTGTTTTTATAAATGTCTCTCACTTCCTGTATTTCCAGTTCGCGTAAATGGTCTATTTCCCAGTCTTCTTTTTGTAGTTGCGCTTTGGCAAAGTCTTGTTCTGATCGTTTTCCCAAATAGTTACTGGCACCCATTGACACCCCATCTGCCAAGATATTGGCAAAACCAAGAATAATGATCACTGCCGGCGAAAGGACTGCGCCCGACGCGCCAGCCACCACCGCAAAGGTGGTAATAATGCCGTCATTGGCGCCATAAACTAAGTCTCCTATGTATTTTCCGACAAAATGTCGATGGGCAAGCGCTTCGTATTGTTGATATTGTTTGTTTTCCAGCAGATATTTTTCCTTGCGTTTTAATGCTTCATCCAGAATATCCATATTTAGAGCATACTATAAATTTCTATTTTCCTACAATAACCACCGCATCTGCGGAGGCCGACGCAGACAGTGTGGCAGAACTTGAAGCAACAGTAAATTGTTTTGCTAAGTCGTTTTTTAACAAAGTAAGATATTTGGAGACACTTGGCTTAACGCTAATAGAAACATCTGTGTAGTCAAATGTATCTGCATTGCCAACCGATGCCACGCGATAACCAAAACCCCTAAGCGCGTCTGACATCTTACTTGCTGCCCCAACTTCTCCGCTGCCGTTTTGAACAGAGATAGAAAGGCTGCTTCTGTCAAGTCCTGTTGCCTTATCAACAGGATTTACCGCTGTGGGAGTAGGAGAGGATATCGGCGAAGGAGAAACTACTGTTGTTGGAATAATTGTAGGAACATCTGTGGGAAAAACATCAAGTGTTGGTGTTGGAGAAGGCGCTGAAGGTTGGGTAGTTTCACGTGAACCTAAAAACCGCATCGCGCCAAATCCTATACCGCTAAAAACTAGCAATAATAAAATGAGCAAAAAAACACGGGCCAAGCGCCTGCGAGATCTTTTGGGCGAATTTGTCTGGAAATATGAAGGGCTTGTTTCTTCCATAACAACTTGCTGCGAGTATAACACATTACCTTTCTCAAAACCATAAACGCTACAGGATTCTTATTTGATATAATAGACGTATCTTATGAAATCCCTCTTTGCTCTTTTGTGGTTTTTGTTATTCTGTAGTGCTTTCTTGTTTGGAATTGTCTCGCAAGCTCAATCAGACGAACTGGATAACATTACCAAGCAGATTAACGATCTTACTTCTGCTCTTAACCAATCCAAAGCAGCCACCGCACCGCTTGAATCACAGCTTAAGTCAATGCAAAAACAAATTACCGATATTAAAAGTCGAGTCTCAACAATAGAAAACGACATAGCAGTAAAAAAGAAAAATATCGAGGAAGGTTATAGGGACTTGGCAAAACAGGAAATGATTCTTCATCGTACTATTCGCGACTTCTATATTAAGAGCTACTATAGCTCTCCTCTTTTGATATTTCTTTCTGCCGATTCTGCATCGGAAATTACCCAGCTTTTGGCCTACCAAAAAGCGGCCACCGACCAGGATAAAGTTATTATTACCAATATTGCCCTGTCTATTACCGATCTAGAAACCAAAAAGAAAACATTGGAGGAGGAAGAAATTCGACTTACCGAAGTTAAAGCCAGTCTTGATGAACAATCAGCAAAATTAGATAAAATAGTAAGTGGCGCAAAATCTTACCAATCCAGCCTTTCTAATCAAATCGCAGTGCTTTCTGCAAAACAGCAACAAATTTTATCCCAACGTCTTTCAAGTCTTAATATTCCTCTCTACGCGTATAATACCCAAGGCGGTTGCTCAAGCGATATAGGAAAAGATCCAGGGTTTAGCGGCGGTTTTGGATTTTTCACCTACGGTGTTCCTAATAGGATAGGACTCAATCAATATGGCGCATGGGGACGGGCCAAAGCAGGACAGGATGCGGAAGCGATTCTACGAGCCTACTACACTTTTGATTCCTTAACAACTGTCGATACGGGAAAACAAATTAATGTTGAAGGGCATGGTAGTTATTCACTGGAAGACTACGTCAAAAGAATCTACGAAGTTCCAGACTCATGGACAGACAACAATCTTGCAGCTCTTAAAGCTCAGGCCATTGCCGCCAGATCATATGTACTTGCTTATACCAATAATGGCGCTGGTTCTATCTGCACTACAGAACAATGCCAGGTATTCAAACCGGATCCAAAAGGAGGCAACTGGGAACAAGCGGTGAATGCCACTTCGGGCCAAGTCATGATACATGGCGGTTCTCCAATTAAAGCGTGGTTTTCCTCAACTCACGGAGGTTATGTTTTCTCATCAAGCGAGATAGGATGGAATGGCACTGCCTGGACAAAAAATGCCAAAGATACTACTTCCGATAGTATTAATAGTTTTGATGATCTTAAGAATAACGCTTATGATAAAGATTCTCCCTGGTTTTATTGCGACTGGGGTTCGCGTTCTCAATATAATAAAACTGCGTGGTTAAAGTCGGAAGAAGTAGCTGATATTGTTAATGTACTTTTACTTGTCCAGAAAGACGGTGGCACAAAAGAACATTTATATCAGGTAGACAAATCAAACCCCGCAGGAACAGATACCTGGGACGTGGGCAGAGTAAAAGATGAGCTTAAGAATAGAGGAGGAAAACCGTTTAACAATGTCTCTTCTCTCTCTACTGATTGGGATAAAGGGAGCGGAAAAACCACATCGGTGAATGTATCCGGTGACGCCGGATCAATAAGTTTTAACGGCGCTGACTTCAAAACATATTTTAATTTACGCGCGCCGGCCAACATTCAAATCGTCGGTCCTCTCTATAACGTTGAGAGGTCGTAGATTGTATTTGCTTTTTACTATTTAATATTTTATATTCCAACCATGCCTGATATTTTTATTCCCAAAAAAGAAACTGCGCCAAAACAACCTTCTACCCTACCACAAGTAGAAAACCCTATTGCATCAATTCTTTCCTCTTCTCCAAATCGTTTACATTCTTTTTCAAGCTATGGTGAAATGCCACTAGGTGTCCATTTTGAAAATCAAGAAGCTGATGAAACAGTCCTTTTATTTCTTAGACGTCATTTCATTACTAATGCTCCATGGATACTTACGGTTATTATTCTCATTCTTTTTCCCTTTCTATTTCCTCTACTTTTTTCCCTGATTCCGTTTCCTCCGCTTCCTTCAAGCTACTTTTTTTTCATAACGCTTTTTTATTATCTTATTGTCTTTACCTATGCCCTGGTAGAATACATGGATTGGTTTTATAACATATCTATGGTCACACAAAAACGCATTGTTGACATTGACTATTCTCATATTGTTTTTCATGATGTTGCAGTAACCAAACTTAGTCTTGTTGAAGACACTAACTACCATCAGTCCGGATTTATTCGTTCTTTTTTTGATTTTGGCGACGTCTTCGTTCAAACAGCAGGAAAAGTAGTTCATTTTGATTTCCTTGCTGTTCCAAAACCAATACGGGTAATAAAAATTATTGAATCACTCATTGGAAGGAGACGCGAAGAATGATAGATATAGCAGATCTTTTTCAGGCAACTACTATTGTAAAACTTGCTCTTTCTCTTATGATTTTTTTCTACCTTATATTCCTTTTTGTTCTGATCAATCAAATTAAACGCATGAATATTGTCGTGTCTCAAGCAACTTCCTCAACGGTTATGCTTGGCGTTGGCATTGTTTTCTTTGCATTTGCTGTTTTGTTGTTTATTCTCGCTATAGTAATACTGTAAGGGAGCTCTATGCATCCTTCCAAAACAAACGTTTCCCACGCACATATTGTTGCTACCCCAACCCTTTATGCATGGTCGCAGGCCTATAATGCCGGGACATTGTTTGCCGTTCTTTCGCTGCATGTCTCAGAACCAACCGAAAACCTTCATGCAATTGGTAAAGAACTTATTAGCACACTGGAGGAAGAATATTTTACACTTGAAACAAAAACCCTTGATGCAATTAAAAAAGCAGTAAACATTACCTGGGAAAAATTTCCCAAAAAAATGACGGGCTGTCTTGCAATTACGGCAGTCATTAATAACATTTCGTATTTGTTTACTGCAGGAGAAGGCAGTATTGTATTGAAACGGGGAGAAAAAATCGGAGTAATTTTGGTTGGAAATTCCGAGCAAACCATTAACTCTGCATCAGGATTTTTAGAAAACGGCGACATGCTTATCCTTCAAACCAAACAGTTTGCTTCACATATCTCTATACAGTCTCTTCTTGCCGAGATTAAAAAAACAACTCCCGCTGAAATTGTTGAATATGTTTCCCCAAAAATACACGAGCAAGAGGATGGAGCAAATGCCGCTGTCGTACTTTCCTATCAGGAACCTGCTCAGAAAGAAGAAGAACCTGACATTGCAGCTTTCTCCCAAGATATCTCTCTATCTTCTCCTAAAACAAATTATATACCAAGAACAAACTATATTAAGCTTTTACTAGAAAAAATTAACTTTCATACTCCACAGATTCCTCTTCGCATGAATTCTTCAAGAAAAATTATGTTGTTTGTGGCAATTATCCTCCTCTCTGTACTTATTGGTGGCATCTATATTTCCAAAAAACAACAGCAAGAAGCCACCCTTAAGGCAAGCTACAAGGAACTTACTGATAGCGCAGAGAAAAAGTATGAAGAAGGACAAGCTCTTATTGAGCTTAATAAAAATCTTGCCCGTGATAATTTTGCCAAGGCACAGAAAATATTACAGGAAGGAAAAACCAAGTTTCCAAAAGATTCTTCCTATACAAAGCAAATTGACGACTTGCTCAAAAAAATAGATGATTCGCTTATGACAACTGCTGCAGTCAATAATGTTAGAGCAAAACAGGTAAGTGATAAAGATAGTAATCTTCTAGCTAATGAGGTAAAAAATATTTCTTCTGAAACTACGTTCGCCCAAGACACAACAACTCTATACATAGCAAGTAAAACAGGCATTATTTCTATTGATAAAAAAACCCAAAAAGAAAAAACCTTGGTCAAAAATACAAACACTTGGGCAAGCGCTACCGGAATAGGTACCTATCTGGGAAACCTATACCTTCTTGATGCCGAAAAAAATCAGCTACTTAAGCTGGCTGCTACACAAAGCGGATATGGAAGGGCAAATTATTTAGTAAGTGGCGTTACCATAGATTTTTCCAAGGCAAACTCAATGGCAATTGACGGATCAGTATGGGTGCTTTTTACCGATGGCCGTATTCAAAAATTTACTCGTGGCAAGCCTGACGCGTTTACTCCAAGCGGCCTTGATTCCCCACTGGGAAAACCAGTAAAAATTGTTACCGCAGCCGATATAGATAAAATCTATGTACTTGATACCGCCCAATCGCGGATAGTCGTCTTTAATAAAAACGGTGCCTACCATGAACAATATCAGACCAAAATGCTTAAAAAAGCTGTTGATTTGGAAGTAAAAGAAAAAGAAAAGAAGTTATTATTTTTGGCCGATGGCAAAATCTGGCAGATTGATCTAAAATAATAAAAACCTCGCATTTGGCGAGGCTTTTGGTGGAGATGTCGAGTGATGAACTCGAGTCCAAGAATAACAGTAAAAAACTTCTACAAGCATAGTCAATTTTTTATGTCGCTTTACTTACTCCAATTGACAGGATTTCGGTAAAGCCAAGGTATAAGTTCAATAAAGAAGTTAACCGGCTCCTTTACCGTTCCCCAACTGTGTTTATGCCCATACTATCCCGTTGAGAAAGAAAGCATGAACATTCAAACTAGCTTAAGCAGTTAATGCTAATGCCGGTCTGAAATTCATTCCAAGCATTTCTGCCATGAATGAACTTGTGCGTTTGTTAACAGCACTTATCTTTTGATTCTGTTTTACGACTATTTATCAAAGTCGGCTTGCAGTTTATTAATGTACAAACTCGTCGATGCAATACATCCCCAAGGTTAATAGTATATAGGAAAATGGTAAGAAATGCAAGTTTAGTTGGTTAAAACCAGGTTAGAATTGCCCTAGTTCCTCTTCGGCAGCTCTTTCCAGATCTTTTCTCTTTTTTGCCTCTTTTTTCTGATACTCCTTTTTTCCTTTGCCAATGGCAACTTCTACTTTTATTAGGTTGCGGGCAGTATACAAAGAAAGAGGAATAAGGGTAAGACCCGAACCTTCTATTTTTGATTTAAGGGAAATAATTTCTTTCTTGTGAAGTAAAAGTTTGCGGGTTCGATTTTCTTCGTAACCTTCAGGCCGACCATACTGGTAGGGAAAAATTTTGGCGTTTAATAAGTAAGCTTCGCTGCCAATAATACGAATATGACTGCCCGAAAGGTCAGCATGACCAAGGCGCACGGCTTTTACTTCCGAACCAAGCAGGTTAATCCCTGCCTCAAGTTTCTCCAAGATTTGATAATCATAAAACGCTCGTCTATTGGTTATTTTCATAGAATGATGATAACCGAAAGCTAACTAAATGTAAACTGCGCCTAGTCTCTCGATAGCGCAAGACCAAAGACTCTTTTTGCTCCTTTCTTTTTGAGAATGTAAGCTGCTTCGAAAAGTGTTGAACCGGTGGTGAGAATGTCGTCGATAACGAAGATATTGAGATATTGAGATACTAAGATATTAGGCGAAACGGAGAATGCGCCGGCAATGTTTTCTTTTCTTTTATCTCTTTTAAGTCCATACTGTGAAGTTGTCTTTTTTACACGAGACAATATATTTTTTACTGGAAGATTAAACCTTTGTGAGAGCTGATCCGCGAGAATCGCTGACTGATTATATCCTCTGCTCTTTAATTTTGAACTATGTAATGGAATGGGAACAAAGACGATTGTTGGATTGTTTGATTGTTGGATTGTTGATATTGTTGACATAAAGGCTTCATTTTGAATAATACCCTCATAAAATAAATCTCCAAGAACATTTTGTATAGCAGTAACATATGGTTTGTATTTGAATACATAGAGAAGTTTTTTCGCCACTCCTTTGTAAGCAATGCTGGTGAACACGCCGTCTATTGAGTAGCGACTTCGGCAGCGCGGGTGAGTAAGTCCATCAATCGAAGATAAACCGCAGGTAAGGCACATCCCTTGAGTATCGAAAGAAAGATAGGAAAAACAATCGGAACAGAGATATGAGCCTAGCTTTTTGCAATTCACGCAGTATTTGGGAAAAAAGAGATCGAGAATCCCCACATAAATAGTGTAGCAAAAATGCTCTTGCGCCGAAGCGTTAGCGAAGCGGTGTCTGTTTGAAAATATCCGAACGGAACTCTCTGGGCCCGCCTCGCCCTGCTTGCCCAACCCCTAAATAGCTAAAACTTAGAGCCAGGATTTTAGTGCGGAATTTCCAGCCAAATTACAGGTTCACTGCCTGCAATCCGCAAATCGTGTCCGGCAGGTATTACACCAACTTCGCCGGGACTAAATTCAACTTCAGCACCACCGGGCATACGGACATGGAACTTAC
>CAYZZG010000030.1:0-10196 GCA_964482825.1 uncultured Gammaproteobacteria bacterium
CCCATCAACCCAACTCTACGCCTCACTACGATCGAGTTGGCGTCCACGCCGATGAGAGTGGCAACTATTGCAAGTTTTCGGGACGAGTACCGATGGGTACCCGAGGAGAAAACTTTCAAGTTCGTTCCCACTGACTGGATAACAACGACCACCTGGGTAAGTCAGACAAAGTCCTTGTATTTTGAAGGTGACCTTGCGTCACCATCGAGAATCTATCGGGTTGATCTGAAGACCACGGATGGGATAGCGATCTACAACTCCTGGGGTGCATACACATGCATCCCTATGGAGGCTGAATTCTCTATCAGAGACGGTATTGGCCACCTCACGGTGACCAATACAACCCAACTGGCGGTCCCACTAAGGATCGCGCAAGACCCGGGGCAGGGAATCCCTTGGCCTTGGGAAAAATTTCCAGCCGGGACCACTAAAACCTACAGCGGCGAAACCGCTGGCGTGTACGTGGTCGACGACCGGGAAATGGGATGGATCCCTTGTTTTGGGTTCAGTTGGTACCAAGGACCTCCAACCACCGCTACACCGACGCCGAGTCAGACGTCGACGAACACGCCCACCAACACGCCGGTGCCACCGATCGCGACCCCGACTAATACGCCGACGCCGATTCCGCCGACTGCCACGCAGCAGCCGACCAACACACCCACGGCCACCGCGACGCTTTCGTCCGGAGGGCAAATCGCCGCAATGCTAGTGAGCAATCTCAGCGAGCGCGAGAAGGTGGTATGCGGGGTGGAAAACCTGGTTTGGAGGTGCTCCACAAACGACGATTCGGTCGTCACCTGGACGCACCCCGGACACAGATCCACTCTGTACTACTGGCGCGGATTCGACGCTCCGGTGATTAAGAGCACGCCATGCTCGCACTTCTGGGATTTCGAAACCCAGTGGCTAACGTGCGATCAGCGCGGATCGACCATTAAGGCGAACAGGATCGCCTACCAGCCTGCCCCGGTAACCTTGCCGGTCGTTTTGAGCGGGTTCAACATCCCCGCCCCGACGGGCACCGCGACGTCGACCAGCACGCCGGTGCCACCGACCGCAACCCCGGTGTCCCGACGCAGCCTCACATCAATGAAGAGGCTCTTTCCTGTGACAATGAAGTCATAGGCATTCGCAGGGGTGTGAGGATGCGGTTAGAAACCGAATTGACCAAGAAGTCGCTCAACGAGGAGATTCTCGATTGTCTGCGTCACGCTGCTGTGACTTCTTAGATGATCGTGATTCGATTCGTTTGACTCCGCCGTAGCCTTGCTCCCCCTTTTAGCATCTAGACACTAGCTACTAGCGTTTAGTTGTTTCATTTTAAAAGTCATTGCATTTAACATCTTCAAAACTTCTTCTAACAACGATTCCACTTCTACAAAATCTTCTTTCTTTCCAAAGCCCAAATCCTTAGCAAGTAGCAACTGTGTTTCCAGTTCCAGCCCAGAACCATAGGCAATTGCGTAAAACTGTGCATATTCTTTAGAAGATCTTCTTCCATACCCTTCTGCAATATTCGATGGGATTGCAACTGCCGCCCTCCTCATTTGACTTACTAATCCATAGAACTCTGATTGAGGAAATTTGTTTGTAAGAAGAAAGACTAACTTTACCAGCTTAAAGGATTTTTGCCAAACAATGAGTTCTTTGTAGGATTTTATGTAAACCATAACTAGCCGCTAGACGCTAATTTACTAGCCGCTAGCTTATTTTCTTCGCAAAAAGTATTCTCCCCGCAGTAGTTTGAATTACCCGCGAAATTACTACATCAATCATTTTATCAATATCAAAAGCTCCTTGTTCTATTACAATCATTGTCCCGTCATCCAAATATCCAACGCCTTGTGTTGGCTCTTTTCCCAAATGTAAAACTTTGATGTTGAGCGATTCGCCCGGCACGGCAATTACTTTTAGCACATTGGCCAGCGCGTTAATGTTGATTACCCTAACTCCCTCGATGGTGGCTTTTTTTTCCAAATTATAATCGCAGGTAATTATTCGTCCTTTATTTAACTTTGCCATTCTAATCAATATTTCATCAACATCTTTTCGTTTTTCCTTAACAAATGCCTCATCAGAGACTACAGTAAACTTTATTCCCTTGGCTTTTTTTAATTTCTCAAGTCTTTCTAAACCTCGTCTGCCCCGTTCTTTATTGACCATGTCTTGCGAATCGGCAATGTGCTTTAGCTCCGCCAAAATGCTGTGGGGAATTGCAAAAGTACTTACAAAAAAACCTATAGCAATTACATCAAAGATTCGGCCGTCAATAATGGCCGAGGTGTCCAAGAAAATGGCATTCTCCAGTTTTTTGGATTTTTTTCCATCACCTTTCCTCTTAGGAATTACCATATGGGGTAATCGCTCTACAACAGTCTTTGCGACCTCGTCAGCAATCGCACCAATAATGTTTTGCGGAAAACCGGGGATATGTACTCCTTGGACCTTTTTTTTCATTGTAGGTTGATTGGATGGCATAGTATTTATTAGACGATAGAAAATTGACAATAGAAGATAGAACTTTGAAAGTAGAAAATGGAAATTAGAAAAATATCTATCTTCTACTTTCTACCATCTATCGTCATTTACTTAAATGATGTTATTACTTCATTCAACATTTTATTAGTTTTCGCGCTTATTATATCACCAAATCCCAACTTTTTCGCCTCTTTAATGCGTTTTTCCAGCGACCCGACACCACGCAATTCTCCCAGTAACCCCACCTCCGCGATGCCAACCGCGTTTTTAAGCGGCATATTTTTAAGACTGGAAAAAAGGGCCAGACAGACTGCCAGATCAACCGCCGGATCATTTACCTTCATTCCGCCGGCCACGTTAACAAACACATCGCTTGTCTCAAGCGGCAAGCGGCAATGCTTTTGCAGTACCGCAAGTAAAAGCTCTAAACGGCGGCTGTCAAATCCCGATGACACCCTCCGCGGCATTGGCAGTTTGGAAAAAACTACCAGCCCCTGCAGTTCTATTAAAAAAGCCCGCGTCCCTTCCAGTATAACGGAAAGGACTGAGCCGGGAACGTTTTCTCTTTTTTCCGTTAAAAAAATTTGTTCGGGATTTGTTACCTCTTTTACGCCGTTTTGCTCCATGGTAAAAACTCCCACTTCGTCAACCGGACCAAAGCGGTTTTTTAAACTTCTAAGAATTCTGGTGGCGGTCATTTTTTCCCCTTCAAAAAACAACACCGTATCCACCATATGCGATAAAATCATTGGCCCTGCCACCATGCCCTCTTTGGTCACATGGCCTACCAGCACAATGGGAACACCGTCTTGTTTTGCCAAGCGGATAAAGGCATTTGCCCCGTATCTTATTTGCCCAACCGATCCCGACAAACCCCCAACCTGCTCGGATTCCATGGTTTGAATTGAATCGATAATCACCAGCGCCGGCTTTGTTTGTTGAATTATTTCCACAATCGCGTCGGTATCGGACAACGCGAGCAATAGAAAGTTTTTTTGTTCGATACTACCAATTATTCTTGTTGCTCTAAGTTTAATCTGCTCCGCAGATTCCTCTCCGCTGACATAAAGAACCTTCAAATTGTCATTCTGAGCGGAGCGAAGAATCTTCTCTTCAGCTTTCTTCTGTAATCCCATGGGGTCCTTCGATCCGCCAGATGGCGGACTCAGGACGACTTTGCTATGATTACTAATGTTTAATGCTGTTTGCAATAGCAAAGTCGACTTCCCAATTCCCGGATCACCGGCCAATAATGTTACCGATCCGGCCACAATCCCTCCGCCCAACACCCCATCCAATTCGGAAAACCCCGTTTTCGTTCTTTCTTTTTCATTGTAGATAATTTCTGACAGCTGTTGAGGTTTTATGTTGACTGAACCTGTTCTGGCGGATTTTTTTTTGTTAATTGTTAATTGTGAACTGTTAATTGTTATTTCGCGCATTGAATTCCAAGTACCGCACTCCGGACATTTCCCATACCATTGCGGTGAATCATAGCCACATTCTTGGCAAACGAAATTTGTAGAGACACGTTTCATAAATTCTAGAACCATTATACCTCATTGAAGCTAGAAGTGGTTACGACTAAAGTATACAGTATTAAGTATTAAGCCCTGTATACTGTATACTGTATACTGTATACTAATCTAGCGGTATCCGATCGGTTTTTCTTTTAATACCGGCACTAGTTCTATTCTGTGGCGTTTTTTGTCAAATTGAGAAATAGTTGCGGTAATACTATCACCAGCTTTATAACTTACATTTGGCGGAATCTTTTCTTTTCGAATAAACCCTGTCGCATTCTCACCAAGATCGATAGTTATGCCAGCTGAACCAACCTCCGACACAGTACCGCTTACCTTTTGATCAACCGCATATTTTTTAGCAAGCTCCTCGAAAGGATCAGCAGTTAATCTTCTAATCGATAAATCAAGTCGTTTTGCTTGCCGGTCAATACCAATAACAACTACGTCTATTGTTTGTCCTACAGTAAAGATGCTTCCAATATCTTCCACCTTTTCCCATGAAATCTCTGAGATGTGAATAAGCCCATCAACTTCTCCTTTTCCTTCTCCTATTCCTAAAGGAATGCTGACAAACATTCCAAAAGAAGTAATAGTGGTAATAGCTGCCTCAACCTTTTGCCCCACCTTAAATACCTTAGTAAGTTTTATAAATTCTTCCTCGCTTACCACCGGCTTTTGGGAAAAAATAATTTTATGCGCAAGTCTATTTACTTCCAGTACATAAACAGTAATCTTTTTGCCGACAATATCTGTAGACTGATCTGTACTTGGCAAATAAATTTGGGAATTTGGCAAAAATCCGGACAGTCCAATGGCAGTATCAACCAGATAACCACCCCTTGTTACCTCCGCAATAGTACCATTAATTGGTGTACTATTTTTTTGTTCGTTCTCTAGTTTTTTCCAAAGCAAATCATCCATAAATCGACGCAGCGAAACTACTGTATGTCCCATATCGGACTCTGGATTAAGCACCGATACCGATATTTTATCACCAACCGCCAAAACCGCCAGAATGTTGCGAAGATTCTTTTTATCCTTTTCCATAACCACTGCTTCTGTTTTTGTACCAATATCTACCAGAATTTCCGAAGGAGTTAGTTTGGTAATAATACCGGAAACCACGTCGCCTTTATGAACAGTTTTGACCGTGTTTAACGCGGCTTTTTTCATCAACTCCGCCATAGAAGTAGCTTTTTTTGAAGAGTTAATTGTTAATTGTGAACTGTTAATTGTTGACTTTGTCCCCACTCATTCATTCCACCTTTCGTTAAGATAGCGTAAGTATACCATTACTAACCTCTTCTATGCAATAATAAGGTCACGAGTTTCGCGCCAATCCACCTCGGAGGTGTCTTACCAAGTGCGAAATTCGTGTATGATTGATTTAACTCCACAAATTACTAATGCCCAGATTGCCTTTGCTCTAATGGTAATAGCGGCCGCTGTTGTTTACTACGTCCTTGCCAAAAAGCCCCCCCGCCGGCACAAACATTAACCATAACAAATGCTGGTCTGACCACAGAATAACAACTGTAAAATATCACCTCGGAGACGGTGAATCACCTTGTCATTTCGAACGCAGCCGCGTCTGACGCGGCGTAGCGAGAAATCTAGCTTTAGCGTAAGATATTAATAATGGGAAAAGTTTGGTATGTTTACATCATCACCAACCATACTAACTCTGTTTTCTATACAGGAGTAACTAATAATCTGTTAAGAAGAATTTGGGAACACAAACAAGGATTTATCAAAAATTCTTTTTCGTCTAAATACAGGCTTTATAAACTATTGTGGTTTGAGGAATTTTCTACACCTTATGAAGCAATTCAAGCAGAAAAGAAAATAAAGGATTTTAGACGTGAGAAAAAGTTAAACTTGATAAAGAATAAAAATCCCAATTTCCAAGATCTGTTTACGCTTCGCTAGATTTCTCCCTCGCCAAAGGCTCGGTCGAAATGACTAAATACTAAATATTGAGTTACTAAGACTTATAAAAACTTGAAGTAATAGGTAGATATTGCCTTCTCCTCCCTTATCACCAAAAGTGTGATATAAAATACCATTTGCATTTAGTCTGTAATGGTAGTATAAAGAGGCTATGCCACGGATAGAAGTAGAAAGAATAGCAGAGAGAACAAATAGAATAACCCAACTTGTCGAGAACAGATTTACATATGCGGAAGCAGTTAAACTCGTATTTCTTAAGGATTTAGTAGAAAAAGGAAGGATAGGCGACTTAAATCCCCCTTTGATAGAACACACTCCCCTTCCCCCAGAAGTAAAACCTCAAACGGTAATTCAAACGCCATCTTCCAACGAAAATCAACCAAAGCCTAGG
This sequence comes from uncultured Gammaproteobacteria bacterium, assembly GCA_964482825.1. GTDB lineage: Bacteria > Patescibacteriota > Microgenomatia > Levybacterales > UBA12049 > CAYZZG01. Next base: position 6,349 of record CAYZZG010000030.1, read on the forward strand.
GTTTTATTTGAAGCGTGGAGTTATGAACGGGAGCTACAACAACAAAAACTATCTGGACAAAAACTCATACTCACTCCTTTGGAAGAAGTGATGGAAGCTGCCCAACAACAGCTTACTGTAGAAGAACCAAAGAAAAGCGAAGAACCAGAACTGGAAGAAATTACTACTAATAAAACTCCAACTCCAAGAGAAAAATTTGCTAAGTGGCTGGTTGAACATGGCAGAATTACAGAGGAATGAGCATCAGATCAAACCGTCCCCTTGGGGTAGAATCCATTCCGCACGAAAAATAATTAAGACAAGCTGTGGCGGAGACGATCGAAAAAAGTAGGATTATGGTAGACTTTTGGATGTTCTACTGATTCATCTTCCTCTACTACCTGCTCCTCCCCATTTTCTCCCCGTAAACGGGCGTTTTCGATTTCTAAATCGTGTACCTTTTCTTCCAACTCGTGAATGGATTCTTGAGACTTAGTAATTGCTATGTTTTTACTTCGAAGAGTAAAAAAGGAGGGAATGCTGCTTACCATACTTACCAACCATGCAACCACCAAACCAAACAAAATTGATCCAATTACTACTAGATATAGTTGCACACCTGGAAATGGAACGCCTACTAAGGTAACCGTTACTGGATAGGTATTTTGCATAGCAAAATACGCCACCCCCAGCCCAAACATAAAAAGTAAAATAAGTGCTATCATATGCTCTCTATTTAAACTCATCGCCATAAGAAGAAAAACAGAGAGGTGTAAGAAGGAGGAAAGAGAATTATGAGATGCCTTGAAAAAAATGCCACATTAATTTTCTGCAAAAACCTCGTTTGGCACGATTACGTATTGTGTTTGTCCTACTAAATTACTTATAATCTTCATAATAAATACTATGTCCGACAACGCAAAACTTCGTACTCGCCTCACACATATATCAGACGGTCCGGATTTTTTTTCCTTTTTCAAAAAATACGCAAAACGACCACCACGTCACATTAAAAAAGGGACCGTACTTTTTAATCCCGGTGACCGCTTGCATGGTGCATATTTTATCCAGGAAGGATTCATTAAATTATATGAAGTTTCCCAGGAAGGCCGTGAGACAATTATTTATCTTACCGGTCCCGGCAATCTCCTTTCTCTTCGCGCATTGATTTCTAAAGAACAAACAGCCCATCAATACACAGAAACTATTACCGATGTTGTTCTCTACTCCATAACCATGCAAGAATTGTATGATATTCTTTCTGACCACCCCGAACACTTGGTTGATCTTTTACATGTACTTGTTGACCGGCTTAATCATGCCGAACGCCGAGTAGAAGGATTTATTGCAGGCAATGTTACGGTGCGAGTTACAAGCTTTTTGTACGATATTGCCTTGCGTTTTGGAGAAAAACACGGTAGCGAAGTACTTCTGCCCATTAATCTTACCCACCAACGGATTTCAGAATTTGTTGGAAGTTTTAGAGAAACAATAACGTTAGCATTGAATCGGTTACAAAAAGAAAAACTTATACGGATAAACCGAAGTAAGATTACTATTTTGGACCTTGAAAAACTACACCAATGGTCTCTACGAAATGGAAAACAGTAATGTGCATTACAGCCTACCCCCGAGAAAAGGATATATAAAGAAAAGAACATATGCCAACAGAAAAGTTTAGAGGAGAAATAATTCCCTACGCGCGGGATTTTTTAATACAAACCGCACAAAACGATATAGGCCCACGTCTTCGACGCGTCTATGAAGCTGGTTTAGAAGCACGAGAACAAAAAAGAGACAATCCACTTGTTGTGACGGAAAAAAATAAAGACACATTTGAACTCGTAACTAGTGCGGATCTAACTATCGATAACCAAATACGTAATTTATGGCAAAGAGAATTTCCCCACATCCCTTTGTTTTCGGAAGAATCAACAGATCCAAGATTAGAAGGCATGGAGGCCAAGGAGTTACAAAAATTACCAGTAGTTTTGGTCGTTGATCCGATCGACGGCTCAGGAAGACTTGCCCGCCATTCAGACCGATTTTCAACCTCTTTTGCGCTAGTAGCAGAAGGCATACCTGTAATGACAGTAATTTATAAATCAGTTGGAGATACCTTTTGGACGGCAGAAATATTTGAAGGAGCATTTAAGTTTGAAGGAAAGTTTAAGGATAGAAAACAGATAGAGGTATCAAAAACAGTTTGGCCTGATAAGGCAATGATTTCCACCGCTTTTGCCTGGGATCTGGGAAAAAGAGGAAAAAACCAAAGACACATTAATCGTCTTCTCTTCTTTACTAATCAACTTCTCGGGACAGCAAGCAGTGTATTAGATGGTGTGGATGTTGCAGGAGGACAAACAGACGCACATATAAGTGAAGGATTAAAACCGTGGGATATGGCAGGATTTGCGCTCCTTGTCAATGAAGCAGGTGGAAAATCAACAACAATATGGACCCCAGACTGGCATGCTTTTGAAGATAATATACTCGCAAGCAACGGCATTATTCATGAAAACATACGAACAATAGTTACCAGAAATTTTATTCTCGCTACACTGGCAGAAGCTATGCGTAGAGCAACTCACAAAAACGTGAAAGAAAAGAGAGACGTCTTTAAAGCACTTCGCGATGTACAAGAAAAAGTAGTCTTCTTAATAAAAAAATTACCTCCTAGAAAACAGGGCTCATAAATTTTACTTCTGTAATTTTGATTACCTAAATTTAGTATTTTTCATTACTGAAATGCTTCTTAAAAACATGTTGTAATGAGTTTACGATGAGCAACTACAACACACCTTTTATAGAGGAATGGCCAATAATTTCCTACGATGTCTTTGATGAAATTCATATAAAAAACCCTATTGGAAATGTTTGCTACCGGTCTTTTTTCGTATGCTTTCGCTTTCCCGAAACGGTTTTTAAAGCCTTCTCCTCCCTGCTCACATCGAGTGTTATTTAAACGTATGAGGAAAAAGAATATTAAAATCCTCCGCCACCTCGGCGCTACTAAAAAGAAAAGATGCCCAATTTTATCCCTTTTCCCACGCAATTTAACGCAACCCCCACCGTTCTCAGCGCGAGGATTTAACGCAGCACGTGAAGAAATCTGAAGGAGACTGTCAGGGGGATCACCGCCTAACGAAGTGTATGGCGGAGGGGGCATGCATTCCCCCGATTAGGTCGACTGAGGATTTTAGTGACCGTTTACTCCTCGCAAGTTTTGCTACTTTTTCGACAAAAAGTAGAAAGAAAAAGAGATGAGATCCTGAAACCCATTCGACTTCGCTAAGGGTTCAGGATGACAAGGACTAGAACAGAGGCCAAGAAATACAACAAAAAACTCCCGCGGATTAGTGCGGGAGTAAGTTTTTGTCTTTGAAAAAAGAAATCCCCTGGCAATGACCTATTGTCCCCCTCCTTACGGGGAGTATCGTAGGCGCTGGCGCGTTTCACTTCTCTGTTCGGAATGGGAAGAGGTGGTTCCACACCGCTCCAATTACCAAGAGAGTTCTTTTTTCAAAAATGTAAAGGTGCCTTATCCGCCTGGGCTTATCATTCGCCTTTTCAGTACTATTCGTACACGGCTCATGATGCGCCCTATGGCGGACTGCGTCGCCATCTTTAACAGATGGCTCCTTGAAAGTGAAGAGAAGGTTACGTCTTACGGACTAATAAAAAAGTTACTCTTTGACCATTAGTACGGGTAGGCTTAATGTCTTGCGACACTTCTACCGCCCGCCTATCAACCTCGTAATCTACAAGGGGTCTTCTCCGCCTTGCGGCGGAACGAGATCTTATCTTAGGGCCTGCTTCCCACTTAGATGCTTTCAGCGGTTATCAGATGGGAATATAGCTACCCGGCG